>JAOASJ010000050.1:0-19394 GCA_030158725.1 Bacteroidia bacterium
CCTGACTACATCAGCAATGACCTTGGCAAATACACCTATGTTTCCTTTAAAACCAATGCTGAAAAGGATGCATCTAAAATTGATTTTAACCAATTAATCCCTGTATTATTTGAGACCAAACGCTCTTACAATACAATTGACTTATACAATCATGCGGCGAGACCAAATTATTTGTTGTGGTTTAAGCCTACTCCTGAATTCCTAAAACTCTTACCTGCTTCAGAACAAGCACAAATCAAAAGTGAAATGGACAGTACGCACAAAGTTCCTTGTGTATATACAGATGCTTGTAAAGAAAACAAGGTTAACATATCAAAAGCCGTTGCATATCCTAACCCAAACAAGGGGTTGATCACTTTAAAAGTTGAATTATTAAAACCAATAGATTACAGCTATTCTATTGCTGACTTAAGTGGCAAAATGCTTATACAAAAACAAGTCAATTTTCAGAATGAAAACAACGAAGTTGATATTGATTTAAACGATTTAGAAAATGGAATTTACTACCTTTATGTTTACTCCAATTCTGGCGATTTAATCGTACAAAAAATTGTGGTTATGAAATAGCTTAGAGCTACGTAAAACAGGTGCAATGTAGACGCTTTCAAGAAAGTCCTTTTTAGAGTGAGTGTGAATGTGAGAATGAGTGTGACGTCCTCCTCCGCTTTCAGCTTGCGCCTCCGCTAAAGCTTCAGCGGCACACAGATGGAGGAAACAAAAAAAAAGAGAGCCGAATGGCCGCTTTCGCTCTCATTCTCACTCTCTTTTTTGTGGGCCCTCTTGGGATTGAACCAAGTACCCTCTGATTATGAGTCAGATGCTCTAACCAAATGAGCTAAGGGCCCTTACGGGAGTGCAAAGGTAACTAATTTGATTAATTTATCAAATGCTTGAATTAATTTATTCTAACAAATAAACTCAATCACCCTCTCCGCCGCCAAATAAGTCTATGCCCAATACACGTTCCAAGAGTCCTTGTTTCTTTAACGCCCCGTCGATATACTTCTCTTTTCGGTCGTAACTGCCATCGGCTTTATAATATTTCCAAGTGCCTTGCTTTACACCATTGCGGTACTTACCTTTTAATTTAATAACACCATTTTCATAATACTCTACATACACACCATCCATAACCGTTCCTTCCATTTCAGCTGAAACACGTGGATTTCCATTTTCATAATATGAGGTATTCATATTGCCCTGGAAGTTTTGTATTAAAAACAAGTCCATTGCAGTTAGAGTATCTGTCTCACTTTCTGTAGTATCTACAACTACTTCAGGCGCAACCCATGGTAAATATTGAGTTCCCATTACCGTGCGCATTCTATCGCCATCCCCACTTAAACTCAATCCAACATGTTCAAAACATCTTACATAAGCTTGATTCTTTTGAGTGCTTTTCCAACTTTCAGGATTTAATAAACCTTTGAAATTAGCAAAGTGATGATTTGGACTGATATAGGCCAATACGCTTGTTTGGTTGGCAAATCGAGATCTAAAATCTCGGTACTCTGTTTTGTTTGCCAAAGTCTTCTGAGCAATAAAATCGTCAATAGTCAACAATAAGGTTTTAGGATCATCACTTAAAACCACATAATCTCCCAACACGGTATAATAAGGCTTTTCAATTTTAGAAAACAGTTTACCTAAAAAGGCTTTAAACAATCCTTTTACCTCTAAATATTTTATTTCGTATCCATTGTAAACAACATCATTAAAACGAATTGGTGTACGCTTGCGTATTTGCTTCTCTATCATGGCTAAATTTTCTTTGGCCGAATTGATATTGGATGCTTTAATCGCCATTACATTTCGCACTTTATTGCCAATTAAAACATCTGTTTCATACTGTGCAATAGCAATCTCAGTTCCTATCCAATCAAATACATTTTTTTGTATATTTATGTTTAGCAAACGCTCGAGCTTTTTTAAGGCTGCTTGCTGTTCTTGATATTCTTTACCATGGGTAATTAAAGTCTTTTCTAAGTTGCCATAAAACGTATTAAAATCGCTAAATCCCAAACTAACAAAGAATGATGTTTTCTCAGAGAAGACCTTTTCAGCATCAGTACTTGACTTACCTGAAATTGATAAGGCTTGTAGGTAAGAACTCATGCTGTCATTTACAATGCTATATCCATCGGCCAGCAACAAATCATCTTCCAATTTAACATCCAAACCAGTATAAAACATACTTGAGAACAATGCTTTTACATCTGCAACATCATCCATATAAACACCTAAGTATTGATGGAAAGTATTGTAATTGATAAACAAACGACACATGCCATCTGCTGAGGTCAATTGATTAACTTCTGTAAACCTTGCATCCAATCCGGTTTGAGCACTAGGGTTCATACTTGCATCAATTACACGGTCTACCAATTGCTTACTATAAGTGCACACCAAATAATTATTTATAAATGCAATTGACAAAACATCTCTGCTTTTAGGATCTAAAAACTCATTAACTTCTATATTGTTATAATTTCGAACAGTATGGGTATAATCAAATTGTTTGATGATACTTGTTAAAGACGCCTGTAATACACTCGATTTAGAGGCTTCCTTCATATCTGCATAATACACAAAATCATAATCCTTTGCTTTGGTCATATGCACTGAAATCAGCAAATGCTTTTGACCCAACAGTGCAAATACTTGCTGATTGGACTTAATGACATCATCCATCATATCGGCACTTTGTGTTAGCTCAGCAAATGCTGGAAAAGTTTTTATTCCTTGCCATAAATTGCTTGCACTAAAGGTTTGCCAATTATTTATTGGATCTTCGGTTTCCATAACCATAACTGCGTCATTCGGAACCAAATAATATCCGTCAACAAACTTATTAGGCGACCATTTAAGCCATAAAAAATATCCACCAATTATGGCGGCAATAACCAATAAAACGATAAGAAATTTTTTCATTATTACGCTTTTAATTTTTGTAATTCATCCCAAACAAATGCAAACAACTCCCCTACGTATTCTGCTGAAAAGTCAAACTTAATTTGACCCGCTTCAAACAACTCAGGAATTGTTTTAGTATATCCTAAACTCAACATATTTTTATATCCTTCAAGTCCTTTCTTTTTATCCAATAATACATTTCTCCAAATAGCAATCGCGCCTAGTTGTGCAAAGCCATATTCAATGTAATAGAAAGGAACTTCATAAACGTGTAATTGCTTTTGCCAGCTATTGGCCAAGAAATTTTTATAAATACTCATATCACAAACACCTGCATCAAATTTTCCTGCAATTTCTATCCAAGCTGCAGTTCTCTCTTCCAATGTATGCGTTGGGTTTGTGTATATCCAATGTTGAAATGCATCAATTGTTGCAATCCATGGCAATGTTGCTATCACACCCTCTAATTGCTCGATTTTTGCACGTTTCAATTCCTCTTTGCTTTCAAAAAACACATCCCATGCTTCCATGCTAATTAATTCCATGGACATACTCGCAACTTCTGCTACTTCCATTGGAACATTTTTAAATGCATTTAATTCTAAATTCTCGCTTAAAAATGAATGCATGGCATGTCCGCCTTCATGAACCATAGTTTCTACATCGCGCAAGCTACCAGCAGCATTCATGAAAATAAAAGGTATGCCACTCTCTGCCAAAGGGTAATTGTATCCCCCTGGTGCTTTACCTAAGCGGCTGTCCAAATCCAAAAATCCTTTATCTGCCATTATACGCAAATTATCGGCAAAGCTTGGGTCGATGCGTTCAAAACATTTTATAGATTTATCCAACAAATCTTTACCATCTGTAAAAGGATGTAAAGGCTCTCTATTATGCGGATCAACAGACAAATCGTATGGCATTAAATCTGAATAGCCTAAACTTGATTTTCTTTCCAATTCAATTTTTCTACAAAGTGGCACAACCACATTTTCAATTGCTTTATGAAAACTAAAACAGTCGTTAACAGAATAATCAAAGCGCCCTAAAGCCCTATGCATATAATCTCTGTAATTTGGGAAACCACTATTGATGGCTACTGTATTTCTTAATTTCACTAGAGAATCAAACAATTCATCTAACTCAGCCTTATTTTCTAAACGACGTTTGTTAATGGTTTCATAGGCCATTTTCCTCATACCTCTATCTGTCGATTTTAAATGGTTAGAAGCTTGCTGAAGTGTCAGAGTTTCTCCATTAATTTCTACAGACATTCCACCTGTAATAGTCCCGTATTTTTGTGACAAGGTTTGCATTTCTGCATGCAATGGAATATTCGCTTCCCTAAACAATTCTATTGCGTTTTTTATTGATCTGAAATAGATAAAATAGGCTTGGTCTTTTGACAAGTCATTTACAAAATTAGATGCGGCAATTTTCTGATTTAATTGATCTTCAAATGGCGCAATATTTGGTTGAATTTCAGTAACAAAATTAATATATGATTCTTCAAGACCTTTGTTTTCAGTATCACAAGTCATTTTGATATAACGCCATGCCAAGTCTTCACTAACAACACTTTCCAATTCACTTAAGTCCTTTAGGAAAGCTTGAAACTCATCGATATTGGAAATAGTTCTATCTAGGCAGTTCTGAAAATATGGTTGTAATAATTCCCAACTTGTAACTTTAAAGTCGGCAGAAATAAATTGTCTTTTTGATGTCATATAGTTAAATGCTAATCTTCCTTATAATTCCAAATTACATTGAATACGAGCACTTCAAACTTATAACAATTTACAGAATCAAGGAATCAAAATGTTTTCACATAATGACTTGCTATCCAATAGAATTGGACACTATGAAGTCCATAAAAGTAGTTTTAATTGTTTCGAAAAGATTTAATGTAAGTCAATACATTCCATCATCAACAAAATACCATTATCAAAATTCACTTCAACAATACCTGTTGCTAATACTTTGTTGCTGCTGCTTGTTCGGTATGGATAATCAAGTGTTTCATTGTCTAGATTCCATACCAAATTACTCGTCTTCACCTTCTCAACTTTATTCAATGGAATAAGCGAAACATTGGTATTTTCTGAGAAGTGCTTTTTATAACCTGAGTTGATTGGATAAATTTTAGAATAGTTATCAAGCATAACAAGATTTATTTGATCTTTATATCGCGCTAGAATAGCTATATTATTCATATAATGGTCGCTTCGCTTACCCGTTGCCCATATGATATTTACTGCAGCAAATTTCTTTGCAATTAAAAATTCAAGACCTTTTTCAAGGTCTGTTTTTTCCTGATCTGGCGTATAAACAACTTCGGTATTTGGTTGAACCATGGCACTAATTTCATCTTGATTATACGTATCAAAATCTCCCAAAATAGCATCAAACTTTATCCCTAAATTAAGTACCTTATCCAATGCTCCATCCAACACCAAAACATAAGGACTCCATTCCAACAACTGATCCAATAATTCTCTACTACAAGCCTCACCGTTGGCTATAAGCAAGGCCGGTTCTTGGCCTTCACGAACTATGTGGTGTGATGACATTTATTGAGAAATAGCAATTGATCTAGAGATTATTCCTTCAGGTGTTCTACAAATTAAAACATAAGCTCCAGTTGACAAGTTAGAAGTATTTATTTGAATCAAATTACCTTCAAATTCACCAGTTAATATACTTGAACCTTTTGAATCAATTAATTCATAAGAACCAATAATAGTAGACTCAAACTCTACACTTATTTGCTTTGAAGCTGGCACTGGGTAAATTTTAACCTTGGATGAAATATTCTCTTGTATTGAACTTATAGCCGAATTATTAATTTGTGCTTTAAAAATACCTCTACCATGGGTAAAGAAATAAATATCCTTTTTGTTCTTATGTATTTTAATATTACTAATTACAGTTGATGGAAAGCGTGTATCCTTTATCCAAGTAATACCGCCATCTTCAGTTACATACAAACCATAATCTGTGCCAGCAAAAATAACATTTGAAGGATTTAAAGGATCGCATTCTACCCAATTTACAGGAAGGCCTTTAGGTAAATTACCACTGATATTTTTAAAAATAGGTTTAGCACTAAATAAGTCACTAGCCAAATAAACACGGCCTGAATCAGACACATTGTTTAATGCTAAAAAAACTTTATCCCTTGAACCTGGAAACACAGTTATACCACCAATAAATGAAGACCTAAGTATGGAAGGCATAGCAAGTCTTAAATCTTTAACAATAGGAGTTGGATTTAATATTGAATCGATAGCCATAAACGCCGCACTACCTCCTGAAAAAATTGAAGGATTGGCATCATTTGAAGAAGCTGCTGAGAAAAATCTTCCAACTTTTATACTACCTGCAAGTGTAAAATTACTACCTGCATTCTTTGAAAAATACAAATTGGTACTTGAAGGATAGACAACATAATTACCTTGTACCGCATTCACATGATAAGGGTGAATAAACCATTTTGTGTCTGTTGTAGGAATATTATTGCTGATGGTTACACCATTTTTATAAACTGCACCATTTTGTGTTGCATAGTATTTAATATTTGCATCGTTTGCATGGTAAAATGAATATCCTCCATCTCCGCCATAAACATTTGAAAAAGTTTTATTAGAATTAATACTCTGTTTGGTTCCATTGTCTTGAGCTCCAGCAAAAATCGCATTGCTATGAGGAGACACATCGCCATGGTAAAATTGAGTAATATTAATGCCATTATTTAGACTTGTGTATACATTTGGATTTGACCAATCATAAACACATAAACCACCATCGCTACCAAGATATAAGTTGTTCCCAGAGAAAACTGAAACTTGATTATCAGCGTGCATTTCATTACCTGCACTCCATGACACGCCTCCGTTCTTACTATATCCAACATCTACTCCACTAATAAATATAGAATTAGAATCATTATCTTTTACTGCCATACTCATACAATACCATGTAAAACCAAAGTTAACTGTTCCATTTGGATTGCCTTTTTCTATGAATGTTTTTCCTCCATCACTTGATTTATAAAAAGCTTTTAAAACCCCATTATATGAATTATCAGGACCAGAAATTGCGGCATAAACTACATTTGGGAAGTTCTTACAATATGCAACTTCAGCTCTTGCAGATGATGCTGAATTTATTGATGCAACTTTAGAAAAAGTATTAATTGCGCCTGTTGCAGATCGGTATACCCCAGAACCTTTAATTGTAAATAAAACGGCACCATCAGGTAATAGCTCTAAATCATTAATTTGAGTTCCTGTGTTGTACACACGACTGAAAGTTAAACCAGCATCATTGCTTCTCCATAGTCCTGCATTGTGTGTGGCAACATAAAGTGTATTGGTGTCTTTTGGCGAGCATTTAACCGACCAACAAAAAGAAAAATTTGTGTTATTTGTAGCAGCCAATTGGGTAAATGTGTTTCCACCATCAACTGATTTAAATACTCCGGCACCAGTTAAGTCAGCGCTATTACCTGAAGCTTCACCTGTACAATAATAAATAACTGATGGAGTCAATGGATTTTGATCCATAAACGTAACACTAGGTGAAACCGCCTGATCGTTTATTGGTCTCCAACTTGATCCTTTGTTTTCAGAAATAAAAACCCCTCCAGATGCACCTCCAATTATCAACCTATTTGTATTGGATTTATCTATAACTACTGCCCTAATTCTTCCCCCAACATTATTTGGACCAAGCTCAAGAACATTTAACAAAGCATTTGAAACAGCCCTCTTACTTGAGGATTGATTCCAATTGTATTGTCGCATATCAGGAAGCACATTACTCCCATTTGTTTTAATAAATAGCCATTGCTGATAATAACCTGGCAATTCATTTGTCTTTTTTACACGAGAACCGCATGAACTTAACAAAAGCAAGAAAGCAACACCTATAGAATATTTGTATTTTAACATGAATTGGCAAATATAAAGAATACAAACAAGAACAAACTAGGTTTAAACTCTGAAAAACCTTGTATCAATTAAATTTATATAACTTTGTGGTATTGATTTTGTTTAATTGATTGAAGATCATGAAAGATAATAATTTAGAAGTTGCAACATTAGCTGCTGGCTGTTTTTGGTGTATAGAAGCCGTGTTGCTGAGATTGAAAGGCGTTGAAAAAGTGCTTAGTGGATACACCGCGGGTAAAATAAAAAATCCAACCTATCGAGAAGTCTGCAGCGGATTAACTGGGCATGCAGAAGCTGTTGAAGTTTATTTTGACCCAAATATTATTTCTTATGAAGTATTGCTAAAAGTATTTTTCAGCATGCATAACCCAACAACGCTCAATAGACAAGGTGGCGACATAGGCACACAATACCGTTCAGCTATATTTTATCATAATTCTGAGCAAAAAACGATTGCAGAAAATTACATCCAAGAACTAGACGCTGAAAAAGTTTTTGAAGACAAAATAGTTACTGAAATTAGTCCAGCTGAAACATTTTATCCAGCCGAAGACTATCACCAAGACTACTATAATTTAAATAGAGAAAAAAACAGTTATTGCACAGTGGTTATTGACCCCAAAGTAAATAAAATCAGAAAATCATATGCGCACTTACTAAAGTAAATTAGTTTTTAGCACGCATATTATTCATATTCTTCATCATCTTCTTCATATCATTGAATTGAGTCAAAAGTTTATTTAAGTCTTGAATAGACTTACCACTTCCTTTTGCAATTCTGTTTTTACGAGAAGCATTTAATATATCTGGATTTTGACGTTCAGATGGAGTCATTGACTGAATTAAACATTCAATACCTTTGAACGCATTTTCATCTATGTCAAGATCTTTGATTTTATTACCAACACCGGGAATCATGGCCATCAAATCTTTGATGTTACCCATCTTTTTAATTTGTTGAAGTTGTTGTAAGAAATCGTCAAAATCGAAATTATTTTTGCTTATTTTCTTATTTAACTTCTTTGCTTCTTCTTCGTCATAAACCGACTGGGCTCTTTCAACCAAACTTACAACGTCACCCATGCCCAAAATCCTACCAGCCATACGGTCTGGATAGAAAACATCTAAGGCATCTAATTTTTCACCGTTACTGACAAATTTGATAGGTTTATTTACCACAGATTTAATAGACAATGCAGCACCACCACGGGTATCACCATCCATTTTACTTAAAACCACACCATCAAAATCTAAGCGGTCGTTAAAATTCTTTGCAGTATTAACAGCATCTTGACCTGTCATTGCATCCACAACAAATAAAATTTCTGAAGGATTTAATGCTTGTTTGATGTTGAAGATTTCTTGCATCATGTCTTCATCAATACTCAAACGACCAGCAGTATCGACAATTACAACATTGTTATTATGCTCTTTTGCATAAGCAATTGCGTTTTTTGCAATT
Source organism: Bacteroidia bacterium (assembly GCA_030158725.1). Taxonomy (GTDB): domain Bacteria; phylum Bacteroidota; class Bacteroidia; order NS11-12g; family UBA955; genus JABMMZ01. Next base: position 9,328 of record JAOASJ010000050.1, read on the forward strand.
TCAACTGGATTCTTATTTTCAAGCTCAGTGTATACATCTGTGTTAATAGATGCACCTAATACTTTTAATTGTTCTATTGCAGCTGGTCTATAAACATCACAAGCAACCAACAAAGGATTTCGCCCTTTAGAACGAATGTATTTTGCTAATTTACCTGAGAATGTCGTTTTACCAGAACCTTGTAAACCCGCAATCAATATAATGGCAGGACTTCCAGTAATTACAATATCTTTATGTTCTCCACCTAATAATTGGGTTAACTCGTCATTAACGATTTTTGTATATAATTGACCTGGAGAAACACTAGTCAATACATTTTGACCGATTGCTTTGGTTTTTACTACATCTGTAAACTCTTTAGCAATTTTAAAGTGAACGTCAGCATCAACAAGAGCGCGTCTAATCTCCTTTGTCGTTTCGGCAACATTTATTTCAGATATTCTACCTTGGCCTTTTAAACTCTTAATGGCCTTCTCAATCTTTAAACTTAAATTTTCGAACATTTTTTATGAAATTCCCTTTAATTAGGGTGCAAAAATACAATGAAAATAAGCTTATCCCAAATAGAATATGGAAGCTTATCGCAATAAGACAAAAACGCCTTCTAAATTAAATGCTGTAACACCATCTAAAGACAATGCCCGCACTTTATATACGTAATGTCCTTCTTGACACAATTCGCCTTTATAGGTTCCATCCCATCCAACATTTAGGTCGGTGCTTTCAAATACTTGTTCGCCCCAACGGTTATAAATTTCAAATTTATAATCCAAAATAGGATTTCCTGTTTGATTAAATATTAGAATTGCCCTTGGAATAAAAACTTCATTTTTCCCGTCTTTATTTGGTGTAAAGGCATTTGGAACAAATATCTTAGCTTCTGAAATCAAGCACAACAAATTTGAAAAACTCTCTACAAATTGATTTGTGTCTTTTATTGCTTGAATCTTGAAGCAAATAGAGTCATCCAATTTTGTATCTGTAAAATCAAAAGTATAATTACCCGTACTTGACCCTATGCTGCCTACCAAAGTAAATGTATTATTGTCTCTTAAAAGTACATTATACTTCTTAACTCCACTAAACCATTTATTATATTCCGACCATTGCAATTTTGCTACATAACCTTCACTCTTCCCTTTAAGCAAAATTGTAGTATTTTCAGTGCCTATAGGTGATTCGGCACCACAATGATCAACTGCACGAATTTTATAAGTATATGAAGATTTATCCGTTTCTAAAAAAGGATCCCTATCAATAAAACCATTTGTATCAGGTAAAGCATAATAATCAATACCAGAAGATCCAGCGTATTCTTTAGATACAACATAATGATCAACATTCTTTACAAAGTTGTATTTATCCCATTGCGTATAAGTAAGATTACCAGGTAAGACAGTTGTTCTAATACTATTTACTACTTGAGTTGGTGCATTATACTTAGGCATTTGACAAACAATGTTACTCTTAGATGTCCAAGCACCCCTTTTTTGGACTGCCTCCACATAGTAGCAATATGTATTCGTACACAGCTTTTTATCTTTGTAATTTAAATTATTATTAGAGGTTGAATCATATAAAGTGAATGGCCCATTATTTACCTTTCTATAGATTCTGTATTTTGAGACATTACCAGCACCCCATCCTTCATAAGGCAACCAATTTAATTCTAAAACGTTTGTCGAATCGTTATTTATTTCTAAATATATCGTACAATGAGGGAAAGTAACTATTCCTAAATTCTTACAAATATCCTTGGTCTTAATGACATAACAATACCTTGAAGTATTGACATTAATACCAGAAGATTGCAATACTTTATAATTAGTATCATTCAAATTGCTTGTATTGTACAATAAAGTATAGTTATTTGAATTGTCATTAAATAGACTGTAGGAATCAAAGTTCTTGAAAGTACTTTTACTCCAACTAATATCTATGTCTTTGCTATTTGATACACTTACGAAATTCATTGGATTAGAAACTGGTCCAATGGTATCATAAACATAGACAAAATGATCAAAAGTATCTGTACAATTATTTTTATCTGTAACTTGAAGAATAACTTGACTTAAGGCAATTTTCTTGAAATTATAAGAAGTATTCTGACTAGTGGAAGTATCACGAATTGAATATGGATCTCCAAAATCCCAATACCAAGATTTTATATCTGAATTGGAAGGCAAATTACTTCCACTAAATTGAATTTTCCCATTATAACAAATCGTATCTGTATTGGTTGTAAATCTTGCATCAGGCCTTGCATAAGATTTAATAAAAACAAGATTATTCACTGTGTCTTGACACCCATTTGTAGCAGTGGTAATTAATACAGGATTATATTCTCCGGCAGGATAGCTGTGTCTAGGTCCAAATGTGGCATTGTCTATAGTTCCATTTCCATCAAAATCCCACTTATAAGAAAGCCCACCAATGGAATTATTTCTAAATGTAACATCTAAACTAGAACAACCTGTATCTCTATTTACGGTAAACTTTGATTCAGGTGATCGTAGTACAAGAATAGTATCATTCGTATATTGAACGAAACAACCGAATGAATCAATAACCGACAGCACTGGCCTAAAACTTTGCGTTGGCAATGAACGGTCGTATATACTATAATCGTGTTTATTGAAATTTACTGAATCCAAAGTACTTCCGTCACCATACTCAAGAAAGAAGCGGTTGTAATATTTACTTTGATTATTAAATTTAACCCTTAATGTTTCACATCCAATATTATTTGTCAAGTAAAAACTAGGAATAGGTCCAATGACTTTTATAAAACTTTTCTTTTCTACAGTATCGTTGCATCCATAGGCTGTAATCAATAATTTTACATCAACCCCTGCTGGCCCAGTATTTCTTTGAAATAAATAGGCGAAAGTGCTTAAATTATTTACAATTGAATCTTGACCTATGTACCATTTGTAATTCAATATTGCAGGATGTCTTTGTGCAGTAACTCTTGCAATAATAGGTGCACAATAATTAAGAGTATCATTACTCGTAAACCTAGCCCTAATATTATTTACATTCAAATATCTAAGAGTTGTATCCGTGCAATTTCCATTCCCATATACAACCAAACCTACGTTAAAATTACCTTCATTCTTAAATAGCACTTTTGCATTTTTTGAAGTATCCGTTGGTAAGAATATGGCCCCACTTCCCGAATCTTTCATAAACCATTTGTATTTTATAGCATCCTTATCAGATCTATTTACAAGTGGAAGTACTTTATCTACACAAGCGTAATTACCTGGTTGAAAGTCTGCCACCACTCCAGAAGTTAGAGTGGATGTATAAACAGAATCGTTACATCCAGAAGAATGCGTATATTTAAATTTAAAACCAAAATACCCAGACTTTTTAACAAAGGCAGAGCTTGGATTTATAGTTGGTTTTCGTATTACAACTTTTAAAGTATCATAACTATGAGACCAATTATAAGTCATTGGGTCTATGTTATTATTTTTAAAATTATAGTTATTATATAATTTAGCAATCAACGCTGCTGAATTAGGGTTACAAACTTTGACAGGATTGGTTGTTACAACTGCCTTAACTCCACTTACTCTAATTTTAATGACTTGCTTGAAGGTATCGTAACATGTACCTCTAACAGAAAATCTAGTATATATTAAATTGTATTTACCTGGTAATAAAAATGCAGTAATCGAGTCTCCAGAATAAACATATTTAATATTGGCACTGTCGGTATGTTGAAATAGCCAATTGTGGTAATAGTACTTGTAAAAACTTGAATCTTTATATTGTACTTTAACTTTAACATTCTTTCCATAACATACATTAGAGTCGTATACAGTAATCTTAGGATTAGGCTTTGAAATATCAATCAATTTATTAAAAATAATTGAATCCTTACAGCCAAAATTATTGAAAACAACCAACTTTACAGTATATTTCCCTGTATCAGGAAAGCTAATTTTAGGAGAGACAATACTATCTCTTCTCATAACTGTATTATTTAAATTATAAAAAGTCCACCTATATCTGTTCTCAGCTTTACTCGTTCCTCGAAGTGTTGAATTCGAAAACTCTAACATTTCAACCGGACAGGCCGGTTTGGGTGCCCAAGAAAAAATTGGCTCAATCTTTTTAATTTGCAACGCACTTCTTTTTAGTATTGTATCTGCACATCCATTTGAACCTGAAACTATCAGTCGAACAGCATAAGATCCAAATTTGTTACAAGTAAATTTCATTGGTTGTGTTGTCCCTGTTTGTAGACTTGTATTTAAAAATGTATCATTATACAAATCCCACTTTAATGTTTTTGTTAACCCTGCATTTAAAATTGAAGTATCGATTACTCTAAAAGTATCTGGCTGTACACAACTGTAATTAAATGGAATCTTAAAACCAGCAATGGGTCCATTAATTTGAACCCTATTTGTATATAATTTTTCTGAGATACAGCCATTGTATTCATCTGTTAAATAAAAAGAGTAGGTTCCAAAATTGGTAAAATCATATCTGTACTTTGTTGGACTAAGTGCTGAGTCAACATGGTTTTTAGGAGTTACATCAATAAAAGGTGTTTGACTTCTGGTGCCTGTTAAGTCAACTATTAATTTTTCACTCGCACAGAGTATGTTTTTAGAAAAATTAGCCCCTATTACCACACTGTCTGCAAACATTAGAAATTGTTTCTCAGTTTTTGAATAAACGCAACCACGTTTCGTTGTAACAGTTAAACTAACATCAAAAGTATCTTTTGTATTGTAGGTAATATTACTTGGCTCAAATAAATTAGAACTTATAGGTATTGCTTTGGGGAATGACCAATTCCATGAACTAATAAACTGACCTAAAGTGTCAGTATTGTTATAAAATTTAAGTTTTTTTGGTATGCATCCTGAAAATTGATTCGCATCAAAATCGACTGAAATTGAATCTGCTTTATACGCTACACTATCAAAAGTCCTTTTACCTTCACAGCCAAAGCTGTCTTTCATAAACAAGGTAAAACTTTTATAACCATAAGGTTTATTAAAAGTAGCATTAATGCTTTTGCTTCCGTTTGGATAAAAACTATTATCAACCAACCAATCACGCGATACACTTTTATTTGTTAGATCAGTAAGTGTAAAGCTGTCATTATATTTACATAAAACAGTACGGGTTATTGAATATTTTGGTATAGGTATCGGCTTTGCTTGGACTAAATTTTTATTATCTAAAACACAAGTACTTCCATCCAAATAGGTCAATTTAACACGAACATTGTAGTTGCCAGCAACAGAATACAATTTGGTATAAGTACTATCAGATGAAACATATCCTGAACCTAAATCCCATTCAAAAGTTGTACCTGCGGGAAATTTGTTAACTTTAAATTTCACAATCTTAGGTACACAAACTACAGTATCATCAGAGGTAACATAAGCCGTTCCACATTGAGCCAACAATTCACTGTTAAACCCAGAAAACAAAATCAAAAAAAGGACAACCCTGTTGAGCTTCATCATACCTTTAATAGGCAAAAATACGATTAAATAATGACAAGTTCTCAAAATAATCCTACTTTTGCACAAAATACAAACATTTTAGTTTTATATGAATAGACAATATTATTTCATTTTGGTTGCCTCAATAGCAATTCTTTTTTCTTGTAACAGTAAAAATACTAGCACCGACAATTGGAAAGAAGTGTATCAAAATGCTTATACCAACCATGATTTCAATACGGCTGTAGTAGCTCTTAATCAATTAATTATCTCAGATTCTTCTAACAGACCACAATACTATGATTCATTGGCTTTTTACTACATTAAAAAGCAAAGAAATTATACTGCAGGGAAAGCAATTGTAGAAAAAGGATTGAAAATAAGTCCCAATAATTATAACTTTTTAGAATTTAAAAGTATTTTCTTAAGTGCAGACAATAAGATAGAAGAGTCTAGAGCATTGCTTCAAAAAGCTTACAAACTATCAGGTTTGAAAAAACACTTATATATGTATGCTACAACTTTTGCAAGTGATAAGAACATCGAAGAGTATACAAAAATTGTAAATGGATTCTTATATGACCCTGCAACAAAACCAGAAATGGTTGAGGTATCAATAGACGATGCCTCTTCACAAATGATTGAAATTAAGGCTTTGTGTTATATGGACAAAGCAAAGATTTCCAAAAATCCTGCGGAAATATTATCCTACATAGATTCAGCTTTGATTATAGAACCAAATTACCAAGAAGCTTTATACTTTAAAGAAAAATTAAGAAACCCAGGTAACTAAACTGTTACATTCTAGGTTTCCAAGAAACCTCAGGGATATTTTTTAAGAAACCTACATATCTGCCTACAACAAATAAGTAGTCAGACAATCTATTGATATATTTCAATATTTCGGGCTCTACATGTTGCAATTCATCGAGCTGGACGATTTGTCTTTCTGCCCTCCTACATACACAACGGGCAACATGACATTGGGCAATTTCAATACTTCCCGCTGGCAAAACAAATGATCTTAATGCAGGTAAACCCTCATTCATTTTATCAATACTTGTTTCTAATAACAAAATGTCTGAATCAATTAAGTCCGGTAAAATCATTTTACTGCCTGGAGCTTGGGCCAATAAACTCCCAATTGTAAAAAGTCTGTCTTGTATTTCAGGCAAGACATTAATATTAACTTCATCGGTTACAAATGACCTTAATATTCCGATATAAGAATTCAATTCATCTATGGTGCCATAGGCCTCGATTCTGATGTGGTGCTTAGAAACTCTATCACCACCTATAAGTGATGTTTGACCTTTGTCCCCTTTTTTTGTATAAATTTTCATTTGTATTCTGCTTTAAACAAGTAAACTTGAATTTTGTTCAAATTTATTATTTATTTGATCAGATTCAACAACTCCATCTCTCAACCTTACTATTCTTTTTGCATTTAAAGCGATGTCTTCTTCGTGAGTAACCAGAATGATTGTATTCCCTTTGTAATGAATCTCCCTAAACAAATCCATAATTTCGAGAGAGGTTTTTGTGTCTAAATTTCCAGTTGGCTCATCGGCAAGTAAAATACTTGGATTGTTCACCAATCCACGAGCAATTGCTACTCTTTGACGCTGTCCACCTGACAATTCATTGGGCTTATGTAGCATTCTATCTTTTAATCCAACTTGAATTAATACTTCCTCTGCCTTCTCTAGACGATCTTTCTTATTCCAACCAGCATATACCAGCGGTAAAGCAACATTTTCTAAAGCTGACATCCTTGGTAGTAGATTAAATGTTTGAAATACAAAGCCTATTTCTTTGTTTCGAACCTCTGCTAGATGATTTTCACTCATGCTGCTGACATCTATTCCATTCAAAATATATTTACCTGCCGTAAATGAATCTAAACAACCAAGTATGTTCATTAAGGTAGATTTACCTGAACCTGATGGTCCCATTAATGCAACATACTCACCGCGGTAAATATCTAAGTCAACATTTCGAAGGGCAAAAACAGACTCTTGGCCTACTTTGTATACTTTCTGAATGCCATTGATGTCAATTAACTTTTCCATAAGTTATTTGTTTTGTTCAATAACCTTTGGAACTCTGAAATAATCTGAATCCTTTTTAGGCGCGTTACTTAGCAATTGTTCACGTGTGAAATTTTGTTCCACTATGTCTTCGCGAACATTATTTTCAGAATCGGTCATGTAAATTAAAGGATCAATACCTTCTGTATCAACCTCATTTAATTTTTCACATAAAACTAATATATTCTCAAGGTCAGTCTTAATCTTCGCCTGCTCATTTTGATCAAACTCAAGTCTTGACAAATGTGCTAATTGATCTATTTTCTCATTGGTTATTTTCATGGATGACGTGGTTTTTTATTAAATCGGTTCTAATCAGGTTGTAAATTTCATCTTTAAGTTTATTGGCGTCATCAATATTTAGATGATCCGTCTCAATTGCCCGATGAATTTTGCATTTTATTAAAGATGGATAATATTCCGTTTTCTCATCAGGCAAAACTTTGTAATTATTATAGAAGGTAACAGGCACAATTGGCAATTTAGTTTCAATCGCCATCTTGAAAGCGCCATTCTTAAATTCTTTTAGTTCTGGAGTCTTATTCCAAATTGTCCCTTCAGGAAAAATCAAAATACTATATCCCGCATCTAGTTTTTCCTTGGCTTGATGAAATGCCTTATGAGCATCTTTCATTGATTCTCTTTTAACGGCAATGTCTACAGTCCTAAAAAAAATCCCAAATAATGGAATGTTTGCCAATTCTCTTTTGCCAATAAATGACATTTTAGATGGCGCAAACAAACCTAAAACCACGATGTCTAAATAGGATGTATGGTTTGCTACAAAAATGCATTTCTTAGGGAATGTCTTTTGCAGTCTAATTATTTTAGGGAATGAAAATGTAAGTAGAACGGCAACCCAAGCCCAAACTCTTCTTAGACGATTGGCTAAAGGATACCAGTTCGGGCGACTTAAAAGAATAAAAAACAGGGGGTATAAGACAAGGAAGCTGCCTGCAAAAACAATTGCAAACCATATAAAGCCTATTTTTCCTAATACTTTTCTCAATCTCTTTTTGTTTTTGCTCTTAAAATAAATGCAATAATTGCACTTAAAAATAGTCCTCTAGCTGCGCCTAGATACAATTGATATTTAAATTGACCGCCAACTGAGTATGAATCTTTAACTGCATTAATATTATCTAAGCGGTCTTTTGCTGAAAGCTTTGCGAAAAAATTAGTCTTTACCAATTGGTTAACTTTTAGATCTATAAACCCATTGATAATTTCTGGTCTAAATTGAGCTATGTATGAATAGAAAAGTGAAACAGACGAAGAAATTATTAAACTCAAGAAAAATCCAAGAAAAATGGCTCTTCCAATAAAGAATTCGTCTTGATTGGTTTGCTTCATAGACCTTAAAAACAGAAAAATAGCTGTTCCAGGTATGAGTATGAACTCTCCTAACACTGAAATTAGGTGAACTGATAGATTTGGATTGAAGGCCACATATATCATATAAATGTAGCTCAGGGCTGCAGCAGCGCTCCCAAAAGCGAGTCCGTAAATCAATAATTTTTTGCTCATATAAAAATGTTTACAAAACTATGACAAAAAAAGCTTTGAACACTTTGTTTTGTCAATTAATTATAGAAAATTTGCAACAGTTTATGGAATTGAAAGATATTGTCGCTATTGCTGGTATGCCCGGCTTATACCATGTAATTGGTCAAAGAACAAATGGTTTGATTGTTGAAGCCTTAGATGGCACCGGCAAAAAAATCCCTACTTCGGCTAATACAAAGGTTTCTATTTTGTCTGACATCGCCATGTTTACCATGGAAGGTGAAGAAAGACTTGCTGCTATTTTACTAACCATTAATGATAAGGTTAAAGAAGGTTTAGTGGTTCCTGAGAAAAAAGCAAATGATGATTTGTTTCCTCAGTTCTTAGGTAAAGTACTTCCTAGCTATGACAATGAAAGAATCTACTTGTCTGACATGAAAAAGTTAGCCAGTTGGTATAATATCTTAGCAGACAAACTTGACTTTGATGCATTAAGAAAATCTCTAGAAGATGAAAACAATGCTACAGATGAACAAAAATCTGAAGCTAAAGCAAAAACTGAAGCTAAAGCAAAAATCGAAAAGCCTGTTAAAAATGCTGGCCCTAAAGGCGACAGCAAAAGCAAAGGCAAATCTGTTGGTACCATCAGAAAGATGGCCTAAGCAAGATACTTAAGTTCTTTTGGAACGCATATTTATTTGAATTTAAATTATAAATCACTTAAATTTGCACCTCTCTTAAGAAAAAAGGTCGGATGGCCGAGTGGCTAGGCACGGGTCTGCAAAACCCTCTACAGCGGTTCGAATCCGCTTCCGACCTCAAGAAAAAATAAGACTTCACACAGTGAAGTCTTATTTTTTTGTCCCAAATTCCCGTCAAGCTCGCTTGTAAGGGGATTTGGACAAAAAAATAGATTTGATCTTTGATCAAATCGTTATTTTTTCTTGAAGGACCACCCCACCACGGATCATGTCAATAATCCCTTCTCTAAATT
>JAOASJ010000050.1:19494-68900 GCA_030158725.1 Bacteroidia bacterium
TTTTCTTGATGAACCTCCCCACCACGGATCATGTCAATAATCCCTTCTCTAAATTCAAGACATTAATCAAATCATATTTTTTCTTGATGAACCTCCCCACCACGGATCATGTCAATAATCCCTTCTCTAAATTAAAGACATTAATCAAATCATATTTTTTCTGGATGGACCTCCTCCTCACGAATTAGGTGAACAATCCCTTCTCTATATAATTTTTCATAACTATCAAAATTCTGAAAGGTCCAACATTTAGTGAGTTTAAAGTCCCTTAACAAGAGAATATGCTTTACTAAATTTATTTGGCTTCTACTTTATCCTTTTGGTTACGAATATGAATTAAATAGCCTAAATAAATTATGATGCTATAAAAAACAACAGCATTCCAATTGAAAAAACCCGGTGTCTCGTTGGCAAACGATTGGTATATGAATTCTATAAGTGAATAAGGTCTTAAAACTATATCCCATGAATTTAGTCTCAAGTCTCGGCCCAAATATATCCCATAGGCGCTAATAAGAATAATAAAGGCAACAACCACATGAACAAATAACCTATTCTTAACTTGCTTCAGAAGTATTGTTTCAATATCATCAAGACTTAACAGTGCTATCCAGAATGCAATTAATAAAATGTAAATCCAAATCACTACATCGATAACAACAAAGGCAGAACTAGGTCCAATAACATGCAAACCATCCGTTAAAATATAAGGTGCATTCGGAAAGAAAATCAACCAAATTATGCCGCAAATCAAATTTGAAATCTTTGTTTTTTTGCTTGAGTAATAGCGAATATATGTACTTATAATTAGTGGTATAAAAGCCAGAAACAAGTTATAAATTAAAAATCCAAGTGATCTATGGTTAGGCAATATTAATCTACAAATAACTAGCAGCACAGCTATAAGCGACAATTTAATTAAAGCCCTAAATTCTTGCTTCCTTGAATCTATAATCTTAGATAATATCACAATGTCAAAAGTATATAATTATTAAATAGATTCAATACCCACTTCTTCGCAATAAATTCAAAATACCTCATTCTAAATAGGTGATTTAATGATCTTGAAAATTGGAATTCTCAGTAAAAACAACAATCTTTGAACAAAAATTATAATTTGGAGAATAAAAAATCACATATATACTTTGCTTCAGATTTTCATTTAGGTGTACCAAGTTATGAGTCTTCATTAATTAGGGAAAAGAAAATATGTGAATGGTTAGAAACTATTCGACACAATGCCTCTGAAATATATCTAGTGGGAGATGTGTTTGATTTTTGGTTTGAATACAAGCATGTAGTTCCTAAAGGATACACACGATTGTTAGGCAAACTAGCAGACATATCAGATCAAGGCACTAAAATCACATTCTTTAAAGGGAACCACGATATGTGGACTTTTGGGTATCTAGCTCAAGAAATTGGAGCCCAAATAATAAGCAATGAACTTGAAATAGAGAGAAACGGCAAAAAATTTTACATACACCATGGTGATGGAATAGGTCCTGGTGACAATGGTTATAAACTAATTAAGAAAATTTTTAGGAGTAAATTATCAGTCAAACTTTTTGGCTTTCTACACCCATATTTAGGTGTCGGTTTGGCTAACTTTTTATCTAGAAAAAGTAGAATTAGCAAAGGCAATAATGACAAAATTTATCTAGGAGAAGAAAATGAATTTATCATTATTCATTGTAAAGAGCTCTTAAAGAAAAAACATTATGATTTCTTTATATGTGGGCACAGACATTTAGCCCAAGATTTACAGATACAAGCCGATTCAAAATATATCAACTTAGGAGAATGGGTGAATGATTTTACCTATGCTGAATTTGATGGCATTAATCTTGAACTAAAACACTTCAAATGAGTTTTACCAAGAAGCTAATCCAGTTTGTCTTATTTGCCTGTATATCGCATATTCAGGCCCAAACAACCTTCCAAGACACTATTCCAGTGCCCTTGGGCAGTACAATTAGCAGTGATAATTTAGACAACCTATATGTCATTACGCCAACCAATGACATAATAAAATATAACAAAAATGGACAAAAGCTAGCAACTGCCAACTTTAAAGTCCTAGGGAATATAAGTTATTTAGATGCTGGTAATCCATTTGAGATTTATGTTTTTTACCGTGATCAAAACAAGATTATTTTCTTAGATAACATGCTAAACTTGAGAGGCGAATGTGATCTTGAAAGCATTGGTATTTCTCAAATCGCTTGCGTGGCCAGAAGTTCAGATAACCAAATATGGTTATTTGATATGTCAGATCAAAAATTAAAGAAATACAGTAAAGACCTTAAGCTTCTGAATGAAAGTGCTGCACTTAATAATTATCCTATAGGAAATAACATCAGTCCAAATTTAATTCTTGATGTAAATTCTAGTGTCTTGGTACTAAACAACTTTAATATTCTTGAATTTGATTTATATGCTAATTTTAGCAAAACAGTTTTAATTGACACACTAAAATCGTTTCAATTTTTAAATAGCAAAATTGTCTTTTTGAAAAATAATTCTATTATGCTTTACGACAAATCACTTTTAAAAATGGAGGTTTTTAACCAAATTATTCCCTTAGGGACAAAAGGCATACGAATCGAAAAAGAAAGATTGTTCATTTTAAAGGATGAATTCGTAATTTTGCGCCCAATTTCAGAATGATTTCATTTTGAAACATCAATACCAATGTTAGATAAATTTGACGCCATAGAGGCGAGGTTCAAAGAAGTTGAGTTGCTTTTAAGCAATTCAGAAACCATGCAAGACATGAAAAGATTCACTCAACTCAACAAAGAGTATAGTGACTTGAAAGAAGTTGTTGAGACAGCTAATGAATACAAAACTGTATTGAACTATTACCAACAAGCAAAAGACATTATTGCCAATGAAAAAGATCAAGATTTGAAAGAAATGGCAAGAATGGAGGCGGAAGAAATGGAGGCTAAAATTGGTCCATTAGAAGACAAAATAAGATTGTTACTAATACCTAAAGATCCTGAGGATGCTAAAAATGCGATAGTTGAAATTAGAGCCGGTACAGGTGGAGATGAAGCCAGTTTATTTGCTGGAGACCTCATGAAAATGTATATGCGCTATTGTGAAAACAGAGGTTGGAAGGTCGAGGTACTTGATGAAAGTGAAGGCACAGCTGGTGGGTATAAAGAGGTTATTTTAGAAGTTACCGGAAACAACGTATACGGTGATATGAAATATGAAAGTGGTGTACACCGCGTTCAAAGGGTTCCAAAAACTGAAAGTGCAGGAAGAGTTCATACCTCTGCTGCAACTGTTGCTGTAATGCCAGAAGCTGAAGAGGTAGATGTGCAATTAAACCCAGCAGACATTGATTTGCAAACCAGTAGAAGTGGTGGTGCAGGTGGTCAAAACGTAAATAAAGTTGAAACAAAAGTTCAATTAACGCATAGACCAACAGGTATAGTGGTAGTATGTCAAGTTGAAAGATCACAATTGGGAAATAGAGAGCGCGCGATGCAAATGTTAAGAACAAAACTTTATGAACGCGCTTTAGAAGAACACAATTCTAAAATTGCCAGCAAAAGAAAGACACTTGTTTCAAGTGGTGATAGAAGTGCAAAAATAAGAACCTATAACTTCCCTCAAAGTCGTGTAACTGATCATAGAATCAATATGACGGTGTATTCTCTTGATAGTTTCCTCGGTGGAGGCATACAAGATATGATAGACGCCTTAAAAGTCGCTGAAAACGCAGATAGGATGCAAGAAGGAACCGTAGAGTAATTATACTCCAGCAGGACCTTGTTGAACGCCATTGCCATCTTTACGCACGGGTTTTTCCATGCCTTTTTTACGGCTACGCACTTTAGGATATTTTTTTTCGGTGCTCATCTAATAGTTTTAACACAATATTTAAATCAATTATTGTGCCTCATTTAATTATTAGACGTTTTAAATCCAAAAACGTTTCACGCAATCTAAAAATAATTTAAAAAATGAAGATTTAATGACATTCTCAAACTCAATTTGAGATTCGTAATTAAATATTTATAGAAGAAATTCTCAATCCAATTCTTTATTCAAAAAGCGCTCTGCCATAAGCCTACCCTCTCTTACAGCATAGTTTGTGCCCCTATCCTCAGGATAAATCTGGGCCATTGTATTGATATAAACACCTGATAACGGCGTTTTAAAACCTGGAATAATTTTACTGTAATGTTTTGTAACCAATGGTTGAGAATACGCCTCTTTCCATACATGATAATCCAAAACCCAATCCTTTTTAAAGTCAGGAAACATTTTTTGAATGTAAGGAATGGCATACTCGAAAAACTCCTCCTCATTCATATTATACAATGTTTCATCAGTTGGTAGGTATTTAGACAAATAAACTATGTGACGTCCTTTATAAGTCTCTATAGGCTCAAAATTGGTGTGTTCTATTATACCTACAAAAGGAAACCCTGGATCATTAACATTCAACCAATAGATTTCACTCAAACTGCGGTTTAACTCCAAAGTCAAACATATATTTCCAATGTATTGTATTTGCTTTATTTGTTCAATATACGATTGGTCTACAGAACCATCCAATATCTTAGCTATAATTGGCAATGGAGCTGTTAAAACTGTCTTATCAGCATTTACAACACTTCCATCTGCTAACTTCAAAGATGATTCACCAGTTACTGATAAAACTTCAGTGTTATATCTAATTGTACCACCAAATTCAACTATTTTATTAGCTACTGATTCAGCTAGAGAAGCAAATCCTCCTTTATAATAGGCTAAATTTTCTTTGCCTTTTTCTCCTCTACTTCCGCCTCTTAATTTCAATTTATTCCAAAACCAAACTGCAGAAACAGTCTCAGCATATCTGCCAAATTTTCCTTTAAGCAGAGGTTCCCAAACTACAGTATATCCTTGTTTGCCACAAATCTTAATCAGCCAATCTTTTGCAGTGATGTTTTCTAATTTTTTCCAATCATTCACAATTCTCACCGCTAATACAACAAATCCAAGTCTTATTCTATTAATAAAACTTAGAGGATTGAATTTTAATAGGTCTAATGGTGAGCTTAATTTGAAAAAATTATTGGCATAATACATTCCCGTTCTTGTCGGTCTGATAACTATATGATCTTCACAATCTAATTCTTTGATTAAATTCATGATGTGTAAGTCATTTGTAAACCAATGGTGGTAAAATTTCTCTAAATTTTCACCTTCAACTTTGAATGAGCCAGCCAATCCACCTGGCTCAGCATCTTTTTCAAAAATATTTACTTTCCAACCAGCCTTAGCTAAATAATAACCTAAACTAAGACCTGTAAAACCTGCACCTACTATATTTATTGACTTTTCTGACATCCTATTTTTGTTCAAACCCTAATTTATCTTGAATAATATAAAGTGGTCTTTGTTTGATTTCTCCATATATCCTTCCTACATACTCTCCAATAATTCCTAATACCAACAATATTATACCTCCAATAAGCAAAACTGATATCATTAATAATGTCCATCCTTCAACAAAGTTTTCAGTAAATAAACGCATGTACAATGAATACAATATTCCAAAAAATGCGATTATAGAGGTAATAAATCCAACAAAAGTCGCAACCTTTAATGGGGTATTTGAAAATGATAAGATTGCATCGCTTGCCAAACGAAGCATCTTTTTTAGAGGATATTTGGTCGTTCCGGCAAACCTACTTTCTCTATCATATTCCACAAAAGTTTGCTTAAACCCAATCCATGCAACCATGCCTCTTACAAATCTATAAGTTTCACGCATTCTTAGAAATTGATCTAGAGCATTTCTGTCCATCAGTCTAAAATCACCCGTATCTAAAGGCATATCTACATCACTTAAACGGTTAATAAATCTATAAAACCATTTAGCAGTTACAAGCTTAAATGTACTTTCTCCTGCGCGTTCCCTTCTTTTTCCAAAAATGACATCATAACCTTCTTCCCACTTTTTAACCATTTCAAGAATCACAGTAGGCGGGTCTTGCAAGTCGGCATCAATTACCACTGCAGCATCGCCTTTACAATTGTCTAATCCAGCAGTAATGGCTATCTGATGTCCAAAATTTCTAGAGAAATTTATTCCTTTAACTCTAGGATCTTGTTTTATCACATTTTGAATCTGCTCTAAAGTATTATCCTTACTTCCATCATTAACAAATATGATTTCATAATGATATTTATTTTTATCTAATTGCTCGAATGTTTCGGTCAAACGTTTGTATGTTTCACCAAAAACTTCCTGCTCATTATAACATGGAACTACAATTGATATTAATTTCATTGAATTTATAAAGGAATATTACCGTGCTTTTTTCTTGGAAGATTCTTAACTTTATTTTCTAACATGGAAAAGGCAGTTATTAATCGAGATCTTGTCTCCTCAGGATAAATAACATCATCAATAAACCCGCGTTCTGCAGCTCTATAAGGATTTGCAAAAATCTCAGCATATTCTGATTCTTTTTCTTTCCAAGCTTGTTCTGGATTTTCTGCAGATGAAATTTCTTTCTTGAATATAATTTCTGCTGCACCTTTTGCTCCCATTACAGCTATCTCAGCACTAGGCCAAGCAAAGTTCATGTCTGCTCCAATATGCTTACTGTTCATTACATCATAAGCTCCACCGTATGCTTTCCTGGTAATAACCGTAATTCTAGGTACCGTAGCTTCACTAAATGCATACAACAATTTTGCACCATTGGTTATAATTGCATTCCACTCTTGATCAGTTCCAGGCAAGAAACCAGGGACATCTTCTAATACTAAAAGCGGAATATTAAAGGCATCACAAAATCTAACAAATCTTGCTCCTTTGGTTGAAGAATTAACATCTAAAACTCCGGCTAAAGATGCTGGATTATTAGCAACTATTCCGATGCTACGACCTGCTAATCGAGCAAAACCTACTAAAATATTTTCAGCAAAATTCTTGTGTACTTCAAAAAAACTTGCTTCATCAACCAATCCCTCTATTACTTCACGCATATCATATGGCTGATTTGCATTATCAGGGATTATATTTTTCAATTGTTCTCTTGTTTCATTTGTTGATTGATATGGCAACATAGGTGCTTTTTCCTCACAATTTTGAGGAACATAACTTAGCAATTTTTTCAAACTACTTAAACAATCAATTTCATTGGCAAAAGAAAAGTGTGCAACACCAGATTTAGAAGAATGCACTGATGCTCCTCCTAATTGCTCACTGCTAACTTCTTCATTTGTTACAGTCTTTACAACATTTGGTCCCGTTACAAACATGTAACTCGTATTTTCAACCATGCCAATAAAGTCTGTAATTGCTGGAGAATAAACAGCTCCACCAGCACAAGGTCCCATGATTGCAGATATTTGTGGTATTACACCACTTGCTATTGTGTTTCTGTAAAAAATATCAGCATAGCCCCCTAAAGAAACTACACCTTCTTGAATTCTAGCACCACCACTATCATTTAAACCAATTACTGGTGCACCATTTTGAATGGCCAAATCCATAATTTTACAAATCTTTTCAGCATGTGTTTCACTTAGTGAACCGCCAAAAACTGTAAAATCCTGCGAGAAAACATAGACTAATCTACCAGCAATTGTTCCATATCCTGTAACAACTCCATCACCAGCAAACTTTTGCTTTTGCATCCCAAAATCATTGCTTCTGTGCATGACGAAAGCACCAATTTCATTAAAGCTATTTTCATCTAGTAAAAAATGAATTCTTTCTCTAGCTGTCAATTTCCCTTTAGCGTGTTGCGATTTGATTCTATCTTCACCACCGCCCAACAATGATTCTTGACGTTTCTGCTCCAGTATTTCTCTTTTATTCATATATTCTTGAGACTGTGTACCCATAAGTTTTAAATGTGCAAATTAAAGATGTTTTTTTATATAATTCCTTCAATTTTCCAATTCTTTAGCTGATCTAATGAAACTTTCCATTGATATTGTCCATTTCCAATTGATTTAGGCAAGGAAAAACTAATATTTGAATCATTATTCTTTTTGTCTGCACTCAAATACTTGCTATAAAAATCAAATAAATCAGTCCCACTAAAATCATATCCAACCTTAAGTTTTATAAGCTCTGATACCCTATTAAATTCAATTTTATTAATATTTCCAATATGCAATGCAAGCTTTAATTCCATTAACATTCCGTAGGCAACCGCATAACCATGATGTATTGGTTTATTTATTTCCAAATGGTAAGATTCAAGTGCATGACCAATTGTATGACCAAAATTAAGAAGTTGACGAATATTTTGGTCTTTAAAATCCATTTCAACCAATCTAGATTTTGTCAATACACATTCTTTTATAACCTCATCTAAATCTCCATTGCTTTCTATAGTATGAAACAACCCAATATTGGCAATAGAGGCAGTTTTAATAATTTCACTCCATGCACTTTTAAGTTCATCTTGGGGTAAAGTCTTTAAAAATTCAGATGAAATAAATATTGCCTTTGGGTGATTAAATACACCAATGATATTCTTGTAGTTTAAAAAATCAATTCCTGTTTTGCCACCAATGCTGGCATCTACCATTCCTAACAAACTTGTTGGGATATTTATAAAAGGGATTCCCCTTTTATAAATTGAAGCAACGAAGCCTCCTAAATCACTTACTACACCACCTCCAAGATTAATAAGAAGTGTTTGTCTGTCGGCATTTAAATCAATTAATTGATTTAAAATAAAATTTACTTGTTCGAATGACTTTGAAACTTCACCTGCAGGAAACGCAACAACTTTAAAATTCAATTCAGAGATTAATGGCAAACAATGCACACTGGTATTGCTATCGCAGAGGATTATTGCATTCTTAATTTGATTTAAAGAACAATAGTGATTAAGAGATTCCGAGATGGTTTTTGTGAAAACCAATTCAGGCATTTGCATCAGGTTTTTATTTGATCGTAAAACGATTTATTAGCTGGATCCATCTTAGAAAGCAATTCAATTGCTTTGGTTTGCTCGGCAGTTGGAGCACCCTTAAATATTTCAATTAACTCGCGGTATTTCGCATTGAAAAAAACTTTAACCAACATTGAGTTTGGGTATACCCTAGTTAATTCTTGGAAATTTTCTAAAGCTTTAAAAACTTCGTCTCTGCCTTTATTCACGTCTTTATGCATAATGTCTAGGCCAGACATATGGTAATTATATAAACTTTTTCTTACAGGGGAATAACGGTCATTTGTTAGATTGTCTATTAGGTAATACCTGTTTTTCAAACTTTGGCCGTCATTTGATCTCCAACCTGACATGCTTTGACTGGCATTCAGTATTTCTCTAGCCTTTTGATAATAAGGTGTTCCAGCATCCAATGAATAAGTATCATAGTTTAATCCCAATACAACATTTACATAAAAAGCCAACATGCCTGTTAAATTATAGACATTCGCATTTTGTTGAAATTCCATGGCTTGAAATTCTTGGTACTGAAAGTTAAAGTCTAAATCCAGTTGGTTAAATATTACAGTATTGTAAGTACTGCCATATACCGGTCTAGTAGCTTGAATTTGAATAGTACCCGTAAAGTCATTTGAGTTTAGCTCATATCCAGTTATGTCAATCAACAGAGTCATTTTAATATGCTCTACTGAGGTAAGTTTATCAGCACACCATAGCCTTTGGTTTATAAATTGCGAAATTGATGACTCTAAAGATTTAAAAATCTGAGTATTTGAAATCTGAACCTTAGGGTGAATGATTGATATTTTCGCTTCAACATCTTGTCCTGACAAACGAGTATTTGCAAGAAAGAAAAGACAGAATAAAGCGACACTTAATTTTTTAAATTTTCTGAAATACATGTAATAATATCTTTGGCAACAAGCTGTTTATCTTTTAATGGGTATTCAAAAATAATATCTTTTTGAAGAATTATTGTAATTTTATTGGTTTGATGACTAAATCCAGCGCCACTATCATTTAAAGAATTCAATACGATTGCATCGGCATTCTTCCGAACTAACTTCTCTTTGGCATTTGCAATTTCATTGTTAGTCTCCAAAGCAAAGCCAATTAATAACTGCCCTGGCTTTTTTCTACTTCCTAAAGTTGCTAAAATATCAGGGTTTTTAACCAACCTCAAGACCAATTCATCAGCGCTTTTTTTGATTTTAAAACCTTCATATGATTCTGGTCTATAATCAGCAACAGCAGCAGCCATTATAGCTATGTCGCAGTCAGGAAATAACTTTGTACATACATCGAGCATTTCTAAGGCTGATTCAACTTTGTAAAGTGAAATGTTTGGATTAATTGGTTTAATATGCACTGGACCCGATACTAAGTGTACCTCAGCGCCAATATTTGCCAACTCCTCTGCTATCGCATAACCCATTTTACCTGTTGAATAATTGCCAATGAAACGAACAGGATCTAACTTTTCGTATGTAGGTCCCGCAGTTATGACAATCTTTTTACCAGAATAAAACTCAAGAAGCAAAATGCTTAGATAATAAATTTAAAATATTTTCAGGTTCCGCCATTCTACCTTTACCATCCAATCCACTGGCCAATTCTCCTTCTTCGGCATCAATTAGTATATTGCCGTATGACTGAAGTTTAGCTATATTATTTTGAACTGCTGGATGGAGATACATATCCAAATCCATAGCAGGTGCAAAGAACACTTTAGATCTGGCAGACAGATAAGTAGCTAAAAGTAGGTTATCACAAATTCCATTTGCCATTTTAGCTATGGTATTTGCACTAGCAGGTGCAATCAACATTGCATCTGCCCATAATCCCAATTCAACATGGTTATTCCATTCCCCTGTATTGGAAATATAAAAATCACTTAATACAGGATTCTTACTTAAGGTAGATAAGGTCACAGGAGCAATAAAGGATTTCGCAGATTCGGTCATAAGAATCTTTACCTCTGCGTGTTCTTTAACGAAAAGTCGGGTTAAAAATGCTGCTTTGTATGCAGCTATACTGCCAGAAACTCCAAGTAAGATATGCTTACCCTTGAGACTCATTATCTGGTAGACGATAATATACTTTACCGTTTAAAAATTCTTGAGTAGAAACAAGTGTTGCTTTAGGCATTTTCTCATACAATGCGCTAATTTCAATTTGCTCTCTATTTTCATGAACTTCTTCCAAGTTGTCGTGGTCTGAAGCAAATTCAGAAAGTTTATTGCTTAATTCATCTTTCATTTGTTGTGAAATCTGATTGGCTCTTTTAGCAATAATTACAGTTGAAAGGTATAAGTTTCCAGATACGCTTTCAATGTCTTTCAAATTACGCGCTTCAGCACTTGGAGACAATTTTTGTTCTTTCATATTATTGAATTTTATGGATTTTTTGGTGTTTGCTTAATTCTTCTTGAGCCTTTTTGTTGTATTTGGTGGCTTCTTCGTACCATTTATTAGAAGGTTTATTGTTTTTAATATATTCAGCATATTCGCTAAATACAAGTTTCAATCTCTCCTCTTTCTTTTCATCGATACTATACTTAGCGTATAGGTAAGAACATTTAACAATTAAAAACTCTATTTCATCTTTGTTATCCATATCAGGAAAATCCTTAATGGCGTTTTTAAAGGAAACAATAGCGGCTAAATAATCTTCAATTTTGTAAAACAGTAATGCATTTTCGAAAGCCTTGGTTTTTAATTTCCCCCTAAGCTCTTCTATCTGCTCATTACATTTGTCTTTATAAGTAATTGTATCTTTATAAGATATTGTCTGTCCATCTACAATCTTGTCTTTATCCAAAACTTCATATATAGATTTTGAATTTGGATATTGGTTTAGATATAATTGGGTTTCAGCAATTGCTTTTACAGTGGATGTTTGATCTAAAAAATATTCAAGTGCATCCTTATACAGACAATTGGTATATCTAAAACTACATTCTTCAATATGTTTGCTGTTGTAATAGTTTTCAGTAAAGTTTTTAAAGTGATATGCTGCTAGTTCATATTGTCCTAGTCCGTAATAAGAGTAACAATAGTAAAAATATATTTCTTCACTTTTCTCTTTCCCTCTGTATACAGCCAACAAATCTTCAAACAAAGGCAATGCCCTAACATAATCTTTTTTCAGATATAGCTTTTTAGCCATATCGTACTTTTCATCATTTGTGCCTTTCTTCACAACAGTACCGTACTCGGAACACGAGGAAACCAGTATAATTAATAAGCTATAAATGAAGTATTTGTTCACAGTTGATGGAATCCGCAAAAGTAATACAAATAACGCACAAAGTCAAAATTAGTTACATTACCCCCTCATCTGCATAGCTATAATATCCATTTTGAGTAATTATCAAGTGGTCTAGTACATTAATATCCAATAGTTTACCAGATTCTTTTAATTTTCTAGTTAATTGATTATCAGACTCGCTTGGGAATAGATTGCCACTTGGGTGGTTGTGAAACAATATAATTCCGGTGCTTTTATCATCTAATGCCAATTTAAATATTTTTCTTTGGTCTACAATAGTTGCTGTTATGCCTCCAACACTAATACAGTGCTCTGAAATCACCCCATTCTTTCGATTTAAAGTTAGTACCCAAAATTCTTCATGGTTCAAATCCTCCATAAAATGACGCATCATTCCATATGCATCTTTACTAGAATTTACAACTGACCTTTCCTTATTTTCCGACAATTGTCTGCGCACGGATAATTCAATTGCTGTTATCAGAGTTACTGCCTTAGCTGGTCCAATACCATCAATTTTACAAAAATCATGTACGGTCCATTTTGCTAATTCTTGGATATTCTGTCCAGCCTTTAATAATATTTCTCTTGCAATATCAAGTGCCGTTTTTTTGCTTGTACCAGTAGATATTAAAATAGCCAACAACTCTGCATTGCTTAATGATGCTCGCCCCTTCTTTATTAGCTTTTCTCTTGGCCTTTCATCCTCCTCCCAGTTTTTTATGGAAACAAATTCATTCATAGTTTCAAACGAAATTATCCCTTAAAAAGAAAAGAAAAAAGGGAAAAATAAACTAAGAATTATCTATATTAAGTTAGGTTTTATTCAGGAAATTAATATTTCTCATTAATCCTTTAAACTTAGTCCGCTTAACAGCACTTTTGGAAAATACTTTTTGAAAACTTGATTCTGTCAATTCAAGCCAATCTGATTTTTGCATACTCATTAATTCATCCTTTACATCAAATCTAGGTTCATTGTGCTGACTCGAGAACCTATTCCATGGACAAACATCTTGACAAATATCACATCCAAATATCCAATCCTTCATTTTGCCATCAAACTCTTGTGGTATTTCATTTTTTAACTCAATTGTCAAATAAGATATACATTTTGAGGCATTTAATGTCTTATCAGGAAGTATTGCTTCTGTTGGGCATGCGTCAATACATTTTGTACAAGTGCCACAATAATCCTTAATCTTCCCATCTGGCTCGCATTCAAGGTCTAAAACCAATTCTGCTAAAAAGAAAAAGGAACCTTGTTTCTTATTTATCAATAATCCATGCTTTCCAATCCAACCAATACCAGACCTTTCCGCCCACGCTCTTTCTAGAATTGGCGCAGAATCAACAAATACTCTTCCCTCTATGTTTCCTAATAATAAACGAAGTTCATCCAACAACTGCAAACATTTGTCTTTTAGAACAGTATGATAATCTTGCCCATAGGCATATTTAGCTATTTTAAAAGTAGCCGGATCTTGCTGAATTTCAGGGTAATAATTAAAAAGTAAACTTATAACTGTTTTCGCTCCAGGAACAAGTAGTCTTGGATCTAAACGTTTGTCAAAATAATTTTCCAAATAATGCATTTCGCCATGGAATTTGTTTTGCAACCACAATTCCAATCTTGAGGCCTCTGTTTCCAAGAAGTCTGCTTTTGATATTCCACATTCTGTAAAACCGAATTGTTTTGACAAACGTTTTACCAAATCAGAATTAAATCTCGGACTGCTCATAAATACAGCGACAATTATACATAAAACTATTTATTTCGCAGATAAAACTTTGTTTTGAGAATGCTTTGATTTAAGAAGGTTTTTTCTCCACATTCTAAAATCATACTATATGACCTAAAAGCTCATATTTACTTGGTCCTACAAGGTTTAATAATTAAAATTACTGATATGTTGATAATTTGTTGTACCTTTGCAGCTTCTTTATGACAGAAACATTTCAAGACATGGGTTTAAGTAAACCTGTGTTTGATGCGATCAGTGATCTAGGCTACGTCAGCCCCACTCCCATCCAACAACAAGCCATCCCAGTTCTTTTACAAGGAACTAAGGATTTCGTAGGTCTGGCTCAGACCGGAACAGGTAAAACCGCCGCTTTTGGTTTACCATTATTGTCTTTAATAGACACTTCAAACAAACAGGTCCAAGGTCTTGTTATTTGCCCAACGAGAGAATTGTGTATTCAAATCACAAATGATTTCAAAGCGTACGGCAAATATTTAGAAGACTTCCATCATGTCGCCGTTTACGGCGGAAGTAGCATTGAAAATCAAATTAAATACCTTAGGAAAGGTGTTCAAATTGTAGTAGCTACCCCTGGTCGTTTGATTGACCTTATTGAACGTAAAGCTGTAAAACTCGATGCTGTTACCCACGTGGTACTAGACGAGGCAGACGAAATGCTCAATATGGGATTCAGAGAGGATATAGAATTTATCTTATCCCATGCTACAGTTAGACAAGCCGCTTGGCTTTTCAGTGCCACAATGCCTAAGGAAGTTCGCAGAATTGCGCAAACTTTCATGGAAAATCCAGTAGAAATCAAAGTTAACTCTGTTGCTACTGCTCAAAACATTAAACACGTCTACTATCAATGTCAATCATCTCAAAAGTATGAAACACTTAAGAGACTAATTGACTTTAATCCAGGTATGTACGGTATCGTATTTACCCGTACTAAATTAGAAGCTCAAGACATAACCGAAAAATTATTAAAAGAAGGTTATGAAATCGATGCTTTACACGGTGACTTAAGTCAACAACAACGCGATAAAGTAATGGGTCGTTTCAGAGAAAAGACCATCAAATTACTTATAGCTACAGACGTTGCAGCAAGGGGTATTGATGTTAACGACATTACCCACGTTATAAACTACGCTTTACCAGATGAACCGGAAGTATATACACATAGAAGTGGACGTACAGCCCGTGCTGGTAAAACAGGTGTTTGTATCAGCATATTACACAGCAGAGAAACTGGACGTTTGAGAGATGTTGAACACATCATGAAAGCACAGTTTGAAAAGCTTGAAATTCCAAGTGGTAGAGAAGTTTGTGAAAAGCAATTCTTCGCTTTCATTGAAAAATTAAAGCAAGCTGACATCAGCCATGGTGATTATGAAAATTATCTTCCTTATCTCAAAGAACAATTTGATGACATGAGCAAAGAAGAAATCATCAAAAGAATGGCATCTCTTGAATTTAACAGATTCTTGAAATACTATGAAAAAGCTGGTGATTTGAATGCAGGCGACTCTAGAAATAGCGATCATGGCAAATACAACAGATTGTTTATCAGTTTAGGTGAAAAAGATGGCTTCTATAAAGCTGCTTTCCTAGAATTTTTATTAGACACTACTGGCCATACCAAAGCGCAATTAGGCAAAATTGAATTAATGGATGCCTATAGTTTTGTTGAAGTTGAAAAAGACATCGTTCAAGAATTCATGACTGCTTTTGAAGGTAAAAAATTCAGAGGTAGACAAATCAAAATTGAAATTTCTACTGACCGTAGTGGCGGTGGCCGTAGCAACAGCCGTGGAGGTTGGGGTGGCGGTGGTGGCCGTGACAGAGACCGTGGAAGAGGCAATGGTGGTGGCGGTGGAGAAAGACGCTTCGAAAACAGAGGAAGAAGCGGTGGCGGAAATAGTGGTGGTGGAAATAGTGGTGGCGGTGGTGGATACGACCGCTCTAAAAAACGCAAGTCTTACTAAACAACTCAATAATTTAATATTAAAAAATGCGACAGTTAGTCGCATTTTTTTTATGCCTAAATTTTAGACCCCACAAGTAATATGTGAGCATAGTTACCCAAAACAGGATATTTTTTTTGTATTTTCGCAGACTAAAATAAGATTATATATGAACGGATTTTTTAAAGTTCCAAATGCAGTTAATGAAACAGTGCTTGATTATGCTCCCAATAGCAAGGAAAAACTAGCACTTAAGAAAGCTTTAGCTGAAGCAAGGTCTCAAGTTATAGACATTCCAATGTACATCAATGGTCAAGAAATTAGAACAGGCAATACCCAAGCTATATTTCCTCCCCACGATTTACATCATCAAATTGGCACTTTCCATCATGGCAATGAAGAACATGTACACATGGCAATTGAAGCGGCACTTGCAGCTAAGCCAGCTTGGGAAAATATGCCTTGGGAACAAAGAGCAGCAATATTTTTAAAAGCAGGTGAATTATTAGCAGGTCCATACCGCGCCAAAATGAATGCTGCTACAATGTTAGCACAATCAAAAAATGCTTATCAAGCAGAAATAGATTCAGCATGTGAGTTAATTGACTTTTTGAGATTCAATGTTCAATATATGTCTGAAATATATGCTGATCAACCAAGCGCGAACAGCAAAACAATATGGAACAGATTAGAGCATAGACCACTAGAAGGTTTTACTTTTGCTTTAACTCCTTTCAACTTTACAGCTATCGCAGGAAATCTACCTAGCAGTATGGCTATGATGGGCAACGTTGTTGTTTGGAAGCCTGCCTTCACTCAAATATATTCAGCAAAAGTGATTATGGAAATATTCATGGAAGCTGGTCTACCTGATGGCGTAATTAATTTAATTTTCACAGATGGACCAACAACTGGAAATGTAATTTTCAACCATCCTGATTTTGCAGGATTACATTTTACAGGTTCAACTGGTGTGTTTAGAGGAATGTGGAATGCTATTGGAGCCAATATCCATAAATACAAAACCTACCCAAGAATAGTTGGTGAAACAGGTGGTAAAGACTTTGTGTTAGCTCATAGAAGTGCCGATATTGATACAACAGTAACAGCTTTAGCACGTGGAGCTTTTGAATACCAAGGACAAAAATGTTCAGCGGCATCTAGAGCTTACATCCCATCAAATTTATGGCCTGAAATTAAAAGCAAATTAATTGCTGAAGTTGCTACAATGAAAGTTGGGCCAACAGAAGATTTTAGAAATTTTGTTAATGCTGTAATCGATGAAAAAGCATTTGATAAAATTACTGCCTATATTGAGAAAGCAAAAAATGACCAGAATGCAGAAATCATTTGCGGTGGCCAAAGCGATAAATCAAAAGGATATTTCATACAACCTACTATAATTCTTGCTAAAGATCCAAAATATGTCACAATGTGTGATGAACTGTTTGGCCCTGTATTAAGTATCTATGTGTATGATGAGAATGACTTTGATCACGCACTGGATTTAGTGAACACCACTAGCGAATACGCGTTAACAGGTGCTGTTATTGCACAAGACAGATATGCAATAACCCAAGCAACAGATTACCTAAGACATTCTGCAGGCAATTTCTATATCAATGACAAGCCAACAGGTGCTGTTGTTGGTCAACAGCCATTTGGTGGCAGTAGAGCCAGTGGTACAAATGATAAAGCTGGTAGCAAAGCGAATTTATTGCGATGGACCAGCACTAGAACAATAAAGGAAACTTTAGTTCCAATTAAAGATTACCGCTATCCATTCTTAAGCGAAGAATAATTTAAAAAAAGGCATCAATTGATGCCTTTTTTTTGTCTAAACTTAAATCTTCAATTTATAAATCTATTGAATTCAAATTATTTTAATTCCTGATTATGATATTAGAGTTATTTGACAATAATTGTTAAATAAAAAAATTTGTATTCGGGTCAAAATAAAATCATTTAAAGAAATAAAATTGATTTTTAAAATTAACCTTAAAAAAACTTTTAAAAAACATTTGTAAACACGCTAATAACTCTTATCATTGCATTGTGTTTTCATAGTTTTAGTTTTTAGAATGGGTTGGACTTAGGTCCGACCCTTTTCTATTTAAAACAATTGTAACTACAATTCTAATCAATTAAGCCATAGTTAATGGCTTTTCGCATTAACCCGGCAGTATTTTTTACTTTCATCTTAGCAAAAAGTCTTCTTCTTAAATACATAATTGTTGATGTAGGAAGTTTTAACATCTCATTCATCTCTAATTGGGTATATTCATCTGCAATCAAACGAATCATTTGCATATCTGCTTCGTCGAGATGTAAATCATCTGGCTTAAGGGTAATCTTCTTTTTATGAAGGTTTTTAGAATACTTTAACAAACTATCAGTATCATAATATTTAGAGCCT
This sequence comes from Bacteroidia bacterium, assembly GCA_030158725.1. GTDB lineage: Bacteria > Bacteroidota > Bacteroidia > NS11-12g > UBA955 > JABMMZ01. Next base: position 37,827 of record JAOASJ010000050.1, read on the forward strand.
TTAACGAGTTTGATTAACGCAAATTCAAGTTCTTCTTCACTGCAATCTTTCTTAAGAAATCCACTTGCGTTCATTTTCAAAGCTTCTTGTATTCCTTTTTCTGCAGTATCATCTGATAATACTAATATTGATGTATACTTACTACCTTTAACTATTTTCTCTAAATGCTTGTTGGCTTCTTTGCTTTTAAAACTAGAATCCAATATAATAATTCTGAACTTTTGCATGTCTGTATCTGCAAATTCAGAGCCTAATTTAAACAAACTAATATCAGCATTCTCAAAACCCCTAAAATTACGAATAATATTTTTCAAACCTATTCCAAGTATACCTTGATGGTCCAATATGGCTATACTAATTGGGATAGATATTTCTTTCGATGAATTTGACATATTACTTTGAGTTTAATTGTATTTAAATTGTGATTTTTAGGGCTTTCTAATCTTAATATTCATTAAATGATAACATTTCGACTTTTCAATATTGAAAATTTTTATGTTGTTGAGGCTTTATTATTTCACTTATGTGACTAACATTCAGACACTAAACAATAAAAATTCCTGCATAATAGAATTGTAGAAAATTTTTAAGCTATCAATTAGTCCACAAAATTAAGTTTAATCTTTATAAATTAAAAATCAATACTTAAGAGAATTTTATAATACTAAAATCAAAACATAATTTCTTTTTATTAAAAAAACTACTTAATGTTTATTATGAAATTTATATTTTAATAAAAAACATCATTTTAAATAAAATACTATGATTCTTTTAATCAAATCATTTTAAAATATTTAAATTCCATTCATGTATTCCTTCAAAACCAAACAATTGATTATTTTTGAGCCCTATTTAAATGGAAACAAAAGAAGTTAGATACCTAAGCCTGGTTGCCCAAATAAACGCATTAATCGACACACGTTGCAGTGAAATCGCCAATTATGCAAACACTGCAGCTGCAATACAAAATGAATTTAAACACTGGTGGTGTGGATTCTATTTTGTAAACGCAAACAATCAACTAGAGTTGGGCCCCTTTCAAGGTCCTGTGGCATGTACCTTAATTGACTTTAATAAAGGGGTTTGTGGAACTGCTTGGGCTAAGAAAGAAACTATTTTGGTACCTAATGTCCATGAATTTGAAGGCCATATTGCCTGCTCATCTGAAAGCAATTCAGAAATAGTTGTTCCTATAATGAAAAATGGGGTAGTATACGCGGTTTTAGACATCGATAGCACCGAATACAATACCTTCGATGCCATCGATGAAAAATACCTTATGCAAATAGCTGATTTGCTTTCAAACTGTTAACGTTTAATCGTTTCAACTGAATTGCTATTCAATAACTTTCCTTTGGTGTAAAAAGATTCTGTTAAATCTAAATTTCCACCATAAGTATTTATCCAATCTAAGTATTCATCGTTGTTCATAAAACAAACTTTGTCACTTAAATTAAGTCCGCTCAAATCACCATATAACCAACGACCAACTTTTAATCCATTTTCATACATTCCTATGGCTTCTGCTTGACCGTAATTATTATAGTAAATCCAAATCCCTTGCTTTTTATTGTTGACAATCTGGCCTTCTTTGAGTTTATGACCACTGGCTTGTAATTCTGTTATAAAGCCGCTGCCGTTCTTTAGTAAATTCTGACCTAAGGTATCATAAAAAGCCAAATAATAATCTTCTTCTGTTGGAATATCTGTTTCACTCTCACAAGTATATTTGGTGTTATTATCGGTCGCATAACCAATAAACATTGGCTTTCCATCATCATAATACGCTTTTACAATTCCTTTTGAAAAAACACTATCATCTCCTTCAGCATACAAAAATGAATCATTGAAATCTATGGTCTTATATACTCTGTTCTTACCCTCTCTAAAGAATGTCCAACGACCACTCAACTCATTGTTAATTTTATATCCTTGCTTAAATATATTACCACTTTTATAGTAATATGTATATAGACCACGCTTTAAATAAGGAGATTCAAATATTTGATAAATAAAATCATTTCCATTAATTATGGAGGATGCATTTCTATCTCCTGAACCTCCGCGTTCCAATCTAATATGTTCGTCTATATATTCATCACTGTAGTGAGATGAATAGGAACCTTTGGAAGATTTGTACTTCTTACTTCTATAATCACTCAATTTGTAAACAGGCGTGAAAGCTGTAAAATACATGCTGTCACTTTTGTCAAAATCTACAGTATATCTTAAATTATCAGTGTCTCTATAGTTATAGTAGCGGCCACTCAAATACCCATGATCGAAAGTATATTTCTCTTTAAAATATTTAGCTGTATCAAGATATTTCTCGCTGTTGTTAAAATACTTCACCAATTCACCGTGCGGAACTCCCTTATTAAAGCGACCATGGTATACCGGGTAACCATTTTTATGTAAACGCCAGAAATCACCATTTACCGTATCATTTTCCATAGGGTATACATAACTAATGTATTGAAAAGAATTGCTTTCCGAATACTTGTATTGCATACCATTCAATTTATTGTGGTGGAAATTGTATTGGTTTTTACTGCTCGCATAATTAATTGGTTCTATAGTCCATTGTCCTTCCTTTTCTCCGTATCTATATGTCATCATTGAAGAATTTACAGGATGGAAATGCTTTTCTTTCATTTTTCTATTCCATCCCTTATTCAAACTATAAACTCTCGTTTCTAAATCATCGTTCAATCTATTGTCATAATATGTACTCGAAGCAGACCAATAATCAAAGATATCAATAAATCTTACTGAACCATTAAAAGCACCATCTATCAAAGAATAATTGATCTCAGAAGTAGGTCGCATTAATTTGTACTTATTGCGCTTTATAACTTGCTTATCCTCTTCTAATTTAATCACTATTTCTAGTCTTTTTTGTAACCCAAAAAATTCTAAAATTTCAAACAATTGCGCCTTAATTTTTTTAGGATTTCTTTTGTAATCTATTTCAACTTTAATGTCGCCAGTATATTGCTCTTTCCCCAATAAAATTGTTTTATGTTGCTGCGGTAATACTTTAAAAAATTGAAGAATATAATTATTCAATTCATAATATTCTGAATTATCATTTTCTGATAAATAAGACTCAAAACCAGCTTTAAAATGCTCATCTTGCTTGTACAAATATTTACCTCTTTTCATAATGGTATCAATCAAGGTAAGTGTATCATATTTCATTGGAATCTTTATGAATTTAACAACACTTCCATTTTCTTTGTTTCCTGAAACTTTATAATATAAAGAACTATTTAATCCACGTCCTTTAATCCATTGAACATCCTTATAACCATAATCTAAAGGTTCATAATATTGTTTTGTTATTAAAGCTTTATGGCTCTCAGTTGTTTTACTAAATACATAAGTGTTTTTTTCATTAGGATTCAATTCAAAATATTTGGTAGTTTTAAACATATCTGTAATTACTCCTTTGCGGTTGTAAGACTTTTGGATTATTAGAACAGCACAATATCCATTTGAGTTTTGATAGCTAACAGATGCACCACTACATGTATCTAGCAAATACTGTGATTCAACACCTCTTATGTAACCCACTTTTTTTGTTCTAAAAAACCTCCCATTAATTATGGTATCTGTTATACTCCCATCTCTTTTATAAAACCCAGGTTTAATCCAAGCATCAATTCTAAAGGATTCATCCAATAAAACACCATTCTTATAGTCGCGGCGAATTAAAGCAATCGGTGTTGATGAATTGTAATTATACCTTTCAACATCCACATCAGGGAAAATAGCAATTGTTTTATAGTCTGGGTAATGCTTAATAACGCTGTCTCTACCGTATATAAATTTGTTGACAATTACACTGTTGTGGTATATTTCCTTTGCACATTCTATACCTTTAGTATAGTAAGATATCTCTTTGTCATTATCTCTCTCAAAAATCGAAGTCCATTTACCTTCCTTCTCATCGCTAACAAAGTTTCCCTCATAAACACTGAACTGCTTGATTTTTTTCTTCTCTTTCCAGTAGACAAAGTGTTTATATGGACCATTTTTGAGTCCTTGATTAACTGTAAATTCATCCACCAATAAAGTATCCTTTTTTACAAATTGATAGGCTTTTAGATTGCCATCTAATATACCATTTACATAGTTTAATTCAAACTTAGAACCTTCAAATTTTACTCGATTTTTAGAATAAATATAATGATCATAATCTATTTCGTCATCATCATCATAGTAATCATCATCCCAATTGTGTCCTCTATAATTCGTTCTATTGATTTGATATATTGTAAAGTGCCCATCTATCAAGTCATTTTTATAAGGAATTATACACTTTACATCCTGCGTATACATGGTATAAATTGTAGCATTCCCCTCCTTTTTATTGTTTTTAATGGTAAATGTTGCATATACTTGGTAAACCGTATCGTAAACCACTTCTTTGGCAATTTTTCTTTTATTTTTAAGAACAAAATTGGTATTGTAAATCAAATACTCTCCATCTTCAACACTGCCAATAACAGGAGGCAAATTAAGGTTGTTAAATTTCAATTGATACAAGTTGAAATAGACATTTGAGCTTCGACTATCAATAGTTTGCGGATAAACACGGTACAGTTTGCCTTTAAATGTTGCTGTTTTTTGGGAAAAAGCAGAAAAACCAATGAAAATACAGATTAAAAAAAGGACAGTTTTATTTAATTTCATAAATTGGTAACTAATAAAAATAAGTAACGCAAGATACTCTAAATTAGTATGTTTTAGGCATTAGAATATTTCAGCCGTGGACATACTAACAAAAAACGTTACCTTTGTGACCAAATGTCAAGAATAGTCGCCATAGTAGGCAGACCGAATGTCGGTAAATCAACCTTGTTCAATCGTCTAACCGGCGAAAGGAAAGCAATTGTTGATGATTTCAGTGGAGTAACGCGCGATAGACACTACGGTGACAGCGAGTGGAATGGTGAATCTTTTACAGTTATTGATACTGGAGGATACGTTAAAGATAGTAAAGATATATTTGAATCCGCAATACGCGAACAAGTTCAAATTGCTGTTGAAGAAGCTGCAGTTGTAATATTTATGGCTGATGTGCAAACAGATGTTACAGATTTGGATACCCAGTTTGCAAATATTTTAAGAAAATCAAATAAGCCAGTTCTTATGGTTGTCAATAAAGTTGACAACCACGACCAAATCTCTGAAACGGCTGTATTCTACCGTTTAGGGTTTCAAGAAATATTCGCCATTTCTTCAGCTACAGGTAGCGGAACTGGTGAGTTGTTAGACAAATTGGTTGAACTTCTTCCGCCTGATGATGGAAAAGAGTTTGACGATGAGAATCTTGGTGAATTGCCTAAAATAGCCATAGTTGGTAGACCTAACGTAGGTAAATCTTCTTTTGTTAATGCTTTGGTTGGTTACAATAGAAACATTGTTACGGATATAGCAGGTACTACAAGAGATTCAATCCACACAAGATACAATGCTTTTGGAAAAGACTTGGTCTTAATCGATACAGCTGGTATTCGTAAAAAATCTAAAGTTGAAGAAAATATTGAGTTTTATTCAGTTATGCGCAGTTTGCGAGCAATCGAAAATTGCGATGTTTGTATTTTGATGCTAGATGCCCAGCAGGGTATTGAGTCTCAAGACATGAACTTATTGTTCTTAGCCCATAGACACGGAAAAGGAATTATCATTCTGGTAAACAAATGGGATTTATACGAAAAAGGAACAAACACGGCTAAGGAATACGAAGAACACATTAAGAAAAGAACCGCTCCTTTTGTGGATTATCCGGTAATTTTTATCAGTGCTCTGAACAAACAACGTATTTTCCAAGCAATGGAAACTGCAGTGAAGGTTCATGAAAACATGTCTAACCGTGTTAAAACAAGTAAGTTGAACGAATTGCTTTTACCTATTGTTAAGAATACCCCTCCTCCAGGAGTTAAAGGAAAAACCATTTCAATTAAGTACATCCAACAATTGCCTTCTAAATCAGTTTGCTTTGCTTTCTTCTGTAACTTACCACAGTACATAAGCGAATCTTACAAACGATTCTTAGAAAACCAATTGCGTCAGAACTTTGATTTTAATGGTGTTCCGATTAAAATCTTCTTTAGAAAAAAATAATTTAAGATTCTTTTTTCTTAAAACCTAGTGACACGCTGTTGATACAATAGCGAAGACCTGTTGGAGTCCCATGTCCATCGGTAAAAACATGTCCTAAATGTCCAAGACAATTAGAACAAACTACTTCAACCCTAATCATTCCATGGCTATAGTCAGGTTTTTCAAGCACTTTTGATTTGTCAATTGACTCATAAAAGCTTGGCCATCCGCATCCCGCGTCAAATTTTGTTTTTGATTCAAATAGCACCTGATTACAACCTTTGCATACATATTCGCCTTCTTCCCAAAACTTGTTATACGCTCCAGTATGTGGCCTTTCAGTACCCTTTTGCCTAAGAACTCTGTAAGATTCCTCACCTAGTTCTTGTTTCCATTCTTCTTCTGTCTTTTCAATAGCCATAATGCAAATTTAAATGTCTTTGTTAATACTATGTCCAACAATTCAAAATCAATATAGTTTAGTGAACAATATTTTTTTGTCAAACAGACGGTAAACTATAAATTTGAACAAATTACAAAACTCAATTTAAAGTATTTAACTACACAAAATCTTTAATATTGATAACCATTATGAGTGCTAGTATATTTTTCGCGGTGATTTTTTCTTATTTCACTGCCTTAATCATAATAAGTAGAATCACCGCCAATAAAGCGGATTCTGCTTCCTATTTTATTGGAAACAAACAATCGCCTTGGTATTTAGTAGCCTTTGGAATGTTAAGTGATTCACTTAGCGGAGTTACCTATATCTCTGTTCCCGGCGCTGTTCTTAGCAATTCATTAACCTATCTTCAAGTAGTTATTGGTTACTTTTTGGGCTATTTTATCATAATGTTCATTCTGTTGCCGTTGTATTACCGCCTAGAATTGGTTTCAATATATACCTATTTGCAACAGCGCTTTGGGAAAAATGCTCAAAAAACTGGTTCTTTCTTCTTTTTAATTTCCCGTTTACTAGGCGCAGGAGGTAGACTTACTTTAGCTATAGGTGTCATGCAATTATTTGTATTCAATGGCTATGGAATTCCCTTCCCTTTAACAGCTGCAGTATTTATAGGTTTAATGCTACTTTACACCTATAAAGGTGGAATAAAAACCTTGGTTTACACTGATGCCTTTCAGTCTCTCTTTCTAATTCTAGGAGTTGTATTATCTATCGCCGCTATAGCAACTCAGCTCAATTACAGCGCCTCTGATTTAATTGAAACCGTTAGACATAGTAGTCTGAATAAAGTTATAGAAACCGATTATTTAAAAGGAAATTTCTGGGCCAAACATATTCTAGGTGGAGCTTTGTTTACTGTTGCTATGACTGGACTTGACCAAAACATGATGCAAAAAAACTTGAGTATGAAATCACTTGGAGAAGCAAGAAAAAACATGTTCTGGTTTAGCATTGTAATGGTTATTGTTAATGTACTATTCCTTTCTTTGGGTGTCTTGCTTTATCATTTTGCAAACACAAAAGGAATTCAAATTCCAGAAATAAGCGACAATGTATTTCCAACGCTCGCACTCGGATACTTTGGAACTTTTACAGCATTGGCATTCATTATCGGATTGACTGCGGCAACTTTTAGCAGTGCTGACTCCGTTCTAGCAACCCTTACTACATCTTTTTGTATTGATTTTCTCGGTTTTGGAATGAATGAAAAATACAGCGAAAACCAACAAACAAAAATCAGACATTGGGTACACATTGGATTTGCTTTCGTGCTACTTTTAGTGATTGTTTTTATAAAATATGCCTTCAGTTCAAAGGCGAGTATAGATGTCATTTTAAGTATGGCCTCTCTAACTTACGGTCCTTTAATTGGACTTTTTGCTGCAGGACTATTCACCAAACACATATACAATGACAAGCTAATACCCTTGGTATGCCTTATATCTCCCGTAATTAGTTATTTCCTACAACAAAATGGCAAAGCATGGTTTGGGGGATACCAATTCGGAAATGAAATTATTTTTATTAATGGTTTTTTAACCTTTATATTTTTATTATTATTGAAAAGAAAAAAACTCTCTACGCCGCTATGAAAGTCAAACATTTAAAAAGTTCCCTTTATTTCTTAACGCTATTTCTTTTAGCTTGCTCTGGTCCGCGCATTCACATTCCTAGTGCATATGAAACTAAGGCTGTTTTCCAAGGTGAAGAAGAAATCAATGTTGGGCCCAACAACATCTCCGAAGCAGGAGATTTGGCCGAAGAATTTCCAGAAGAAAGTATCATAAATGACCGTATTAAAGTTACAGTTGATTTTACATTTAATGACAAATACGATTCGTCTTTGTACTATAAACAGTATATTTCTGAAAATAAAAAAGCCGATAGCTTAGCAAAAATCGAAAAAGCAAAAAAATCGAAAAGCAAAAGCAAACCTGAATTAACAGAGCATCCAATTCCTGATGGTCAAGTATTCATGACTTCAACTTATGAGTATGAATATAAAACCATTCGTGATTTTGTTGAAGAACCAATTGTTTTACATTACAATTCAATGGTGTCTGTAAATAAGTTCTACGCCAAGATTGACAACAATTCAGCAAACCTTAAAAAACGAGATGAAAGCAATGATGGATACATGTATTTCAAGACAGATAGTCGATATAAAATCTATGACTTAAATTTACCAGTCAGAGGTACAGAGGTTAGTTATGAGTACACAGAAGAATGCAGAGACGCAAAATTCAACAGTGTAATGTATATACCTGATGACCATTTCACACAAAAGAAAATTATAAAAATTGCCCTTCATGATTATTTAAAATTTGAAATCATTGAAAAGAATTTTGAAGGTTTAATCTATACAAAAGATACCGTTTTGGAATATCCTAAAACTGGTGCTAATAAAGAGAAAATTAAATATCTAGTTTATACTTTTAAACGCTTAAAAGGCTTTCAAAACTATGAATCAGATAGAGGTCCATCATACAATTATCCAATGTTGTATTTCCAGTTTAAATCTGCTTCAAAAAATGGAAGAACACATCAAATTCTAAACAATACCGATGATTTATATAGATGGTACCGATTGGTTTCCTCTAATTTAACAAATGACACATCAGTTTTTGCCCAATTCACAAAGAATCTTGTAAAAGACAAAAAATCTGATGAAGACAAAATCAAAACAGTTTTTTATTGGATACAAGACAACATACGTTACATCGCTTTTGAAGATGGTATTGCTGGCTTCAGACCTGATGAATGTGCAGACGTATTCAGAAAAAGATACGGCGATTGTAAAGGAATGGCCAATTTAACAAAGAACATGTTAAAGGTATTGGGTTACGATGCCAGAATGGTTTGGATTGGCACAAAACATCAAAATTTTAGTTATGATGCTCCTGGTATGCCCGTTGACAACCATGCTATTTGTGCAGTAAAATTAAATGGAAAATTTGTATTCCTAGATGGCACTGAAAACTATATTGCCATGTACGATTATGCAAATAGAATTCAAGGCAGAAAATGCATAGTAGAAAATGGAGAAAACTATACCATTGAAACTATTCCTGAATGGGGATATGAACACAATGAAGCTTCCAGTGTAGAGACTATAAACATTAATGGCTTAATGCTCAATAGTCACATTAAAAAAACATATAAAGGAGAGAGTAAACTCGATCTAATTCGTGGATTTAACTACCTAGAAACAGAAAGTAAAAGTGAGGTCCTTCACAACTACCTTAAAAACAATAATATTAATTTCAAAATTAGCAATATTGTTTCAAGTGATTTGGGAAATAGAGACATTGTTCCTGAAATTTCTTACGACCTGAACATACAAAATCAAATAATAAAAGGTAAAGACAGATTGTATGTGAGCATAGAATGGGAAAGAGATTTTGATGGTGTTTGGTTTGATTCATCAAGAAGAGTTGACTTTGATTTGGGCCATAAAAACTTCGTAAACAAAGTGGTTACTTTAAACTTAAACAAAGACCAAAAAGTTATTTACTTGCCAAGTGCCGTTAATATTGACAACGAATATTACACCTTTAAATTAGAAATGAAAATTGTTGGAAATACTATTGTTTATACCAAGACAATTATCAACAAAAAAGACTACTTACCTAGCTCTTTGCTTAAGACATTTATGAATGATTGCAAGCAACTCTCCGCATTTTATAATTCCTATATTGAAATTCAATAACTAAAACTCGAAATCAAAAATGAAAAAAATATTCTTATTCCCATTTTTATTGTTCAGCATATGCATAATGGGACAATCTCAATTTGAGAAAACATATTTTAGCCAAGCTTTTAATGACACTTTCAAAAATGAATCAGTTGTTATTGTTAGAATGATGGATGAAAGCACCTATACAAATTATGGTATTGATGATTATAAAGTCAATGTGGTATTTAGAGCTCAATATTTGTTAAAAGACATTTCTGCAATAAGCAATTTTAGCACCTTGTTAAAAAACAATGATCTAAAGCGATATGAGTTAAAGCAGATTAAGCCTAATGGAAAAGTAAATACTATTTACGAATATTTTGACAAGAACTATCCTGATGATGGATATGACAAGCCAGAAAATCAAGAGGAAGATGAAGAAAAGAAAAAAGAGGAAATTCCATTAGAAGGTTTAGAAATTGGCGATATTATCGATTATAAATACGAATATACCTTCACCACAAAGTCGAAAGACTTCAGAAAAATTTCTATTAACAATGGCAAATTCGACCATTCAATTATTGAAATTATCAACCACAACAGAAACAAGTATTTAATCTTTAAAAATAAATTTGTAGAGGAAAGCTACCCAATTGCAAGTAGTGTTACTTATATTAGTGTGCCTAGCGAATTAAAACTAATTCAAAAGTCATTTAACTGTGGCTATAAATTCACCGAAAAAAGCAATGCTGGGAAAACCACCTATGAATGTAATTTTGATTTAGTAAAGGCCTTCAAAAGCGAAGATTTTAGCTATAATTACTTGCACCATCCTGTAGTGAAGTATGCATTAATCCAAACAGATAATTCTAAAAAGCCTAATTTTAGCTACCAATTTGAAGACCCAAACGTTTCAGAAGAAGATATAGTAAGTTTGGGAAGGAAATTTTATCAAAACAAAAACTACATACCTAAATTTCTTTATTACTTAAATACTCAAAAATCTAGTGAAGCCTATACAGAAGTAAGCCTGAATAAATTTTTCTCAGCATTTTTAAGCACTTTCACCAAAAACGACAAAGACAAATACAGCAAATTGAATAAACTTCATGAGTATTTAGTAAATGAAGATGAGTTAAACCAAATGCCATATGGAGACATGGCCTATACGGTAGTAATGGCAAGGTTTTGCGACAAACTTGGCATTAAATACAAAATGATGGCCTCATTGAACCGTTATGATGGCCCTTGGGCTGACATCATTTCTCCTTACGAAATTACCTGGGGGCTTTATATTCCGAGAAAAGAAAAAGATTTATATGTGAATTCTTATACCAAAGAAAGCAATATATACCAAAGATTTGGCTCTTATTCAGGGACTGACCTTATTGTATTCGATCCAAAAGACAATACTAAGCCTTCTGAAAAAATCAAATACCCTATGGTTTCTGCATCTGAAAATCTTTACATCCAAAATTCAGAAATAACGAAATCAGATGATAAAGAATACGATTATACTTTTGTTAACACCTATTCAATGAGCGGTTCTCAAAAAGATGCGATTAGTGATTACATCAGAAGCCAATTTGACTATGAAAGATTAAGAACTCCTTATAACTTTTTTGGCTTAGTTAATTATAGTGATTTGTACAATTTCAAAGAATTTAGTTCAAACGAAGAATGGTTTGAAGAAGCAAATAGGATAGACTCTTCTTACCGTCTATACTTCAAAGATTATTACAAAGGAAGAATGTTAGCTTTCCTATATAACGAATATCAATTTTCTGATATTAGTATTGATAGTATGCGCATTTTTGAAGACGGTAATTACCCTGATGACGAATCTAAAGATTATGGATTTAAAGTTGTTTTTAAAACCAAAGGATTAATTGAAAAAAGCAGCAATGAATCAATTCTAGTGCTTAATTTGGGTAAATTAATGACCGAGCAATATCAATTGTCCGACTACAAAGTAGAAGAGCGCATTTCAGACGTTTACAATAGCAACTTGAAGGAAATCCATTGGAACAACAGTATAGACATTCCAGAAGGCTACGAATGCATCAATTTGGACGATTTTAACATTACTTTTGAGAATGCTGCTGGCATATTTAAAACAACAGCAACGATTGAAGATGGAAAAATTGTATTCAAAATTGAAAAGACATACAAAGCACATTATCTTCCTAAAGAAAACTGGATGGATATGGTTAATTTCTTGCATACTGCTGAAAAAGTCTTCATGAAAAAACTGATTTTAAAGAAAAAATAATCTCCAACAATAAAATCCAATTTACTGGCGTTTAAAAAATATGAAGCTGTTTAAAATAATATTGAGTTTAGCCCTTTTTGGAATACTCACATATTCTTTTAAAAGTGTCAATGGCCCTAAACCAAAAGTATATAGAGATACCGTTTACCGTTTCCCTCCAAAAGCTAAGACCGTTAACTCAAGTGCTAATGCGGCTAAGCCAAAATTACCTGAGATAGCGAAAAAGAAAATAGAAGTAGCTGAAGAAGATAGAGTAATTTCTATTACCTCTACAATTACCCGTTTTAGAGTTAAGAAATCTGCTCAAAAACTTTACGCTTATTTCGCAGACACATTTAAAGTATTTAGAATTTCCTTGGGAGCCAACCCTATTGGACATAAAATAAAAGAAGGAGACAATAAAACACCCGAAGGCACCTATTACATTTCATATAAAAATCCGAATAGTAGAGGCTATAAATCATTAAAAATATCTTATCCAAATGAACAAGATAAACAAAATGCTAAGGCGTTAAATGTTAATCCAGGAGGAGATATATTTATACATGGATTGTGGTGGGCTGAGCAAGACCCAAAAAACCATTGGAAAGACAATTGGACCCGTGGATGTATTGCTCTAAACAATCAAGAAATTGAAGAGATTTTTAACCACACTGAAAACAACACTGAAATTACTATCCTACCATAATTACATGGTTTGGCAGTATGATTCAATATAGGCTTTCAATTCTGGAATTTCAGCTTCATTTTCAAGATATGAAGTTTGCATGCTAATAATCTCGCCTGTCTCCTTCAATTTAAAATTAATCTCATATAATTGATAATTAACCTTATCAACTTGCTCCCATTTTAAGATTCTTGGTCTCTGGATTACAGTGAAGGAATATCTAACACCAATTTCATCTACGATTAAGAAACACTCTTGTTTAAAAAACCCCAATCTGAATTTTCTGAAAATTAAATATACCAATGCCATAATTGGGAAAACCAAAAAGCTAAACCACATGATACTCGGAAAAGTAACCAAACTAACTATGATACTAAAGATTGAAAATGCGGCCACCATTGGTGCCTCAGATTTGTTTCTATTTAATTTAAATAAACGCATGAGGTGGCAAAATTAAACTTTTATTTGCTAATACGTGCAAAGCGTTTTTTACCACTTAAGTCATATTTAAAAAGACAATTGAGTTCCTTTTCAATACACCAAAAAGCAAGATCATTGGCAGTTATTGGATTTAATTCAAAATAAATATGGGGCATTTTCTTTTCTAAAAAAAGCTGAATAACCCGCTTGTAAAACAACAAGGCATCGTCATCATATACAAACAATGCCAAATGCGGTTCATAATCTAGAACATTTATTCCCATTGCCTCCTTCTCCTCAATTTTAATATAAGGGGGATTGCAAACCACTAGATCAGGTTGTTCGAACTGATAATCCTGGGTCAATAAATCGTGCACTTCCCATTGAACCATTGAAAAATCAAAATTTAAACTTTCACTTTTCTTACCCATTTCTACAGCTTTTTCAGAGATATCTGTTGCAATGATCTTAGAATTAGGAAAGTATTTACGCATTGCCAATGCCAAACAAGCGCTACCTGTGCAAAAATCAGTTATCACGTTTATAGGGCTTTTTTCTTCCTCAACAATCCATTGTACCAATTCTTCCGTCTCTGGCCTAGGGATTAGAACATCTGAATTGACTAATATTTTTAAGCCAGAAAAATACTCATAACCCAATATATGCTGAATGGGCTCGCAATTTTTCAATCGAACTAAAATAGCTTCCAATTCATCTTGACTTTCAAATAAATCATCACCATGTAAAATTAAATCCTTGCTGGTTTTAGAAAACAGATTCTCAAACAAGTAATTAAGTACTGCTGTTGCTTCTGACTGCTCATAAACAAGAGAGAGTGTTTCTTTTGAATTTCGATAGGCTTCCCTCAATGTTATCATGTATGCAAAGTTTTAAGTAATTTCGCAGAATAACAAATCAAGACGAAAAATATATTTCTAAATGCCTTGCCTTGGCCGAAAAAGGATTTGGACAAGTGTCGCCAAATCCAATGGTGGGCTGCCTGATAGTGCACAATGGTGAAATTATTGGGTCTGGTTATCACAAAGAATATGGTGGTCCACATGCCGAAGTTAATGCGATTAACAATGTAAAAGACTCTAGTTTGTTAAAAGAATCGACAGCTTATGTTTCTCTTGAGCCTTGTTCGCATTTTGGCAAAACCCCACCCTGCGCAGACCTTTTAATTAAAGCAGGTATCAAAAAAGTTGTAATTGGTAGCCTAGACCCTAACCCACTAGTTGCAGGTCAAGGAATGGAGAAACTAATTCAAGCAGGAATAAAAGTAGAATACTCTGTTCTTGAAAATGAGTGTAAGAAACTGAACAAACGATTTTTTACCTTCATAAATAAAAAAAGACCTTTTATTATTTTAAAATGGGCTGAATCTGCAGATGGATATATTGGTTCAGAAGACACCAAACAAATTAGTGGACTTGCTGCACAAAAACGACTGCATAAGTGGAGAAGTGAAGAAGATGCTTTTTTAGTTGGAACCAACACCTTGCTACTTGATAATCCTCAGTTAAACACTAGGCTTTGGAAAGGCAAAAATCCGATAAGAGTAGCAATAGATTTTGAACTTAAATCTGAAAACAAACATCTAAAATTCTATGATCAAAGCCAAAGAAGCATCATCTTAAATGGCGTTAAGAATGAAAGCAGCAATGGTATTGAATTTATAAAGATATCGGACACTAAAATTGAAACTATTGTAAACGCTTTATATCAATGTAAAATATCTAGTGTGGTAATTGAAGGTGGTTCTCAATTATTAAATAGTTTTATTGAAGCAAACATTTACGATGAAATTAGAATTTTAAAGTCAAAAAAACTCATGTTGATCAACGGAATAAAAGCCCCCAAAATTGACTTTATAGCTTCTAGCACGGAAGATTTAATCGATGATTATTTAAATATTTACGAATGATTTATTTACTCCTATCTGTTGCATTGTCGGCAAGTTTGTTCTTGTTTTTTAAATGGTTCGACCTTAAGAATATCGCCACTCTTCCAGCAATCAGTGGAAATTATATAGCATGTATTATTACAGGCTTAATAATGAACCAAGGTGTCAATTTTGAACATTTAAACACCAATATTATTGTAGCTAGTTTATTGCTTGGCATTCTCTTCTTTGCAATATTTTATGCAATGGCCTATTCATCATCAAAAATAGGTGTTGGAATAAGTAGTGCTGCTGCCAAACTTTCACTTATGATTCCTGTAACATTTGGTGCATTAGTGCTTCATGAATCATTTGGTTTATTGCGAATATTTGCTTTGTTCTTGTCTATTCCTGCTGTTGTATTAATGACCTATACCAAAGGTGAAAAATGGTCATTAAAAACCTTACTTATTCCCTTAATTATTTTTATTGGATCTGGTATTATTGACACCTCACTTAACATCTTGCAAAAGAATCTCAATGGAACATCTCCATCGAGTGTTATCATCCTAATTTTTTCAATGGCTTTAGCAAGCTCTATTGTATTTTCCATATTCACAAAAGTCAACCTCACTAGAGAATATAAAAGTCTATCACATGGTATAATTCTAGGTATTCCAAATTATTTCTCTGTACATTTTATGATGCTGGCTCTAGGCTCAGGGTTCTTAAGTTCAGGTCAATTTTATTTGGTAAACAATTCATTAGTCATGCTATTGTCTTTCCTTTTAGCATGGATGTTTTTCTCCGAAAAAATCAACTTCTATAAAATGTTAGGCATAGTCATTTCGATTATATCCATATATTTAATTCTATTTGCCTAATGTTATTTTCGAGTACCTACAAAATGATAGATTCTTCTTGTGAATGCTTATACAAAGCAAAGGGAAGTAAATTTTTCGCATATGCATGGCCAGTAAAAACTGAGGCAGAAATAAAAAACCATTTGAATGAGATAAAGGAAAAGTATCCAGATGCTACTCACCACTGTTATGCTTGGATACTTGGGCATGACAAACAGAATTTTAGAGCCAATGACGATGGAGAACCATCAAACACAGCAGGTAAGCCAATCTTAAGACAAATTCAAAGACTTGATTTATGTAATACTTTGGTAATCGTTGTAAGATATTTTGGTGGTACTATGTTAGGCGTTCCCGGCCTAATCGAAGCCTATGGATCTGCAGCAGCAGAATGCCTAACTCTAACCAAAATTACTGAATATCCAATACTTGAAAAATATACAGTTTCCTGCCCTTTTGGAATGGAAAACGAAGTATTTAAATCATGCAAACAATTCCATGCTTCATTATCCGTTCTACCCGAAGAATCATGTTTTTCTGCAGAAATTAAAATACCTTTGCATAAAGCGGGTGAATTTAAAAACCATTTGGCTCTCAATTATCAAATAAACATTGAATATAAAGGAATAGAATGATTAAAAAACTAAGTGTTGTATTATTTTTAATTTGCAAAAGCATCTTATCCTTTGCGCAAAGCAATGACTACTTTAATTTAAAAGATGTTAAAACTTACCGCTTTGATCATCTTGAACTAAACACGCCAAAGGCAATAGATCAATTTATTCAAAGCCCTAGCGATTATAATTTTATTGATGCTTTAAAAATTAACCAAACAGACCGTTTAAACGAGATAATTGCAAAAACAGGGGTTGGAGAAATCATAAAGGAGCTCAATTTAATTGATTACCACGGCGACTTTAATGACAACACATTTGATTCATGTTCGGGTATTGAAATCCTGCATATCAGCATCAATGAAGAAAAACTTGAAGCTCTAAAACACATTCGTAAAATTAAAAATCTTGAATCTCTTTATATTTATATTATTGGAAAGCCAGAAAATTTAAGTGCACTGGCGAATCTTCCTATCTTAAAAGAACTTCATATTATCGGTGATTTTTTACCGAAAGATTTGGCTCAAATTCCAGGTTATATTCAAAATCAAACCTATATGCAAACTCTAGGTTTAAGTATTGACAGAATAACTGATTTGCCTGTCAATATCATTCGTTTTAAAACACTTAGCCGACTCAATCTATATGACAACCTTTCTGTTTTCACAAACAAAGGGATTGAGGATTTATCTGAAGAAAAACTGAGTATTCTTTTTAACATCAATTCTGACAACATCAATGCAATATCTATTTCATATTTTTCAAATAATGGAAAGTTAATTGATTTTGAAATCGAATACCTACAGAATCTATACAAAGGTGAAATTATTCCTCAGCAATTTGGAGAAAACGAAAATGACAAACAGGAAACTGGCAATATTCCTTTTGCAAAAGAATTTGTTCCTGATTTTGGCAATACCCCAGAATTCAACAAACCATATCCAAAAATATCCCCTAATACTGAATACTTCACCATTAATCCTTCTACCAACAGTATACTCTATTCTAACTCAGGACTAAAATTAAGTATAGCTTCAAATAGTTTTGTAAATGAAAATGGCGAGGATATTACGGTCCCAATTTATTTAAAATTAATTCAAATTAACAGCCCTAGTGATATCTTATTTGCAGGCTTAAATTTCAAGAATGGCGACCGTCAATTCTGCAACCAATTTTTATTCAATATTCAAGCTACTTGCGAAAAAAGTTCTGCTAAATTAAAAGATGGTTATCAAATTAAAGCGAATCTCCCTGTAAATAGCGACAGCGCGCTTACTTATTTTTTCGATTACGAATCTAATACCTGGCAAGATTTGAATTTTTACAACCAAATATTTGCTGCAAACTTTACACCCATTGATTTTTATAAAATTGAAAATGGAAATCAATGCAATTCCTATTATCAATTTGACACAAGTTCATTTAAACAACGTTTCTCTGGCAAACACAATATTGTATTAAGCGACAAGGAAAACAACAGCCAATTGGTTTTTAAAAGCCAATCTTTCTATACTGATTTAGACAGGACCTGGAACAAAGACTTTAATAGCAATGGCAATCTGAAAGGCCTTAAAATCAAAAAAGGCAAGTCATATATCAAAATACAAAAAGTTATTCCTAAAGTTCGAAACAAAGAACGCCAATACTTTAAAGTACTTGATAAAACTGAACAAGAAATATTTGCTGAACTAAAAGCCTTCAAAGCCATTAATTTCAATACCATTATTAATCCTGAAAACAAGAAGGAATTTAACGAAACATATATTAAAAATACCAAATATTTTGATGTTCAAATTCACTATACAAAAGGCAAAGAATACTGTGAAATAAACATTAAAACAAATGATGGATTTAAACGCCTTCAAGCATTTATTACGGATACAGATGATAAGAAATTACTAAAAAAGCAAATCAGTAAATTCGCAAAGGCATATAAGAATTATTTACATATTCGCGCAAAAAGAGAATTGGAATTTAATGCTTTAAACAAGGTAAGATTTGAAGAATATAAAACTTTCAGCAATGACAGAATTAAGGCTCTTCAAAAAGACAATAAAATATCAGAAATTAAAATACACCAACTTGGTACATTTGGATACCTGGTCGATAAATCACCTGTCTTCTCTACCAACATAATTGCGCAGTATACCGATGAAACTGGTTTGCCGATTGATGTTAAAAATCTATTTTTAATTGATAGCCGTTACAATTCTGTATTCAAAATGCAAGTTGGCAATATTTCTTTTGATCCTAACACCGTTTCTTGTATTGTAGCTACAGATTACTCAGGAAATTTATATTACGCCAACAAAAGCGATGTTTCAGCTTCAAACTTGAGCAACAATTCTTTAATTTATATTAAATTGAAAAAGGTAAGTCCTAATTTAAGCAATATCAATTTATTCAACTTGTTGTTAAAAAATTGAACTAGCTAAAACTTAGTGTAATCTTAAGACTATTGGAAAAAACACCATGGTACTCAATTTTTACATAATAAGATCCAGGATTTAAATGCTCCGGGATTACCAATACCTGACCACTAGTATTCTCTAATTTCTGACTATACAATATCTTTCCACTCAAATCGGTAATATGAAGAATTGGCATAGGCAAATTCAGATTATCACCAGAAACATTATAGTATAAAGAAAATTGATTTTTTGCAGGGTTTGGGAATGGAACCCCAATTTCAATTTTAACCATATCAGCTCCGGCTTGATTAAGCAATTCAACGGTTTTCAAACTCTTTTTATCGGGCTTTGGATTGGAAATAAACAAGGGTGTAGGATTTGCTTTTAGAGCATAATTATCTTGTATCACTAAATAATTGAGGTCAAATTTTTTCAGTGTATCCACTTTGCTGAGTGTATAAAAATAAATGTCATTTTTATCCCATTGCTCATCATTTAAAACCATTACCAATTGATTTGTCTTTTCAGAAATTCTACATTGGGTTATTTTTAAATGTGCTTCAAATTTTTTAACACTATAAACATCTGAACCAAAGTCTTCTTTAATACTTGAACGTGTTCTGCAAAACAATACATTCTTATCATCATCACATGTGAAATAATACTTCAATCCATCAGATGACATAAAGCCTATTTCTTCACTAAAAATTGAGAGATTAGATTGATAAGTATATGAATTCTCAGATGTTTTTAGAAAATAGCCCAATTTACCCAATCCACTTACTGGATCTGAAATAACGGCATAAAGTTTATTAAAATCATCTAAAAAACTAAGTGAAGAAAATGGAGCAAAAGCGTTTTCATCATTAGGGTTATTCGGATTACTAAATTTCAATTGAACTGGCTGTGAAAATTGGGTTTTCGAACCATTAATACTCTTACAATGAAAAACTTCAGAACTGTTATTGGTAAAATATAATTCTGTTAAATCTCGACTAAAATAAGATGATAAAATTGAACCCGTGTAATTAGCAACCTGAATAGGGACTGGCACCGACCATACTTGAGTAACACTGTCTTTATTGGTGTAAAACAACCAATGGTAAGAATGGTCCGCCGTAAAATACAAGTCGCTGCCATTGTCACTTAAAAATGGGTATGCTTCTGCTTTGCAATGTGAATTGTATGCGAACTGCTGTAATTCTCTAGTGTTGTAAATCTGATTTTCACAATTGATATCCTCTTTAGCATCCAAGCTATTGGAAACCTGGGCCTCAAGGTTAAATAAAGAAATACAGAAACTTAGTAATAGTATATTTTTCATAGGCTACTACAAAATAACGCAATTAAATTAATGCTAGTATATAAAAAATTAATTAGGCTTGCAGACCATTAATTTTTCTCTTCATAAAGTAGTTCTTTATCAACTACTTTCACCGCAATGCCATCCTTAATTTTTAAATTTATGGCTTCGTAAGGAGCTATTATCACCATCACACCCGGCTTAATACCTTCTGTAATTTTGATATACTTGGTGTCTTGAATACCAGTCTTAATTGCTTTTTGAACAGCCTTCCCATTTTCTACAACAAAAACCACTTCTTCTTTCTCTTCTGGTTTATCCTTCTTTTCTTTCATTGTTATTGAAGAAACTGGAACCGCCAAAATATTAAGTTCTTGTTTGGTGTAAACATGCACTGTTGAACTCATACCTGGTCTAAAAGGCATTTTACCGTTATTCTCCATCATTATAGCTTCATATGAAGAACGAAGAATTAATATTTTTACTTCATATTTGGTCACTTGGTCAGTGCTCATTGCTGTAGAGCTTTTAGCGCTATTGGCAACTTGTGTGACTATACCTCTAAATGTTTTCCCTAAATATGCATCAACTTCTATACCGGCAGAATCTCCAACATCTATTCGAACAATATCATTTTCGTTAACATCAACCCTTACTTCCATGCGACTCAAATCAGAAATACGCATCATCTCTGTTCCAGCCATTTGAGCAGTACCAACTACACGCTCACCTTTCTTAGAAACCAAGCCAGTAATAACCCCATCAGTTGGCGCTACAACACTTGTTCTATTATAAGTCTTTCCAGCTTGTTGAACACTTGCCTCAACAGATTCAGTGTTATATTGTGAAGCTAAGGTTTGCTTTTCTGCCGCTTGAAGTTCTGCTCTAGACATTTCATATTGCGCTTCAGCAGTATTGTATTCTTGTTGACTGATTACTTTTTCGTTAAACAACTTCTTTTGCATCTCAAAGTTCTTCCTTTGCAATTCAACATTAGCTCTTGTTCTTGTTAGTTGAGCTTGAATATTTGCTGAAGAAGCCTTGGCATTATTAAGACCTGCTTTCGCTTGTTCCAATTGTGTTTGGTAAATATCAGGATTGATACGCACCAATAATTGCCCACGTTTTACAGTGTCACCTTCTTTAACATATAAATCGATAATTTCTCCTGAAACATCTGGACTAATTTTTACTTCATTTTCAGGATAAATTGTACCACTAGCAGTTACCTCTTCTGTGATGCTTCTTAATTCGGCTTTCTCGGTAGCTACCTTAATTCCTTTATTGTCTTTTTTGGTAAAAATTGCCACCAGAATTAACAATACTGCGACAGAAGACAAGATGATGATGATTTTTTTTGTTGACATGTAAGCGCTTATAAATTGATTGGATTGCCTTTGTAATATTCTAAAATTAGTCCGCGAAATACAAGTTCATATCTGGCTTGAATTTCGTTAGATTGTGATTGTAGTAAATTGTTTTTCGATTGGATAAAATCGTATGAATTTGTCACCCCTGCGTCGAAACGTTTTTGTATGTAATCAAAACTCATTTTTTGAGCTTCTACATTATTCATTGCTGCATCATGCTTTGCTTTAGCAGCATTGTAGCTATTCATTGCAGAATTAATTTCATTCAATAAATTGTTTTTTACTTTAGACAAATTGAGATCACTTAGTGCCTCATTTATTTTTGCCTTTTGAATTTGATTCTGAACTTGAAATGCATTAAAAATATTCCAACTTAAACTGATACCAGCACTTTGTCCTAAGTTATCGCTGATTTGCTTGTTAAATGCTTTGGTGCTGATTTGATAAGAAAACGTTGGTTGCAAGACAGCATCATTGCTATTTTGAGTATAGCCAATTATTTGAGATCCAGAAACCGTAGGGTTGCTATAAATCTGAGCACTTTGTGAATATACTGTACTTACTGAACCAAACATAGAAATGCTTGGAAACATACTTCCTTGTGAGGCACGGGTTTGATATTTTGCAGCTTCATTTTGAAGTATTGCCGACTTAATTTGTGGCATATTCTCTAAAGCAACTTGATACAATTCGTTTACTGAAAATGAATTTGAAATGATGTCCATTGAAACAACAGGCATACTCAAATTTAAATCTTGGTCATTGCCCATTTGCAACAATGTTTTTAAATTCAACATTGAAGCATTTTTAGCATTTATAGCTGTAACTACATTGTACTCTTCATTTGCCAACTGTGCCTTTAATGTTAATAGGTTGCTCAAATCAGCTGTTCCAGCGTCAACCATTTTTTGAGCCTTTATAATTCGTTGCTTTGTGGTTTCAACTTGAAAATTTAGGTTCTTAATATTCTCTTCAGATTGAATAGCTTGTAAGAAACCATTGGCAACACTTAACGCAATTTGATTTTTTATGTTTTGAATGTTCTCTTCAGCGGCCTTTTGAGTTGCATTGGCTCTTTTGATATTGTTTTGGGTTTGAAATCCTCCAAATAACAGCAGATTGGCATTTAAACTAAAGTTGTTTGATCGTATTGTTTGATTGCTAAATTGATTGGTAAATCTATCGATACTTCTACCAAACTGATAATTCTGTCCAGCACTAGCTGACAAACTTGGTAAAATATTAGCCTTGCTTTGCTTGAGATCTATATTTGAAGATTCACTGTTTAGAATATATTGACGAACATCTAAATTATTCATCCATGCATACTCTATGCATTGCTTTAAACTAAATGTATTGACTTGTCCATTAAGAAGTGAACAAACAAACAAAAAGCTGGGAAATATAAATTTACGAATCATACAAGTTCAAGAATATGGGTCAAATTTAGACCAATAAGCTATAAGACCTGCAATACTTCGATAAAATTCGGTGTGAAACGATAAAAAAACTTAAGCTAAGTATCTAATTCAGAAAAACTAGTCCGGTTTTTATTCGCTTATAAGGCCTGACACTATTTTGGCACTAAGCAAGCACAAAGGTATACCTCCTCCTGGATGTACACTGCCTCCACAAAAATACAATCCCTCAATTGAACTACTAAAATTGGCATGTCTAAAAAACGCTGACATCATATGGTTGCTGCTACTTCCATATAGTGCTCCTCTAAATGAAGAAGTTTTACTTTCAATACTCCGAGGATCTAAAATTGATTCATTAGCAATAACATTTTTGAAATCTATCCCCAACAAACGTGATAGTTTTGCTATGATATTTCTCCGAGTTTCATCAATAATTATATCCCAGTCTTGACCTTCATTGGCTGGTACATTCACCATGACAAACCAATTTTCACAAGCTTCAGGGGCATCATCTTTCTTATACTTTGAACTAATGTTGACATAAATAGTTGGATCAGCTCCTACACTTTTCTCATTAAATATTTTTGAAAACTCTTGCTCATAATTCTCACTAAAAAAAATATTGTGAAGATCAAGTTCAGGAAATTCTCTTGAAATACCCCAGTAAAAAATCAAAGCACTACTGCTAGATTCAACATTTTTAACCCTTAGCGGTGTCTCTACTTTGGGTAATAAATACTTGTAAGTTGGACTTATGTCCATATTGCTAATTACCAAATCAGAATAAGTATCAACGCCATTAACTCTAACTCCACATACTTTGTTCTCTTTTAATAAAATCTCCTCCACTTTCTGATTGTATTCAAATTTAACCCCTTGTCGCTCTGCTAGAGAAATCAAACTATTGGTAATATCTACCATTCCTTTCTCGGGGAAATAAGTACCATAACCAAATTCTAAATGAGGTATAATATTTAATGTAGCTGGCGCTTTGTATGGATTACTACCATTATAAGTGGCGAAGCGGTTAAAAAACTGAATGGTTTTTGGATTCTTAAACGTTTTAGAATTGACGGAATACATGGTACTAAACATGTTCAAACGCCATAAATTCATTATACCCCTAATTCCTTTTAAATTCAGATAAGTGCTTAATTTATGCAAAGAATTTTCTAAAAATACCGGCTTGGTAATCTCATACATCTTAGCACTTTTATTTAAAAATCTTAAAACAGACGCTTTGTCTTCACCAAATTTTGAATTCAAAATATTAGCAAATTCGTTCGTATTTGTTGGGCAATTAAAACGCGTACCATCTTCATAGAAATAATGACAGCCTTCATCAAGTTTAATATAATTGAAATGATCACGTGGATTTTCACCACACAATTCAAACAATTCATCTACAAACATTGGCATTGTGAATAATGATGGACCGGCATCAAATCGGTATGCCCCTTGTTGAAACTCACTTAATTTACCCCCTGGATAGGCATTAGCTTCATAAACTGTTACACTATAGCCTTGCCTACTCAACCTAATTGAGCTAGCAATTCCAGCTATTCCTGACCCTACAACAATACAAGTGCGCATAATTCTTAAGCAAATAAAACACTAATTTGTTTTACTCCATGCACCAATTGAGAAAAAGAAATTGTGGCTATAAAAATGACCCTCTATTGTTTCTTCATTTAAACTTTATAAATTACATTTGCAAAACATGCAGCTACTATTATCCAGCCCTTGGTGGTTTATTCCCATTTGTCTATTGGCAGGGTTTGGATACGCATACTTACTTTACAAACCTCAATTTAATCAAATGCCATACAAAATCATGGCAATTTTGAGGTTTATAAGCATTAGTCTTTTATGCTTTTTTCTATTAGGTCCTGTGTTAATTCAGGTTTTAAATGAAGTTCAAAAGCCTAAAATTTTAATGGTCCTAGATCAGTCAGAGTCTATTCTAGCTAATAAATATGCAGAGTATTACAAAGGTGATTTTCTGAAAAAATGGGGCCAAGCAAAAGACAAACTAGGAGATGAATATGAAGTTGAATATTTAAATTTAGGCAGCAACATAAAGATTTCAGATTCGACAAGCTTTACTCAAAAGAGAACCAATATCAGCCAGCTATTCGATTATGTCAATAATACCTACGCAAGGGAAAATATTGGAGCTGTTATCTTAGCTACAGATGGAATTTATAACCGAGGCAATAACCCAATCTATAAGTCATTAAACAAGAATACTGTTCTATATACGATAGGAATGGGCGACAGCATTTTGAAAAAGGATTTATTAATAAAAGAAGCCAATCACAATGCCATTGCCTACTTAAACAATCAATTTCCTATTGAATTAACAATAACAGCAAATGATTGTATCAATAGTTCATCTAACCTTAACTTGACTTGCGAAGGAAAAACACTTTTTAATTCTACCATTAACATCAATCAAAAAGACTTCTTTAAAACAATTAATGTTGACCTTCTTGCTGAAAAACCAGGAACCATGCACATTGTTGCGACACTAAGTCCTGTTAATGGTGAGTTTTCTGCAGCAAATAACCGCAAAGACATTTTTATTGATGTAATAGATGGCCGTGAGAAAATACTTTTGGCTTATCAAACCACCCATCCTGATATTGGGGCCATTAAAGAATCTATTTTAAGCAATCAAAATTATGAAGTTAATGCTCTTTCATTGCAAGAAATTAAGCTTTCAGATTTAAATCTTTATAGTGCTGTTATTCTCTATCAACTACCAGGAAAAAATAGCAATTCTAAAGACTTAATAAGCTCTATAAAGAAACTTCAAATTCCTATATGGTGCATAGTTGGTAACCAAACAGCAATTGAACAATTAAGCCTCGTTAACAACATGGCCAAGATTGATAAAAATCAAGGGAGAATGAACGAAGTTCAAGGATTTTTCAATTCAGATTTTACAGCTTTCACATTAGACCCCAATACCATTTCTAGCATAACAGACTTTCCTCCACTAACTTCACCTTACGGGTTTTACAATGCCAGCATAGGAACCGAATCTTTGCTTTATCAAAAAATCGGACAAGTAAATACTCAAACTCCACTTTGGACATTTAGCAATCAAAATGGTGAGAAGACAGCTTATTTGTTTGGAGAAGGATTTTGGCGTTGGAAATTGTTCGACTTTGTGAAAAATGAATCACATACTGCAAGCAACGAATTAATCAGTAAAACCATACAATACTTAACAGTTAAAGAAGACAAAAGAAAATTCAGGGTTTACCCTTTAAAAAATGTTTACGATGAAGATGAAACCGTTAAGTTTATTGCAGAATTATACAATGCAAGCTATGAACCGATTAATACGGCCAATGTTCAATTAACTCTTACTGATGCCAATAAAAAAATATTTAATTACAATTTTAGTCCCATAGGAAATTCTTACCAATTGGACTTAGGTTTTTTAAATCCAGGAATATATTCTTTCAAAGCAAAAGCAAGTGGTGTAAATGAAACCATTACTGGCAAATTGGTCATTAAACCTTTGCAAATTGAATTGGTCAACACCAGAGCAGACTTTGGATTGATGCGTGAAATGGCAGCCAATAATTCCGGTAAATTTTTCTCAGCTGAAAAACTGGAATCATGTATAGAAGAGCTCAAGAAAAACACCAATATTACCTCCGTTTCATACAATGAAAAAAGGCCTGATGAGTTAATTAATTTAAAATGGATTTTCTTTTTCTTGTTGTTTTTAATTTCTGCTGAGTGGTTTATTAGAAAGTATGAAGGTGCCAATTGATGAGATTAACACTTAAAAACAATCCTGTACTTTGTAACTACTATGTTACTTACCGCTGCAATGCTAAATGTAGTTTTTGCGATATTTGGGAAAGACCCTCTCCTTATGTCAATTTAAGCAATGTAAAAGAAAACCTTAAAGACTTAAAAAGACTCGGTGTTCAAGTTATTGATTTTACAGGTGGAGAACCTTTGCTGCACAGAGAACTGCCTTTGTTTTTAGATTATGCTAAAGAATTGGGATTTATAACAACTGTAACAACTAATGCACTCTTATACCCTAAAATGGCTGAAAAGCTTAAAGGTAAAATTGATATGCTTCATTTTTCACTTGACTCTCCAATTGAATCTGAGCACAACGAAAGCAGAGGGGTTGCTTTGTTCAAACAATTTATAGAATCCATTGAAATAGCCAAGAAACTTGGTGAAAGACCCGATATTTTATTTACCGTTTTTAGCCATAATATTCACCAAATAGAAGAGGTTTATCAAACTTATTGTTTGCCAAATAAGTTCATGCTAATCTTAAACCCCGTTTTTGAATACAATGAACTTGGTTCTTCGTTAAGCAATGAAGAATTATTGACTTTAGAGAAATGGGGTAAAAAGAAATTGGTATATCTTAACCAAGGATTTGTTGAACTGAGAAAAGATGGTGGCAACCATATTGAGAAACCAGTATGCAGAGCAGGCAGCAGCAGTATCGTTATATCACCGGATAATGAATTGGTATTGCCTTGTTACCATCTAGGTTTGGAAAACATCCCTATCAATGATCAATTGTATTCTGTTTGGAATACAAAATCGGTACAAGAATCGATAAAACTAGAAGGTAAACACGAAGCCTGTGAAGGTTGCGCAATTAATTGTTATATGCAAACCTCTTTTGCTACAGAAATAAGCAAATACTGGATATCAGCCTTACCTTCTACCATAAAATATAATTTGGAAAAAGGTACTTGGAAAAATTTAATTTAATTACACAAATTTAGGATCTGTTTCCATTACATGGCCACAAGATTTGCAAGTGCGTAAATCTTCATTTCCGTAATATTCTCTAAACCTTGGTAGGAAGTCGTTTTCAATATCTTTTAACTCAAAATAGGTTGAATGCAATGGGTGGTTACATTTTTCGCAAAACCATAACAATCCATCTGTAAAACCTTTGCCTGCGCGAACTCTCTCAACCACTAAACCCAATGACCCTTCTGACCTTGCTGGAGAATGTGGAATTTTACCCGGCAACATAAACATATCTCCCGCTTTTAAAGGGACATCAACTGGCTTTCCATCAACTTGAATTCTAACATTAATTTCACCTTCTAATTGATAAAAAAACTCTTCAGTTTCGTTGTAATGGTAGTCCTTTCTAGCATTTGGACCAGCAACAACCATAACTATAAAATCGCCTGCACCAACCGTAAGATTCTTATTGCCTACAGGTGGTTTTAACAAATGACGGTTCTCTTCTATCCACTGATTAAAATTAAAAGGAGGGTTAATATTTGCCATGTTTCAAAAGTATGAAAAAAAATATTAATGCACTTACAAAAGATAAAATGATGTTCATCATTGAACGAGCTGTTTAAGTTTCAAAGGATTAATTTGATAAAGGCTACACAAAACTCAAAAACTTTTCCAAAGAAATTCATTTTTTATCCCCGTTTGATGGTTTTGATTACATGAAGTTGATATAAAAGTCTCATATTCGCAGAATGAATGAGGAAAACATGGATGTACCTTTAATTAATGTTAGGCAAGTATTTCAAGATAAAAACCCAAAACTTGCCAAATTAATTCCAGGATTTCTATATAAATTTATTGAAAAAGTCATACACCAAGATGACTTAAACCGCATGCTTACGGCTGCTAAAGGAAAACAAGGTGTCGATTTTGCAAGGTCTTGCTTTGATGAAATTGGGGTGACCATCACTTCCAAAAACATCCATAATGTACCTACAACTGGCCGATTAATTTTGGCTGCTAACCATCCTTTAGGTGGTTTAGATGGAATGGGATATATCAGTGAAGCACACAAAATTAGACCAGATGTTCGTTTTTTAGTTAACGATATTTTGATGAATGTGAAACCACTTCAAGGAATATTTTTAGGTGTAAACAAACATGGCAGCAATGCAAAACCATCTTTGCTTGCAGTTGAGCGTCAATTTGCTTCTGATGGTGCAACGCTAATTTTCCCAGCGGGTATGGTTTCAAGAAAACAAGCCAACGGACAAATTATGGATTTAACTTGGCATAAGAGTTATATCACCAAATCGGTTAAATATAGAACAGATATAGTTCCAACTTTTGTTGAAGCTGAAAACAGCAAACGTTTCTACAGAGTGGCCCAATGGAGAAAAAGATTAGGCATTAAACTCAATATAGAAATGATGCTTTTACCTTCTGAAATGTTCAAACAAAAAGGCAAAACAATAACCATTCACTTTGGCAAACCAATCCCTGCATATTTGATAAGACACATTGGAGAGCACCATAAAATTGCTAATGCAATGAAGCATTTTGTCTATACTTTAAAAGACAATCCAGATGGTGATTTTGAAGAATTTTACCACAAATTCAAACAAAAATAATTTTTTTATATATTTACCGAATAAAATCGACAAATGCAGGAGATCATCGAACCAATTGACAGACACTTATTAGAAGCCGAGTTAAACGAGGATGTCTTTGTAAGGCCAACCAATAACAGTGGTAATAAATTATATATAGTAGATTGCCACAACGCTCCAAATGTTCTAAAAGAAATAGGACGGTTAAGAGAGTTGTCATTTAGAATGGCAGGCGGTGGAACGGGTAAAGATTGTGATCTAGACGAATTTGATTTTGGGCCAACTGCATACAAACAGTTAATTGTATGGCAGCCAGAAGACAAAGAAATAATAGGTGGTTATAGATTTATTTTAACCAATAACGCCCGTCAGACAGATGGCTCATACCATCTTGCTACAACAGAAATATATGAATTCAGTGAGCGTATGAAGAATTTCTATTTTCTAAAGACTATAGAATTAGGACGTTCATTTGTTCAACCAAAATACCAACCAAGTGCTGAAAACAGAAAAGGATTATTCAGTTTGGATAATCTTTGGGATGGTTTAGGGGCCTTAATAATCAATTACCCTGAAGTAGATTACTTCTTTGGTAAAGTTACTATGTATACGCATTTTAACAGCGAAGCAAGGGATTTAATTCTTACCTTCCTTCACCACTACTTCCCTGATAAGGAAAAGTTGATTACAGTTGAAAATCCTGTAACCATTACACACGACACCTCTGAGTTTTTGGCGTCCTTGCAAAACTTAGAATACAAAGAAGGTCATCACTTATTAAATGCACGAGTGCGTGAACTTGGTGAAAACATTCCACCTTTGTTTAATTCATACATGAATACCTCTCCTACCATGAAAACTTTCCCAACCTGTATTAATAGCCACTTTGGCGATGTAGAAGAAACAGGTATCATGGTAACGATAAAAGATATATATGAATCAAAAAAAGACAGGCATGTTAGTTCATTTCTAAAATATTTAGAAACAAAAGGCAATACAAACAACTAAAAAACAGCGCTTTAAAATAGATTTCAAATTTTCTGATATTTTTTTTGCATAGAAAATTTAAAATTCTATATTTGCACTCCTTTTAGGAAGATTCCTTGATAGCTCTCCCGATAGCTATCGGGAGGTTAGAGCGAGAAGAATCAAACTTTAACTAAAAATAAATCGGACATATTCCTTGATAGCTCAGCTGGTTAGAGCGAGTGACTGTTAATCACTAGGTCCCTG
>JAOASJ010000051.1 GCA_030158725.1 Bacteroidia bacterium
CTTTAAGTATTTTGGAGTCTGGTGGTTCGGTTACAGTTCCTACTTTACTGCAGGTATTGCGTGTATTAAACCAACTACATTTTTTAAATGCCTTTGTGGTGCAAGAGCAAATTAGTCCCCTCGCTCAAGCAAAAAAAGAACAATATAAACGCATACGCGCAACTGGAAAAAGCAAGAAATCCAATAAGGATTTTAAGTGGTAGTTATGAATTCTGCATTTGTTAAAATATGGGGTAAATTGGTGGGAGCTGTTGCCTGGGATGAAAAATCGGGCATTGCTTCGTTTGAATATGACAGCCGTTTTAAAACATTCGGAATAGACTTATCGCCTTTCAAAATGCCAATTGACAAAAGGCAAACTATTTTTAGTTTTCCAGAACTGCGGCGAAATACACAAAGTCCTTTTGATACCTTTAAGGGCTTGCCTGGTCTTTTGGCCGATGTACTTCCCGATAAATATGGAAATCAACTTATCAATTTATACCTCGCTCAAAACGGTCGCCCAGCCGATAGCATGAATCCAGTTGAAATGCTTTGTTTCATGGGAACCCGCGGTATGGGCGCATTGGAGTTTGATCCCAGTATGCACAAAGAGACCGTTCGAACCTCTTCTCTTGAGTTGGAAAGTATGGTTGAATTGGCTCAACGTTTATTGTCGAACAAACAATCGTTCAAAACAAATTTTATAAACGAAAATGATAAGGCCATCTCTGAAATATTGAAGATAGGAACTTCAGCTGGAGGTGCCCGTCCCAAAGCTGTTATAGCTTATAACGAGAAGACAGGTGAGGTGCGTTCGGGACAAACCAATGTGCCAAAAGGGTTTCAACATTGGCTTATAAAATTAGATGGTGTAAGTGATGTGCAAGTGGGTGCAAGTTCAGGTTATGGAAGGGTAGAAATGGCGTATTACAATATGGCCATTGCTTCTGGTATAAACATGATGCCTTCAAAATTATTGCAAGAAAATGGGCGTGCACATTTTATGACCAAACGCTTTGATCGCGATGAGAACAATACCAAACACCATGTCCAAACTTTCTGTGCACTCAAACATTTCGATTTTAATGAAGTGAACAGTTTTAGCTATGAGCAATTGTTTCAAACCATGCGTGAACTGAATCTTAACTATGCCGATGCAGAGCAAATGTACAGACGGATGGTGTTCAATGTTTTGGCCCGCAACTGCGACGACCACACTAAGAATTTCTCTTTTCTCCTTAAAGAAAATTCCAAATGGGAATTAGCGCCTGCCTACGATATTTGTCATGCCTATAAACCCCAACACCAATGGGTAAGTCAACATGCTTTAAGTATCAATGGGAAGCGCAAAGACTTTACTAAAGAAGACCTTCTTCAAATTGGAAAATCGATTAGCTGTAAAAATGCTGCTTCTATTTTAGAAGAAATTCAAGAGGTAGTGTCCCAATGGAAATATTATGCTAAAGAAGTTGATCTCTTGCCTAAAATCAGAGAAGAAATATCCAAGACCTTATTGGTTTTGAAATAACTTTATTTCAAACGATACACCAATCCCAAACCAAATCCTTTTCTGTTTAGTTTCGAAGAACTGCCTTGCAAATACGTACCCATGGCGTTTAGCATGCTGACGTTTGCTTGTAAACTAAATTGCTTGTATATAGGATAGCTGCATCCAAGTCCGATATAGGTTTGGTTTAGCATTGGGCTGAATTCATTTGAACTTGAAGCAGCTTTTAGCACATAATTATTTTGAATAAGATTTGCGTAAGTTCCTGTTTTACGGATTAAGAATCCTGCGTTTATGCCAGCTTCGAATTGGAGTGAGAACTTGCCTAGGCTTGTGGTGTATAAAACATGCAAGGGAATACTGAAATATTGTAAACCCAATTTGGTGTTTGTATAGTATGAGTTTAGCGATTCTGTTGTGTCTATTTTTCTGCCTATTAGCGCTATGCGTGTGCCTTTAGGTGTTGCGGAATAGAAGGCGTTGATTAAACTATAAGACGTGTCGTAGGTAAACGATTTGCGGGTGTTTGGATAATCGTTTTGTTCTTGGTATTTATAATACTCAAGTCCTGTTTTAAAGCCCCAGTGTTTTTTGCTGCCTGAAAAAGAGGCTAAGTAACCCAAACTGTTGTTGCTTTTTGTAATATTTGAATTTATAGCAGTTCTGTTATTAACGTTGTATAAGGCTTCTAGACCGATTTGGTAAACCCAATTGACTTTTACTTTTGGTTTTACAGAATCTAATTTTAAACCATGTGCGCAGTTCTTGCAGGTATGTGGCAATACTTGTTCAAGTTCGATTTTTGAAGTATTGAAGCGCATGAAATCAGCAAACACCAAATGGTCTTTGTCGTCGGTCTCTATGCCGTAATTTAAGGTGTTGATGTTTACAGGGTTTTCTACAAGGTTGTTTGAAGGCTTCGAATTAGCACTGTTTGAATTGTTTGAAACTACTTGTGGTAAATAAGTGTTAATTGCTTTTTCTTGATTCTTCGATATGCTTGTGCGTTTGCTTGGTTTTGTTTTTTGAGAATAGCTTTCTGAATAGTTTAATTTTTTGTTTTCGACTTGGTCTATATTGTTTTCAATTATTGCTTTGTTGTCTGAATTGTGTGTGTTACTGGTATTGGTTTCTATGCTAACTGTAGGTGTTGAGGATAACACTGCAAGTTTTTCGTTTTTGTTGTTGTCACTGAAAAGTAAGCCCATAATGCTGCCGATTACGACTACGCTTAATCCACTAAAGAAAAGAATAAAGCGTCTTTTCTTTTTGTTTTCAAGGTCGATGATGCCTTCCATCTCATTCCAATATTCCTCTTGGAATTCGAGGCCATTTTGCTCGAGCTTGTTTTTAAATAAATCGTCTAAATTGTTCATGGCTTTAAGCTATTTCAGTTCTTTTTTTTTGTTTGTCGAGCATGTCTTTTAGTTTTTTTCTGGCATCGCTCACATGCCATTTGCTGGTGCCTACAGATATATTCAGTAGTTCGGCTATTTCGTTGTGTTTGTATCCATCTATTGCATACAGATTGAATACTTTTTGTGTAACATCGGGAAGTGCTTTCAACAGATTTAAAAGGTCGTTGGCATCGAAGTCAAGTTCAGCCTGGTTGTAACTTACGGCTTGTTCTAGATCGTTGTGGTCTTTGAATTCGATTTTAGACAGGTATTGTTTTTCCTTTCTAAATTCATCGATCAAATGGTTCACCATTATTTTGCGTACGAAGGTGGCGAAGGCGAAACTGCTGTCGTATTGCGCAATGTTTTTTAGGATTTTGAAATACCCTGAGTTTAGTTTTTGAATGGCTTCGTCTTTGTCTTTTGTATAACGCAAACAAATGCTACTCATAATTGGGAAATACAGTTTGTATAAGGCGTTTTGTGCACGTCTTTCACCTTTGATACAAGCTTTTATGATTTCCGTTTCAGTCATGCTTTAAAAAAAAGAAATCGCGCCGAAGCGCGACTTCTAATTTGCATTAAATAATTATTTCGAAATGTTCAGTTTGATGGTTTTGCTGCTGCTGCCACTGCTTACTTTTACAAAGTAGAAGCCGTTGCTGTAGTTGCTAAGGTTTAGATCAATTTCATTAACCCCAAGATTCGCTTGAATGTTTGATGTTTCTAGAATTTGACCGTTGATGTTTAAGATTTGTATTTCGATGTTTTCAGATACTTTGTTGTCTAATAAGAGGGTGATTTTTCCATTGCTAGGGTTAGGATAAGCGATGATAGACTTAAGCGTACTTTGGTTTTTGATATTTACCATATCTTCGTTTAGTACCACCAAGTCGGTGTTGTTTTCATATATAACTATTGAATCACAGAAAGTGCTGTAGCAACCCGCAGTGCTGTCAAAAATGGTCAAGCAAATTTGGTACACACCTGCATTTACATATTTATGTGTAGGGTTGGTCTTGCTTACACCTGAGCCATCGCCAAATGTCCAGTAGTATTTGGTTCTTGTGTTAATGCCTTTGCTGTTGTTGATGATGTAAACCAATTTGTTGTCGTTGGTGTCTACAGCGAAATAATACGAAGCTTCACATTTTGTTTTGTCAACAATTTCTATGGTGCTGCAAGTAGAATCACATAAGTTTTCTAGCGTGTCATAGGTGTATAAGCAAACGGTGTAAAAGCCTGGCTTAGGAAATTGGTGGGCTACAATTTTGCTGTTGCTGTTGTCGTTTTTCCCATCGCCAAATACCCATTTAACTTTATATGGTTTGCTGCCAATTGATTTGTCTGTAAAAATTACAATTGAGTCCGTGATGTAAGTCGAGAATTTTGCAATTGCACAGTTGTTGCCATTGTATGAACAGCTGTTGATTGGTGTTGCACTGAAGTTTTTAATATTGGCTCGGCCATACACGTTTATATTGTCGTTGTAATCTCTGATATACGATTCTATGGTTGTAGAATCGTTTGAACCCCAGTAATTGTTGGTGAAGTCTAAAGTGTCTGTTTTGGTTGGTGTATTGTTGTTCCCTGTGATAGCAACCTTTCCAACAGTTCCTACTTGACGGAAGAAATTGTTGTATTTGAATTCGGTGCTTCCAAAAGTTGTAGAGTTAGAACCATTGCGGTTAATGCTCATCATTGGGTTAGTAAAGAAGCTGCCCATGCTGTCTAACGTATTGTAGTTGAAACTCAATTTTCCTTTGCCAGTACTTGAGAATAGACTGATGCTTAAATCAGAATTGAAGCGTAAGAATTTATTGCAGCTGATATCATTAATTCCATGTAAATAAAAGCTAGCCGAGTACATTTTGAACATGGTGTTGTTTTTAAACGTTACTTGACCTTCTAAATAAATGATGCTTGAATTGGTGAAGTAATTATCGTTAACCTGGATTTTCATACGGCTAGACATGGCATTGATAGATGTACCATTGTTGTATTGGTTACCTAGAAATTTATTGCCTACAATCCAAATATTTACAGTGTCTTGGGTATTTGATGTTACAGCAACATTCGTATAGTAATTAATAAAAATGCTGTTGCTAACTTTTATGCTGGTAGAATTGCTTGAAATGCAGGTTTGGCCGGTACTGTTGGTGTTAAAGTCAGCGTAATTGATATAGGCACCGCGGTTGGTTGAAGGATTGAATTTTTTACTTTTTGATTGATAGGCAACAGTAACATTTCTAAACTGTACCATTGTGTCCCATTTTCCAAGAACTCTAAATTCGCCTGCAACCATGAGGGAAACAGAGCCTGTGCTTTTCACTTCAACGCCTGGCATAACGGTAACGCTAACGCCGGTGTCAATGTAGGTGTTTTGGTTTACTAGATAGGGGCTACCACTTAATGTCCATACTTGATTGCTTGTTATTAAAGCTGGGACTGTGGTTTGCGCATTTGATTTAAATACAAATACACTTAAAATTAAAAGGAGTAAAATTCTCTTTGTCATTGCAGGAATGTTTTATGACCCTATATACGCAAGCCGTTAAACAATGGTTGGGTGGGGCAGGACAAATTTATTGAAAATATTTGGAATCAGTGGTTTTTGGGGTCTTAGGGGAGGAAATCTCCAACACATCGCAAGCGCCCTGTGACTGAAGGTGCTGCCACAAATCGGCAATCGAGCAAACGCGGTGCTCAGTGGCAGCAGTCCGTTTGCGGCAAGGCTTTCCTTTTTGCGGCAAACGACCGGAGCGAAGCGCAGCCGGAAGGCAAAGAGATGGCGCCCATAAAAAAATCCCCTCGAAATAAATCGAGAGGATTCTCTATTGTATTAAGTTTGTTTTAGAATACGAATCCTAAACGCACACCACCAGTATAAACGCCGAAAAGGCTGCTGCCACTAGTTTTTGTAGTCTTATTACTTACCTCAGGGGCACCCATGCGAACATATTTTTCAGAACCTTCACCAGTTGATGACATGCTAAAAAGTCCAAGGCCAAATTCTCCACCTATATAAAGATGTTCAGCAAAGTAATAATCAGCACCCATATAGCATCCTAAGCTAAGTACAATGGTTGAGCCTGATTTAGATTTGTAATAGTCGCCATTCACAACCAAATTTGAACTAGGGTTGGCATAACCGGAATTTGTAACTTCTCTTCTATTTGCTCCATTTAGAGAGAATCCTAATTGTGCACCAACAAAAGGAGACAATTTCGCAGTACCTGCAAAGTGTTTCTCATAACCTGGGAAGATGCTCAATCCGAAGCC
Organism: Bacteroidia bacterium; assembly: GCA_030158725.1. GTDB lineage: Bacteria > Bacteroidota > Bacteroidia > NS11-12g > UBA955 > JABMMZ01. The sequence continues at coordinate 6,169 of JAOASJ010000051.1, forward strand.
GGATTTAGTTACCACTTCTGATGTAACATCTCCTAGAGGGTTAAGCACAGAATACTTGTTCGTGTTCGAATTCATTCCTATACGCAATCTGAAAGCGCTGTTGTCTTGTAAAAAATAACGGAAGCGCAATTCCGCTGGGAGGTTGTAGTTGATGGCAGAGGTGCCAGTTTGAAAGTTTAAGTTTACCTCAGCAGTGCGGTCGCCACTTACTGGTTTTTGTGCAAAAGCAGCAGATACGCTTGCAACAAATGCAAATAATAGTATTTTTTTCATGATGTTTAAATTAAGGTATTCAAATTTAGGACTTTATGTAATAAATTGGATTTTATTCAAAGTGAGAATTTTGTGTTGATTTGTTCTTTTTTTGTACAAATCGTTTCTTAAGCCTTGAGATGCTTGAACTTTTGAAATGCGATTCGCTGTGTTGATGTTGATAAACCTGCTTAATTTAGATTCATTCAATGTTAATTGGTGTTTAAGATTTTATACTTTTGTGCTATGAAAATATTTTTCTTGTTTCTTGCTTGTATCAACTTGTCTCTAAATGCTCAAAATGTATTGAGCCCTGCAGATTTTGATAAAGGCATGAAATCGCAAAAAGTACAGGTTTTGGATGTGCGCACTTCAGGTGAATTTAACCAGTCGCACCTAGCAAACGCCATGCAAGCCGATTGGTTAAATGCTCAGGAATTTCAGGAACGCACCAAGTATTTGGATAGCAGTTTGCCGGTTTATGTATACTGCCAAGCAGGTGTGCGCAGCCATAATGCTGCGGTGTATTTGCGCACTCAAAAGCATTTTAAAGTCGTTGAACTGGATGGCGGTATCAGCAATTGGATATCGGCTGGTTTGCCTGTGGTTCAAATAAGCAAAGTGACGCAGATGTCTTTAGACAGTTTTAAAAACAGCCTACCTAAATCTGGTTTGTGTTTGGTAGACTTTAACGCCAAATGGTGTGCCCCTTGTGTGAAAATGAAACCAAGCATAGATTCATTAAGTCAGCATTACAAACAACTAAGCACGGTTTTGCAAGTTGATGGTGCGGTGCAAACAGATCTTTGTAAATCGTATCAAGTGAATGGTTTTCCAACCTTGATTGTGTTTAAAAATGGTATAGAAGTATGGCGTCAACAAGGCTTTATGTCGTTTGACGATTTGTTGGCCAAGTTGAATTCATTTAAGTAAGTTTCTAGTAGGTGGGGGTGCGATTTCACCGCAAATTAGAGGTGCTTAAGCTCAGAACTTCGACTTTAATCGATTTGGCTATAGATAATGTTTGCTTCTAGGCTTATATTTGCTCGAACTTAGTTTATGTTATTTTTCTCTTCAAACAAACGTGTATTATTTACATTAGGTATTAGTTTTTTATTCGCATTGGGCGCAAAAGCGCAAGTCTTTTCTGGGCAAGTAGTCGGTCCCGATAAAAAGCCTTTGCCATATACCAGCGTGACTCTAAAACGCGATTCCATTAAAATTGCTGGTGGTTTTACCGATTCTTTGGGCAAATTTATTTTCAGACGTCTTGAAGCTGGCAATTATACTTTGCAACTTAGAAGTTTGTTTTACGAAACAGAAACGATTTCGTTTCACCTCGATTCAGGTCAGCGCCTAAACCGTTTGGTGGAAATGAATGTTAAGATTGACAACATCAAAGGTGCTGCGGTTATTGGAAAGAAAGACGCCATCACCCAGAAAAACGATACCATAGAATATACTTCCAGCAATTACAAAGTGAATAAAGATGCCACGGCAGAGAATCTAATTACCAAAATGCCGGGTATAACCAATGAAAATGGAGTCATTAAGGCCCAAGGTGAAGAGGTTAAAAAAGTAACCGTGGATGGACAGGATTTCTTTGGAGACGATGCTTCTGCAGCTTTGAAAAACTTGCCCGCTGAGGTCATCGATAAAGTTCAGGTTTACGACCGTATGAGCGATCAATCGCAATTCTCGGGCATCAACGATGGCAACAGCACCAAGACTTTAAATATTGTGACCAAAGCAGGAAAGAACAATGGTCAATTTGGTAAAATATATGGTGGTTATGGAACCGACGACCGATGGGCTGCGGGTGCTAATATCAATATATTTAAAGGCAAACAGCGTTTGTCTTTAATTGGTATGAGCAATAACATCAACCAACAAAATTTTTCTTCAACCGATATTTTAGGCTTAACTGGCAACACCAATATGGGTGGTGGCATGGGCGGTCCTGGTGGTGGAAGAGGCGGCATGGGTGGTGGTATGGGTAGCTGGGGCGGAGGCAACAACAACTTTACCGTTAACAACCAGGGCGGAATTAATACCACCAATGCCATTGGAATGAACTATTCCTTGTTTGGTGGTAAGAAGTATAAATTAACCGCTTCTTATTTTTTCAATACCAGTAAGAACAATACCTCATCGTTTTTAAACAGAACCTATTTCTTAAGTGCATTAAGCAATCAGTTGTACAGTCAGGGCGATACGGGGACAACAAATAACAACAACCATAAATTCAACGCAAGCTTTGAATACAATTTAGACACCAACAATTCTATCATTTTTACGCCTCAATTCAGTTTGCAAGCCAATAAAAGCAATACCTTGTTTTTGGGAAAAACGGCTACGCAAGAGGCGGTGAATCTAAACCTTTCAAACAGTAAAACTATAGCCAATACCAATGGTTTTAACTTTAACCAATCATTGTTGTTTAGACACAGATTTAAAAAGGCGGGTCAAACCATGTCACTAAACATTAGCACTACAAACAGTAAAAACACGGGTGCTACTTTGTTGGAGTCTGGCAACTACTATTACGAATTGGACACCATTTCAAATATCTTTAGACAGAATTCAGACCGAAACAACAATACCTTTAGTTTTAGCCCTAATTTGTCTTACACCCATCCAATCAAAAAACGTTCAGTCATTGAATTGACTTACAACCCATCATTGAATTACAACAAGTCAAGTAAATTGACCCAACGCCTGGATATTTTTGGAAACCCTATTTATGTAGATAGCTTATTAAGCAACACTTTCGACAACAATACCAGCACGCAAAAAGCAGGCATGACTTACCGTTATAACTACAAGAAGGTGTCGTTTAATATTGGTGCAGATGCACAAAGTGTTAAATTGAATGGCTTGCAAACTTTCCCGTTTAATAACGAGTTTCACCAACCGTTCAACAACATCTTGCCGAATGCGATGTTTACATATGCGGCCAGCAAGTCAAGCAATTTGCGTTTATTCTACCGCAGCAGCACCAATTTGCCAAGTATATCACAGTTGCAAAATGTAATCAACAACAGCAACCCATTGATCTTAAGCGCGGGTAATGCCAACTTGGTTCAAGAGTTTAGGAATATGGTTCACTTGCGCTACAGCAAAAGCAATGTGGCTAAGGGTCGCACTTTGTTTATTTACAGCAATGTGTCTGCTACCTCAAACTATATTGGCAACAGCACCACCTTGGCAAGTAAAGATACTGTAATAAGTGGTGTTGCTTTGAAAAAAGGCGCACAACTGAGTTTGCCAGTCAACCTCAACGGGTACAAAAGTTTCAGAGCGTATTTGTCTTATGGTATGCCGATTAAGAAAATCAAGTCTACCTTGAACTTAAATCTCGGACAAACCTACAGCAGCACACCCGCTTTAATTAATGGCAATACGAATTTAAGCAATAACTACAACAGCAATGCAGGTATTGTATTGGCGAGTAATATCAGCGAGAGTTTAGACTTTACTTTAAATTACACTGTGAATTACACCACGGTTCAAAACAGTTTGCAAAGCAGTTTGAACAACCAATATGTGATTCAAAATTTTAATGCAAAGATTAACTATTTGCCAACACCAAAATGGGTGTTTAACGCAGACATCACCAACAGTTCTTACAAAGGTTTGGGTGCTACGTTTAACCAAAGTATATGGCTTTGTAATGCTGGATTTGGCTACAAATTCTTAAAAGACAATAGAGGTGAATTGAAGTTGTCAGTATTTGATGCTTTAAAACAAAACACCAGCATAGCGAGAACCGTAAGTGAGAGTTATATTGAGGACAAGAACACTCAAATCTTAACCCGTTTTTATATGTTGACTTTCACCTATTCAATAAGACATTTTAAAGTTAAACCCGCACCGAAAGATGCAGGTAAAACTAAAAAGTAATTCTATAAAAAAAGGCAGTTTGAATAAACTGCCTTTTTTGTTTTATCTTAAAGTTGTTGCTGCTGCTGGCGCTGGGGGCAAGGGTGTTTTTGTTCTCTTCAAAAACTTGCCGTATTTCATTTCGTATTCTATACCATCTATAACTATTTTTTCGCCATTGTTTAGTTTAGACAAAGTGTACAAATCGTCTTCCATGGTATGTATGCTGCCACCATTGATTCGAATCATTTCAAGGTAATCGGTGTTGATGCCAAATTGTGCACCACAAAGGATTAAACGGATAGGAACTTTAATCTTGTAAAGTAGAGCCAAATCGCGGGGCGTTGCGTTGTTGTCTGCAATCATAATGACTTCTTTGATATCAGGATTGCTGCTCAGTCCTTCCAATACTGCTTCTAAATTGTTTTCAGGACCATCGCCACCACCACCGCTGCTCATGGCCATGTTCATGGTAGAAGAAAGGGTGGAGAAAGTGCTGGTATGCACATAATATAGTCCACCAACTTGACCAACTACTTTTAAGTTGTCGGGCATATTGTCGCCATCATTGAAAAAGATAAAGTCGTTGTTTTGGCTATTAACATTTAAATGCAATTTGTGCCACACCTTAAACTGAGCCAAATAAGGATACATGCTGCCGGTTACGTCTGTAGCAATTAGGCAATTTTTCCATTGGGTGTTGCGGTCAAATACCTTGAAAATTAAATCAGGGGTATTGGCAATGCCAGTAGTTTTTGCAATGCTTTTGCCGCTGCTGTCAACATAGTCGCATACAATCTCGGTGCGTCTTATGTAAAGAAAAGAATCGAGACTAAAAGTTTTGCCTTTGGGTAAAATGGGCGTTAAAATGGTTTCAATATCGAGTCCTGTGGATTCTTGACTCACATACAATGAAATTCGGGTTGCTATTTTCTTGCCGTTATAGCGCGCGGGACTGTGTTTCAAATCATCATTCAACAAGTGCAATATTTTCTTCACTTTGTGTGGCGTTTCAGTAGAATCCGCAAAATAAATTTCACCTTTTTTGCCCATCAACAACTCCAAGGTATATGAAGATGAATCCCTCAATTCACTGCGTAAATATTTGGCCAATTTGTTTTTGTTTTCTTCATTCCACCCTTTGAAACTGGACATTTTGTTGCGTCTATTGATTTTACGCATTTTAAGGGTGTCGCATACTTTGCAATAAGACACTTTGCCAACGGCGATTAAAGAATCCATTTTTTTGCTGTCTGAACCACCTTCATAAACACTGGTGTAATAATCCATTAAAGCTTGCTCCGTTACACTGCTAATCATGTCCGCTTTGCTTTTTAGTTTGATGATAAAGCCATGGAAATAATCTTTACAGGTATTGGGGTCTTCACAACCTGTTTGCTCAACCCAATTCCATTGTATGTTTAAGTTTCCTTTTAAACCAGGCATGCAGGCGTATAGCTTGTCCATGCGTTGCGCATTAAGCGTTAATTGGTCGAAGGTTTCGCTCAATCTGTAACGGCTATACACCAATGAAATAGAAGCAATATCGAGGGCTTTTACTTTTTCAAGTTTAGATTTCGGAACAGCCCCGTTAAATTCCATAGGGAAGTACAAGGTGTTTGAATCGCCTTCCTGCACTTCAATCTTCGAGGTGCTTATGCGTTTCAATCGCTTAGGTAAATTAGGAACTTCAGCAGAGAGACTGTAGACTAAAAACTGGAGTAAAATGGCGATGAGTGGAATTATTTTAAACATAGGCGTTTTGATTTACAAATGATAAACGATGGTTTTATTGAAAATGTTACATCGTGTTTAAAAAATATTTCAGAAAATAAATTGACCTTTCTGTTTTGAGTTTTTCCCTTAAATTTGAACTTTATTATGAGACTGTTTTTCTTCTTATTATCCATGGCGTTTTTGAATTTGAACGCCCAATTAAGCTTAGACAATATTTGGTATAGCCGCGAGTTTAATCCGAAGTTTGTTCCAGGTATGCAATTTTTAAGCGATGGCTCTAGCTATTGCCGCTTGGTGGATAATGAAGACAAATCGCGTTCATGCAAACGCTATGAAATTAAAACAGGCAACGAATTAAGCACAATATTTTCAACCGATAAAATATTGGTTGATCAAAAACCCATCAACATTGAATCGTTTTCTTTCAGCCAAGATGAATCGAAAGTTTTATTTACCAATGGCTACGAGGCTGTATACCGCCACAGTGGCAAAAGCAATACGTGGTGGTATGACACCAAAACCAATAAATTGGTAAAGGTCAGCAACAAGAAAATCATGTATGCCAGTTTAAGTCCCGATGGCAACAAAGTGGCTTATGTGTCTGACAACAACTTGTTTTATTTTGATGTGCAAAAAGGAAAAGACATTCAAATCACTTTTGATGGGTTGAAGAATTCTGTCATCAATGGGGGAGTCGATTGGGTATATGAAGAAGAGTTTAGCATGAGCAAAGGATTTGAATGGAGTCCTGATGGTTCTTATATTGCCTACTACCGTTTCGACGAAAGCAAAGTGCCAGAATTCGGAATGGACATTTATGGCAGTCTTTACCCTTCACGCGAAGTATGGAAGTATCCAAAAGCGGGTGAGCCAAATAGCCGTGTTGATGTGTTGATCCATAAACTAGGAAAAAAGAGACCAGTGCTTTGCGAAACAGGATCACAGAACGACCAATACTTACCACGTATAAAATGGATGAGCACCAATTATTTGAGTGTGCAAAGATTGAATAGACATCAAAGCAAATTGGAGTTGATCCGCTATACCTATTTGTATCCAAAAGGAGAAGTATTGTACACGGAAGAAAATGAAAAATACATAGAGGTTGATGAGTGGACGTTTACACAAGTAGCTGAACCAATGCCAGAATATTCTGCGTATTTCACCAGTGAAAAATCAGGATACAAACATTTATATGCCTTGGGTCAAGATGGAAAAACCGTTACCCAATTGAGTTCAGGAAATTGGGAAATAGACCAGTTCCTTGGCGTGAATAAAAACTTAGCCTATTTCACTTCTGGAATGGACAATCCTGCTGAAAGACAATTGTACCAATTGGATATTAAAACCAAGGTATTGACACAAATTACCAAAGAAAAAGCTTGGCACTCTATTTCATTTACTGAAACCTTTGAGTATTTCACAGACCAGTATTCTACAATGTCGAGTGCTGCGGTAACGGTGATAAACAACAAGAACGGAGAATTGGTTCGTTTGTTAGAAGACAACAAAGCCTTAAACGATAAATTAACGGCATTGAATTTTGCCCCAATTGAATTCGGCAGCTTCAAAAGTTCAGAGAATGTAAAGTTGGACTATTGGAAAATTGTTCCACCTGATTTTGATGCCAATAAAAAATACCCTGTATTGTTTTTCGTTTATGGTGGACCAGGTTACCAAACGGTAAAAAACCAATGGCAGGGTGCCAACTATTTATGGTATCAGTATATGGCCAAATTGGGTTATATCGTTATTTCAATTGACAACCGTGGAAGCGGTGGAAGAGGAGAGGCTTTCAAAAAAATGACCTATTTGAATTTGGGTAAATATGAGACCATGGATTATATAGAAGCTGCAAAATACTTTGGTGCACAAAGATATGTAGACGCTTCTAGAATTGGAATATTCGGATGGAGCTATGGTGGATTTATGGCCAGCAATTGTATCACCAAAGGCGCTGAGGTTTTCAAGGCAGCAGTGGCAGTAGCACCTGTAACCAATTGGAGATACTACGACAATATTTATACTGAGCGTTATATGCGTACCCCACAAGAGAATGCTGCGGGTTATGACGACAATTCACCGATTAACCATGTCGATAAAATTAAAGGCAAGTATTTGTTAATTCACGGAACGGCCGATGACAATGTGCATTTCCAAAATGCCGCTGAAATGGTAAAGGCTATGAATGAGAAAAATATTCCTTACGATGCTGAATACTATCCAAACACCAACCATGGCATACGCGGCGGTAAGGTGCGTTTGCATTTGTTTAGTAAAATCACCAATTTCTTGTTGACCAATTTGTAAGCCTAAGTCTGTGCGGGTATTCACTCTATTTGTAGCGGTTTTATTTCTTGTCTCCTGTAACAATAACAGCGTGCAACAAACCCCACATAAGGTGGACTCAAATTGTGCTTTGTTGCCTAATCCAGCAATGGAAAAATTGGATAGCATGGCTGATGGTGGACATGACGAAATGCAAGACGTTTGGGTTTTAATAGGTGATACTTCGCGAAATTATTTCGCGCTGGATGCAGAAATGTATTTATGGGCGGGCCAATTAAATTGGGGCATAGATACCATGGAAAGGTATTACAATTTGAAGAAAAAGGCTTTGGTAGTGTCTGAAAAAAGTGAGGACGAAATCTACAGAGGCGAATATTTTCCTAGACGGTTTGGCACTGAAACATTAAGTATTGAATATTTGAATACTTACTCTGAATCCACAACGCCTAATACATTTGCTCTGGTTTTGGGAATTTATGATTCAGAAGATGAGGCAATAAAAGCCTTGAATAAAAGCATCAAAGTTTCTCAAAGGAGTTATGTTTTTGTTCTGCCAACCCAATTGTACATGGGTTGTATGCATTAGAGTTTACAACTCCACTTTAAAT
>JAOASJ010000052.1:0-6108 GCA_030158725.1 Bacteroidia bacterium
GACTTTTTTAATTTAAGTTTGCATGCCTAATGTCAAATCAAAAAATCTTCGCTTATTTGAAAGATATCCGCTTCTGGATTTTTTTGTTTTTCATCGCGAGGCTCTACGGCATTTGGTTTCCACCCATTGACATTTCACACAATTGGAGACAGACCACCGTTACCATGGTGGCCCGTAACTTTTTAGAAATTGACCCCAATCCTTTTTACCCTCGATTGGATATCTCAGGTGAACTAACTGGCATTACAGGTATGGAATTCCCTTTGCTCAACTACCTATGCTACCTCTTGTCTCTAATATTCGGCTACCAACATTGGTATGGTCGTCTAATTGTTCTTGCCGTTTCTAGCTTTGGATTATTCTATTTCTACAAATTGCTTAAATCATATTTCGAAGAAAAAGTTGCCTTCAACGCAAGCATTGTTCTATTGTTTTCAATATGGTTTACCTACTCTAGAAAAATAATGCCTGATACGTTTTCTTTGTCTTTAATCTTGTTTGCGCTCTGGCATGCGCTTAATTATTTCAAATCGTTAAAGTCTAAACATTTACTTTTATACCTCTTGTTTCTTGCCCTCGGCACCTTGAGTAAAATGCCGTCTGCATATCTGTTGATTCTTTTGATACAACCGTTTCTCGACCGTTCCCTTGCGCCTAAAAACAAAGTCATTTTTGCGGCATCTTCCATAATTACATTATCCGTTTGCCTTAGCTGGTATTACATTTGGGTGCCTTATCTTAACGAGACCTATAAACTAAAACATTTCTTTATGGGCAAAAGTATGCGTATTGGTGCAGCTGAACTATGGCAGCACATGGACCAAGCCCTGAATAAGTTTTACGAAGTAGCACTCAAGTTTATTGCCTTTGCCTTCTTTGTTTTCGGTTTGTTTAAAGCTGTTAGTAACAAGAACAAACACATTGCTTATATTCTTAGCTTGGGCTTCCTTGGCTTTTTGCCAATTATGTTAAAAGGTGGATTTACTTTTTACCACCATTCATACTACATCATTCCATTTGTCCCCATTATGGCTTTAGTGAGCGGTTATGGAATAGCCGAAATTAAAAACAAGATTTTCGCAAAAGTGGTATTGGTTTGCATTGGAATTGAAGGAACACTTAACCATATCGACGATTTTGTTTTACGCGAAAACTACAAACCGATTCTTACATTAGAAGCTGCAATGGATAAGGTTAGCAAGAGAGATGAACTTACTTTAATCAACAGTGGTGCCTATCCTACTCCTTTATACTTTGCCCACCGCAAAGGTTGGGTGGCTTTTAATGGTCAAATACAAAATCCTCTATTCGTTGACTCTTTGGTCCAACTAGGGCTAAAGCGTATTGTGGTAATGAAACATGTATTTGGCGATGATCTATTATTGCCCTACAAAGAAGTTTACAACGATTCTGTATTCCGCATTTACAATTGCACCCTGAAACCAGAATAAGTTATTTTACACCTCAATAAATAAGAGGGCCAAACGAATTTCATCGTAACTCAATTTCCCATTTAATTCATTGTGTATGGGACTTAGAGCCAATTTCTCTGCCTTTTGTCCGCTTTTATGGCTCAATTTTTCAATGGCATTTTCTACCATTTTAATGTGAGACTTTGCGGGTTTAAGATGAGAAAAATCTAAATCTTCATGTGAAACTTTCAGTTTGGTTAAATGACTCATTATGGTATTAGCATTTATACCTCTATGTGCGGCAATGCTTTCTATACTTAGTCCCTTAGCTACCAATTCCGCTGTTTCTTCATAGGTATTCCCTTTAACGGGTTTTGATTTGCTCTTGCCTTTCTTAGATTTTTTAGAATAGGTATCTGAAATTGCTTTAGCATAAGGTATGCCTCCACAAGTTTCCACAAACAAATCCCAACGCTTTTCTAATTCTTCTTTAGGCCAACGTTCGTCGGCTTGGGTAGACAATTCTCTAAAACGTTTATCTGCCTTTAAAGCCAATGAATCGACTTGCAAGGCAAGGCTGTTAAATCCTTCGAGGTATAAATGTTCAAGGTCGCGCAATCTACTTAAAGCGACGTATCCCTGCCCTTTTTCAAAGGTCTTACCCAAATCGACTATGGCTTCATCGAGGGTCATTCCCTGACTTTTATGTATGGTTATGGCCCAGGCCAAACGCAATGGTACTTGTTTAAAGGAGGCCAAGGTTTTGCCCTTATCATCTTGAATGCTCCAATCTTCCGGCTCGGCCAGTATCTTCATACCCGACTTAATTTTCACCCAAGGAAATCCTTTGTCATTGAAACCAGTAATTTCACCCGTGGTGCCATTCATATAGCCTTTGTCGTAATTGTTTTTAATAAACATGACACGGGCTCCTTTTCTCAATTCTAAATTCTCGTCGGTTAATATCGACTTGCGCAACATGTCCTTTAAAGCATCGCTGCCCTTCATTTCTGCCTTAAACAATTTCGCATCATCGGGCAATTGTTTTAGGTAATCGTTGTTTAGACGGTCCACATCATAGTTGTGGGTATACAAGCGCGTGAGCAAGGAACTGTCTTTGCTTTTTCTTTGCATACTGGCTTCCAAGGCTTTGAGTTCATCGCCTTCGGGATTTCCATTGCGCATGCTGTTGAGTATTTTATTCAGTGTATTGTCAGATTGACGGTGTTGCTCGCTGATATAACAAATACAAGGTTCTGCTTCTTGCCAGGCGGTCGACATAAAAGCAAACTTATCTTTAGGTTCTTCAAACGGTTTACCCACCGGAGGCAACTGAAAAAAGTCGCCTGAAAACACCACTTGAATTCCTCCAAAGGCCAAATGGTTGTTCTTAAAACTTTTGAGCACTAGGTTAACCAAGTCGAGTTGCTGGCGGTGCAGCATAGAGATTTCATCTATAATTAAAACCTGGGCGTCTTCGAGCTTATCGCTCAAATATTTTTTCTCGCGCATGGCCGCAATGTCTTTCGGCGCAAGGGTGTCTTTAACCCCTATGCCAGACCAAGCGTGAATGGTCATGCCATTCATATGGGTTGCGGCAATACCTGTGGAGGCTGTTATTGCAACAGGCACCCCACAGGTCTTTAAATAATCGATGTACTGATTGAGTACGTAAGTTTTTCCAGCACCGGCAGATCCGGTTAAGAATACGTTCTTGCCTGACTTTAAAATCGCCAGGGCTTTATCTTGGGTCATCATAGTTTACCATAAATTTACGAATTAATTATGATTTACTATGATTCTTTCTGAATAAATTCCGTTTTCGTTAATAAATTGAATAAAGTAAGCGCCGTTGTTGTAATTGCTGGTGTTGATCTCATTAAGACCTTCTTCAACACTTAGTGTTTCAATAACTCTTCCGTATGCATCTAATATTTGAACACTGCCTTTTGTAAATGCATTTATGGTCAATACATTGTTTGCAGGGTTCGGATATGAAACAAATACAGAGCTATGAGAAAGACTATTGATAGAAGAACCATTTACTTTGATGTAATCAACCTTGGTTAAAGTGTTACTTCCTTCGTTGTTGCTCGCAATTAAAGTCACGGTGAAATTATTGCCATTGGTGAATTTAACATTAGGAATCTTACTTGTAGAATCTGTTCCATTCATCCAAATAAAATTACCCGGTGTAATTCTCCATTTCCAAGCGGTTGGCGTATTGGTAGACAGGTCAATTAAACTGATAACCTCATTGGTAACAGGATTCACTTTGGTTGCTGCGAAATCAACTACAGGAGGTGCTGTAACAGCACTAATTACAATGTGGTTGCTCTTCAACAATGAGTCTGCGCCAGATTGGTTGCTTACCCATAATTTAACAGAGTAGGTACCAGTTTGTGAAAACGATAAATAAACCACACTGTCAGTTAAGTCGGTGCTGTTTAATAAGGTATATGTAATTGGGCTAATGGTCCATTTAAAAGTTTTAGGACTATTGGTGCTTGTATTGGTTAATATAACTGTTTGACCTTTGGTTGCAGAGGTAGTAGATGCGGTAAAATTACATACAGGACGGGCATTAGGGCTAATGCTTCTTACCACATTATTTCCCATATCAACCACATACAACATATTCTGTTTTGGGTGGTAAACAATTCCTGAGATGTCTTCAAAACGGGCAGCTGCACCGTCTGCGTTTACATAACCTTGTTGTGAATTGCTTCCGACATATATGCTTAACAAACTGCTCTCATAGCGTTTTACGCATAAAGATTCAGCGATATATAATACAGAACCAACTTTACATAAGTCTTTAGGGCCGAACAAACCACTGGTGATTAAATCGGTTACTGCAAAGGTTGATAGGTTGATTTTTCTAATTGCGCTATTGCCATAGTCAGCAACCAACAAATCGTTGCCATCAATGAAAACATTATAAGGAGCGGCAAAACGGGCTGCAGAACCAGTACCATTGGTATGGCCTGAAGTTCCTGCCAAACCAGCAATGGTTGTAACATTGCCACCTGAGATTTTACGAATAACGTGGTTGCTTCTATCAGCTACATAAATATCGCCGTTAGATGCAACAGCTATACCTACTGGACCGTTGAATTTTGCAGAAGCTTTTGCTGCGTCAAGGTGAGCGCCATTTAACAATTTCACACCAGCGAAAGTTGTAACAACTTGTTGGGTTCCGTTGTTGATGTAGCGTTCAACTTTTCTAATTTGGTTATTGTCCAAATCAGCCACCATCAATTCGTTGGTGTTTGGGTTAATGGCCAAACCAGCGGGACGGGAAAAACGAGATTGAGAACCTGCAAAGTCTTTGCTATCAGCAGCGCCTGGATCGGTAGGATCTAGAGTGTAACCTGCAGCAAGAAAGGCAGTATTTCCTTGTATCCAAAAAATATTGTGTTCGTTAGACACATACAACCTTCCGGCTGTATCAACTTCAATACCCATAGGGGCTGAAAACAGAACAGAATCTTTATTGTTGTTTCTGTAGCCTGTAAAACTTCCTGTGCCAGTGTATTGCATACCGGCATGGGTTTTCACTGTTTGCGCAAACACACCTGCGCATAAATTCAATGTCAATAGACAAAGTAGCGTATTCTTCATGTAAAAATTAAATGGTTGTAATAGCAGAAGCAATATTTTGCTCCATAGTGTCTTGAACGTTTGTGTAATCTCTGCCAACAAATTTTTGTCCGGTCATAGCTTCAAACAATTCGGTATAACGAGCGGTTACACTTTGTACAAACTCGTCGGTCATATCAGGGATTAACTGACCTTCTAAACCTTGGAATCCACCTGCCATTAGCCATTCTCTTACGAATTCTTTTGACAATTGTTTTTGTGGTTCTCCAGCTTTTTGCAATTTAGCATAGGTATCTAAATAGAAGAAACGGCTAGAATCTGGTGTGTGCACTTCGTCAATTAGAATTAACTTCTTGTCGTGCATACCAAATTCGTACTTGGTATCAACCAATATTAAGCCTCTTTCTGCAGCCATATCAACACCTCTTTGGTATAGTTTATGGGCAGTTTCCACCATTTGATCAATGATTTTTTTGCTGCAAATTTTTCTTGATATAATTTCTTCAATGCTCACGTCTTCATCGTGACCATCTTGACTTTTGGTTGCTGGAGTAACCAATGGCACAGGGAATTTATCATTCTCTTTTAAGCCATCAGGCATACGAACACCGCAAATCATACGTTCACCAGTTTTGTACACACGCCAAGCATGTCCGCATAAATAACCGCGAACAACAATTTCAATTGGAATAGCGTCGCATTTAATACCGAAGGTAATATTTGGATCTGGTACTGATAATTTCCAATTTTGGATAATGTCTTTGGTTGCATCTAAAAAGAAAGCAGCCAATTGGGTTAAAACCTCACCTTTGTGAGGGATAGCGCGTGGAAGCACGTGGTCAAACGCTGAAATTCTATCGCAAGCCACCATCGCAACGTAAGTGTCTTTTATGGTGTAAACATCCCTAACTTTTCCTCTATAAAATGACGTCTGATCCTTCACGAAGAAGTTCGTCGCCATTAGTCCTTTCTCAACTTTTGTAGCCATTGTTTGTGTCAATTTTTTCTAAAAATAAAAAACAAAAATACGATTTTTATGAAGTAATCAAACCATTTTTGTTAACAGGGGCATAGATGCAAGGGCAAGAAGCAA
>JAOASJ010000052.1:6208-14330 GCA_030158725.1 Bacteroidia bacterium
ATAATGTAGCTTCTCCGAAGCTATCATCAGAATAAAACACAAGCATGTAAGTCCTTAGTTAGGCAGAAAACCTAAGCTTCCAATATAAAAACTAATCCCTACTTTGTTCACCGCAGTGAAACGGAGGTGAAGACCCTAGCCCCTATACCCTAGGCTTCATAAGCTTTAATTATCTCCTTCACCAACCTGTGTCTTACAACATCATCGACGTTCAAGACCACCATGCTGATGCCTTTGATTTTTTCTAATATCCTAGTGGCTTTTAACAAACCGGAAGTTTGTTTCGCCGGCAAATCCACCTGACTTAAATCGCCCGTTATAATAACCTTGGCATTGGGGCCCATTCTGGTTAAAAACATTTTGATTTGTAAATCCGTCGTGTTTTGTGCCTCATCCAATATCACAAAACAATTGTCTAAGGTCCTACCACGCATAAACGCCAATGGCGCTACTTCTATGGTACGGTTTTCCAAATACAATTTCAACTTATCTGGCGGTATCATATCGTCCAAGGCATCGTATAAAGGCCTTAAGTACGGATCAATCTTTTCTTTCAAATCGCCAGGCAAAAAGCCCAAGCTCTCGCCTGCTTCAACCGCGGGACGGGTTAATATAATACGCTTAATTTCTTTATTCTTTAAGGCTTTAACCGCAACAGCCACTGCTGTATAGGTCTTACCCGTTCCGGCAGGTCCAAGGGCAAAAACAATATCGTTCTTTGCTATTTCCTTTACCAAACGGATTTGATTGGCCGTTCTCGCCTTAATCGGTTTGCCGTTGTTGCCAAACAATATGGTGTTGTTATCTGAATCGGTGTTGTTGTTCAACGATTCTTCTACCACACTTACTTCAGCACCAAAAACTTCTCTCACCAATGAATCGTTCAGCTCTCTTCCCTTCGCAATTAAGCCTACATATTGGGCAAACTTTTGCAATAGGGTGTCCACTTCCGATTCTTCTCCAATGGCTTTTAACTCGTTTCCTCGAGCTACTATCCTCAATTTTGGAAAATTCTGTTTAATCTTTTCAAGATAAACATTGTTTGCACCATAGGTTTCTAAGGGGTGCAGATCTTCAATTAAATAACTTTTTTCAGACAATGCGCAATTACTTTTTTTTAATGACGAATAAGTGAATATTTTTGCCAACGAATATACAAAATTTTGTCAGCGATTTTATTGATATCAGATTTACAAAACGATTCTTACAAAATTGGCATTTTGAAGACGGAAATTTATGCCCAATATCCAGATGCTTTAATCGTCGATATTACCCATAGCATTCGTCTCAACAACACCATCGAAGCGGCCTTTGTTTGCAAGCAATTGCCAGAGAATCCAAAGGGTGGAAATATCTACTTAAACATGGTGGGTTACAAGAAAGATATTGTGGCTTATGTACACCAAAAAAATCTCTACATTTTTCCCAATAACGGACTCATCAGTATGGTTTTCGAAACATTAAATCAAGATGAAGTTTACATGCTTCCGTCGAGCGATTGGTTAAAATGTATAGAAGCCTTCAAAAAAAATAAAATGAACAGTCTGAATAAAGCAGATGTACATTTAAGTTTGAGTTACAACAAATCACTACAAATTAACGGCGACATGGCTTTTGCAGAGTGTATCTTTATTGACAAACTTGGCAATTGCTTTTTTAATATCACAGAAACCCAATTCAAAGACTTCGTTGGGAATGCCCATTTTAAAATGCGTCTTCAACACTACCTGGGAATATCGTTTACCCGTATTGGGAAAAACGTAAGCGATGCTTCTGCAGGTTCTGAGGTTTTCACCTTCAACCGCAATGGATATCTCTGCTTTCAAGTGAACATGGGAAATGCCAAACAACTATTCAGAATCAAAGAAGACTCCAAAATAATAATAGAAAGACAATGATACAGCGTATTGTAAAAATGACCTTCCGACCTGAAGAGGTAGACAATTTCCTAAACCTTTTTGAAGAAGTAAAACACAAAATACGCGGACGTGAAGGATGCGCTGGTCTTACCCTACTCGCTGACATCAACCAAACAAATATTCTTTTCACTTACAGCTACTGGCAAAGCGAAGACGACTTAAACGCTTACCGCGACTCAGAACTTTTTGCCAGCACTTGGCGAGACACCAAAAGTAAATTTGCTTCCAAAGCAGAAGCTTGGAGTGTGCAAATCCAAAGTGAAACCCTTTAACAATAAATCGAGCAAACCTAGAGTTTATAATTCATCCATGAAAAACTTCGCACTACTTCTTACCTGCTTTTTTGCTTTGAGCAGCATGGCCCAAATTTCCAATTTCACAAAAGCAGAAAAAGCTTTTGCTGGGGGCAATCTTAAAGGTGCCAATAAACTATTGGACAAATGCCTTGAGCACAAAGACACCAAAAATTCTGCAGAAGTCCTTTTGCTAAAATCGAAAGTGATGTTGGCCATTTCCAAAGACCCAAGCATGTTCGACAAATTTCCCGGCGCAGTTAAAGATGCGCTGAAATTTGCTGAAAAAGCGGTTGAAATTAGCAAAGCCAAAAACAACGAGTATGCCTTTAAAATGGCTAACTACGATTATATTTATAGCTTGGTGCGCCTAAGCAACAAAGAAGCCATTGAATCGTACAACTTAAAAAAATACGCCAAAGCTCTTCCACTATTTAAACGCAGCATGTACTTTGCCCTCGACACCCAATCGATGGTATTGGCGGCAGATTGTTATTGGAACCTAGATCAAAAATCGGAAGCCGTGCCTTTGTTTAAAAAGTCTGCCGACATGATATATGCCGCGGTGCTCGACAGCAACTCCCGTTTGTTCGGTTACCACAAAGAGCCTTTTCGCAAATTGTGCAAATACTACATGGACCTTGATGCCTACGACTCGGCTTATGTGGTGGTGAAAAACGGACGTGAAATCCTTCCCAATGACCCTATCCTTAACGACTACACCTATGTGTTGATGCGTTATACCCTCGACAAAATATTGCCGAGTGAAGATTACCTCTCAGCGGTTGAGCGCGGTTTGAAAGATTTCCCTAGCGACTCTTTCCTTAACCACCGCGAAAACTCTATTTACATTTTCTTGCTTAACGGTCTAGCCACCAACAACGAACAAGCCCAGTTTGATGTCCTAATGGCCAAATACGTAAAGAGCAAAATCAATAAAATAAAATCTAAGCAACTAAGCACCATTCAGAAATTTGACATTTTTGCGGGCATGGACGAGAATACCTTCTTGCCTAAAATTCGTTACTATTTCAAAGACCTTGGCTTAAAAGAAGCCACCTACTCTACTTGGTTTTACGAAGTGACTTCAAAATTCAAAGAACGCCAAGCCCATTTCGCCGACCAACACGAAACCATAGATTACAACGCGCTATTGCGTGCTGAAAAAAACATACAATGTGCCGAATACCTTTTCGAACGCCACATTGCACTTAACCCGAAAGACCTTAAAACGCTTAAGACCAGAGCCGATTATACTTCTGCGGCCAACAAAACCAGCGCAAGCTATTACGACCTATTGCCTTTGGTGCACTTAAATGAAGTGGCTGCAAAAGACTTCCCGAAATTGTTAGAGTTTGCCCCCATGGCAAGAACCTACCGTTTGCGTTTAATTGGGGAAGCTGCCGATTCAGGCGACTTCAAATTGGCCCGCGATATTTGGCATCAAACACGCAAGCAAACCAATGTAAAAGCAGAGGTATTTGAAATGCCTAAAGCCAATGCCGATGTTTTGAAACTAGAAGACCTTTGGCGCAAGATAGTAGAAAACGATTTTAAACTCAATTACTTTGGCAGCCGCGTTAACCCTAAGGGCAAAAACGAAAACGGTGTTCCTGAATATTCTTGGAATGGATATGCCGACTCTTGTATGGAAGGCAGCATGCCCGCTGAAGTGATGCAAAGAGCCGAGCGCCGTATCAACTATTTCAGACGCATGGCAGGCCTTAGCGAAGAAATTGTATTAACGGTTCAAGACAATGAATACTGCATGTTTGCCGCCCTAATGTGCGAAGCCAACCGCAGCATGAGTCACACGCCAAGCGAAGGATGGCGTTGTTATATACCAGCAGGATTCGATGCCCTAAAAAATTCTATACTCTCAAAAGATGGCAACCCTTGCATTGCAGTAACTGCAGCCATGGGGCAAAACCACAGCACGGTGGGCAACCGCCGTTGGTTGTTATACCCAAAAGCCCAGTATATGGGAATAGGAACAGCCAAGACCTACACAGCTATTAAAGCGGTAGACCAAAGCAGAACGGTAGATACATTAAAATACAAAAACCAATACATTGCTTGGCCACCAGCCCGCGAATGTCCACGCATGTTGATCTTCAAAAAATGGAGTTTCTCCATAGACCGCAACCTTGAAGGAGCAACAGTAAGCATGCGCGACCAAAGCAACAACAACATCCCTGTAAAACTAGAACCTCTAAGCAATGGCTATGGACTAAACAGTTTGGTTTGGGAACCTGAAATCAACCCAAGCACCCTGCCTGCCGAAACCATATTAAAGGTAACAGTAACCTTGAAAGATGGAAAGGTGTTTGAGTATGAGGTTATGGTGATTTGATGAAAAGCCCTTAGGCTTTTAACTCCGCTCCGATCTGTTCAATCCAAGGGCTTTAGCAAGAGCAAGTGGCAAGGGTGAGGCAGATAAAAACAAATTAAAAAGTAATTTTTTATTGTGTTGTTAAATATTGAAAAATATTTTCATCTACAGGGATTTGCATTTTAAATTTAATTTTCACTACAGACACCATTTCTCCTGTTTCATTTTTAATGCTATCGATTTCAAAACTTTCTTTTATCGGAGTAAGGTCACCCATATAGTAAAATTCTAATCCCTCTTTTTTATACTTTTTGATAAATAGTGGAATTCGTAAACCAAGTTCGAAATCATAAATAGTTTGAACATCATTACTCTTAAGATTTCTTTTTGATTTTGACATCCACATGAATTCATCAGGATTTATAAAATAATCTTTATATTTTGTTGTTTCTGATATTTGGGGGTCTTTGTAATAATTAACGAACAAAGCACAGTTCTTTTTATCTTTACTAATCATATAACCGCCAACATTCTGTTCAACAGGCTTTGACTCCCAGTTTAATATTCTAAAAACATCTTTTCTAGAATATTTTTCATACAATATAAATCCATTAATGTATTTACTTTCTTGGTATTTTCTGTCAAATTGATTGATTGAATAGCTTACTGAATCTTTTAAGTATTTTTTGAAATCATAATTTTTCAAACAATGCTCAAAGTCAATATCTCTATAAATCATATTATTTTCCCAATTCAGTCTAAATAACTTATAACCATAAATATCTTTAGCACTATAGATGTTTTTATCTTTCTTTTCTGTTATATAACCCAGATTCAAATTATTTATTGAAGAGTGTATATCAGCTTCAGATATATCAAAACCATATCTATTTTTTATTTTTGTTTTAAATAAATCAATATTTATTTGCGGCTCTTCAATTAATAAATTCAAAATAAATGACTCCAATACACGCTTTGCATTATTAATTTCAAAAGAAAAATATTCCAATATTTTTTTCTCTTTTGCTTGTAATTTGACGGTTGAATCTTTCTCCATTTCAATAGAATAATTAAAATAAGAGCCTGAATATTCCACATAGAAAAAAGGATCACGGACACCATTTTCTATAAAATCCAACATCAAAGGTTGCCTTCCTATCTTGTTTTTTAAATTTTCATAATCCAAATCAAGTTGTTTTTTTAAATTAAAATTAGCAGAATTAATAGATTCAAAAATCTTCTTCTTTGATATCTCATCAAAATTTATAGTAGATGAACCTGGAATTAAATTACTTCCATTTAAAATATATTTTCTTAACGAATCTTTTTGATATGAGGTATCTCCGAAAAGCGCAATTGGAATTAAATAATTATTTTTATAGTTACCAATAAAATCCAAAACTGTCAAATATTCTTTACCTTCAGATTTCCTTAATCCTCTTCCGAGTTGTTGAACAAAAACAATCGCTGATTGAGTTGGTCTCATTAAAACCACTAAATTAGCTTTTGGAATATCAACGCCTTCGTTGAATACATCATAAGTAAAAATCAAATCAAGTTTATTTTTCAGGTCATTTGATTCAAGTTTGTCAATTGCTTCTGACCTATTGACTGAATCCTTATTGTCGCTCGTCAAATATGTTGTTCTGAGATTTCTTCCCCTAAAGATTTTTTTATTAAACTCTTCAGACAGTGCTTTACACTCATCTTTACTTGAACAAAAAACCAAACCTCTTAATACACCGTTATCGGTAGAATAAAACTCAATTTTTTCTAAAATATGATTAATTCGATCTTGAATTATCAATTTATTAAAATCAGTTTTTGACTCTATCAATTTATCATCAACATACATGTCATGTATACCAAAGTAATGGAAAGGTGCCAGCATATCTTCTTCCAATGCTTGATTTAGACGTATTTCGTATGCAATATTGTAATCAAAATCTTTAATAATATCTTTTTTATCTGTGCGCTCTGGAGTTGCAGTCATACCTAGTAGAAACTTAGGTTTGAAATATTCCAAGACGATCTGATATGAATCTGCGCTTACTCTGTGGGTCTCATCAATTATTATATAATCGAACTCATCTTTTTTAAATCTTTTTAAATGATTCTCTCTTGAGATAGTTTGGATAGTTGAAAACAGAAAATCTTTATTAAAATCTAAATTTTTGCCAGAGTATAAACCATAAGACCTTGAGTTTCCAAATATTGCCTTGAATGTATGAAGACTTTTTTGAACAATGGTGTCTCTATGAACAATAAAAAGCAGTCGTTTCGCGTCAAATTGTTTAGCATCAAATGCGCCCAAAAAAGTTTTTCCTGTTCCAGTTGCAGATATTAAAATTGCTTTTAATTTCCCTTCCTGCCTTAATTTACTTAAGCTTTTTAGTGCTTCTATTTGCATTTTATTTGGAACAATTACCTCATCGCCATCCGATTCAAGTATTTTTTTTATTTCTCTATTTTTTTGCAGTTGCTTTTTATAAACTACTTCATATTTTTCTATAAAATCATCGTTGACAATTGAGGCTGTGTCAAATTCTTTTCTAAAACCATTCATAACATCAGAAATCACAGGGCTAACTTGAGTACCTGAAACTTTGATATTCAATTCTTTATTTGAGCTTAAGGCTGAGTCTGTTAAATTACTACTTCCAATTATTAAATTGTAAATAGCGCCCTTATCGAAAATATAACCCTTTGAATGAAAGTTACCTTGACTAACTATTTTGAGTTCAATATTATCAAACTTAAGTAACTCTTTTAAAGCCTCAGGCTGTGTAAAATTCAAATATTGAGAAACTAATATCTGACCTTTTTTCCCTTCCTTTTGCAATTTCAATAATTCATTTTTCAACACTATAACGCCACTGGTTGTAACAAAAGCAACAGACATCCAAAATTGAGAACAACTCAACAATTCAGATTGGATGGTACTTAATATTTTTATACCAGACTTGCTATCATTCACTAAAATTTGGGGCATATATACACCCTTTGACGACCTAATATCCCCAATAAACCCTGCTTGTAAGCTATTTAATAATTTGTCATTTTCAATACTCATAACCCTTCTTTCAATTTATTAACAAAAGGAATATCTGCCGCAGCCCAATCCAATTGGTCTAGTTCTGAAATAGAAAGCCATTTAAAATCAATATGTTCATTCAACACCAATTGATTATTATCTGCATTGCATAAGAAACCATGCATGGTAATTGCAAAATCAGGATATTCATGGAATACACTTAAATATGGTTTTGATATTTGAATGTCCAATTCAAGCTCTTCTTTAATTTCTCTAATTATTGCAGCTTCATTTGTTTCCCCTTCTTCTACTTTGCCTCCAGGAAATTCAAATTTTTTAGAAATGTAATCGTATTTACTTTCAGCCCTTTGCACACAAAGTGTTTTTCCTTCGTGTTGTATTATGGCCGCAACTACCTCAATGTGTTTCATTAAGGCAAATATATCTTTTTTGGCTTAAGTCTTTCTTAACAAAACCCTAAATTAATTCACACCCCTACTCCTTCCATTCCTCTATCCTCGACACGAAGAGTTTGATGATGCCG
>JAOASJ010000053.1:0-12574 GCA_030158725.1 Bacteroidia bacterium
CTTGCATTGAATTCGTTAACACCAATGTTTGACATGCACCATGAGTCCAAATTGTCTTTATTGCCATTGTTGCCGATGTTAAACTGAACACTTGTGTTGCTATCTAAATTGTATGAATTATAACCTACATCTAGAGTGTTATACGTTTGATAGTAGAAATAAGCAAAAGGAGAATTTTGAACATCGAAAATATTTCCAATAATAGATGTTACTGGACTGTATTGGTTAAGTGTATAAATAGGGTAAGCATAATGGTTGTTGTATTTAGAATCCTTGCCATCAATAATAATAGTATTTTGCCTAATTACAGTGTTTTTAGGGTTGCTGTTGTTACTCATGTTGTACATGCCATAAGTACCATAATAGCCGATGTTTTTAAACATTAAATTACTATTGATATTAGATGAATGATTGAAGTAATTGTATAGTCCATAAAAGTAGCCTATATTGTTGTTGGCAGTGTTGTGGTGGATATTGTTTCGTGCTATGTTATAGTATCCATAATAGTTTGCGTTTATTGCATACAAATAATAATTGTCGCTTTTGTTGTAAGCTAATAAATTGTCGGTAATCTCGTATGCTCCGTAATAGGAAGTAAATATCAAATTTGTGTAATAGTTATCCGTTTGGTTATGGGTTATTCTGTTGCGCTTAATCTCGATTTGATGCATGGTGTCTGAGAGATTGGCATAATATGAATAAATGCCATGACGGGAGTAATAAGTATTTCTGTTGTGGTGGATATAGTTGTCGTTGATTTCTTGAACGCCCGAGCATTGCAAAGGGTATTCGTTTTTTATTCCATACCATGTATGACCACCATTACAATATTGTATGGTATTTTTGTTGATGCGGTAGGAGCCCACTGAATTATAAAGGCTAAAACCATGAAAGATAGTTCCAGCACTGCTCCCAATAGGCAAATTAGCATTGTAGGCAACATTCCCGATTAGGTTAATAAATTGTGCGCCATTATGGTAGTTTAAATAAAGCGTGCTTACTGCTTTGATATTTGCGATAATGTTACCTTGAACTGAAAAAGGAAGACTGTCATTACCCAAAACAAATCTGGAATAAATTCCATATATAATTAAGGCGCCATTTCCTGAAAATGTTGAATCATTCGGCCATTCGTGCATGTAATTGCTGTCAACGCGGATGCTTCTATTTCCTGATTTACCTTGATTGATAAATATTCCGTAAAGCGTTGGGTTGCAATTGTTGGAATCGGCCGCAGTTCTACTAATTTCGTTCGATACAATTTGGTTCCCATTAACATTGTTCATATAAATTCCCATGTAGGAGAAATTTAAAATTTTATTACCAACTACAGTGTTGTTTTGTGGCGTGGTGGTGTATGAACTTGAACTGCCATTGAGAGTGATGCCAAAAGCAGGCCCAGGGCTATTTAGATTGTTTGTTGTTAAAGTATTGCCAATAATTAAGTTGAAGGATCCTAAATTGCTAGTAGAAGTCCAAATTGGATTAGTTGCATCAGACGAAAAAGAGATATAAGCACCCTGACTGTAATTTGTGACTACTAGACCTGAAAGTATAATTGCACAATTTGAAATGGTGTTGTGGTCGGCGCCATTGTAAAAGCGAAGTCCCGTAGCACTGATTTTGTTGGATGTGTTTTCAATTGTTGCACTGTCTATGGTCAAATAATCGGTTCCATACAACAAGATGCTTGCATCTGCTACATTGGCGGAAACCTTATATCCATTGCCTTTTATTTTTATTTGGTTGCTGCTAGAACTTCCCGTTATTGGTCCAAAAGTTACTTGTGCACTTTCAAAGGTATTGCTTAAAACTTCTACCAAGACATCGCCTGAAACGCCATTGATGCTAAGGTTTAGACTACAGTCCCTCCACGATTTGAAATTGCTTGAAGAATTTGGTGCACTTGCATCGATGGTGTAGTTGCCTTGCATAGGTGCAGCGGATAATATGCTGATGCATATCAAACATAAAGAGAGTAAACTTATTTTTTTCATAATGGAAATAGACCAAGGTCTAGGCAAACTTATTGAAAAATAAATTCTTATTAGACGTTTGTCTAATAATGTGGCTGTTTGATGACAAACAGAAAATTATACTTACTTCACCTTAAAATCCAAATCGTCGAAGTCGAAACTGAAGTCGGTCATCGGTGAGATGGCTTCCATTGTAAAACCAATTACTTTGCCTTCATCGCTCATTTTGATGCGCACCCAAGCATCGGCGTCAAAGCTTCTGTCATACCATTTTACTACCAAGGTGTTGTTTTTGTATAGGAACAATTCTCCTTTTAGTTTAGGAGATTTTTTAGATTCAAAAATCAGTTTTCCATTTTGCATACTGAATACCACGTCGCCAAACCAAGCATCGCTGTATGTGCCGGCGTATGGGGTCAAATTCGGTTTTACTTTGGCTTTTAAGTTCGCATTTACTGCTTGGTAAATGGAATCCATTAAATGGTTTGCATAGCTCACATTCTTGTTGCGGCTTGTGGCATATAAATTTACCCGGTCTATGTTTTTAATACCCAAATAAGAATCTTTAATGGCATCGGTAATGGCTTTAAATGCGCCACCTTCTTGTTGGTTGGTCAATACAATTATACCCAATCCCAATTCTGGTATCATGGTCAATTGGGTAACATTACCTGGCAGTCCACCAGAATGGCTCACTTCTTTATACCCTTTAACATCTTTCAAAAAGAAACCCAAGCCATAGCCTGAAAAATGGGTATTATAAGAGCCGGGGTTGCTTACAGCAATGGCCATTTGTGTTCCCATCATTTCATTTAGAACCTTTTGAGAGAATAAAGTTTGAGAATTGTTTTCACCATAATGCGCATTGTTCATTAACGAAATTAACCATTTGCTGATATCGGTAACATTCGAGAAAATGGTGCCAGCTGCACTCATTAATTCTGAGTTGTGGTGAGAAATGGTCATCAACTTGCCATCGCAAATTGCATGGGGTTCTATGATGTTAGATTTGTTGCTCAATCTGTTGTATTGGGCCGACGATTGGGTCATGCCCAAAGGTTTGAAGAAATGGTTTTCAATAAAACTAAACCACGATTCACCACTTACACGGGCAACGATTTCACCTGCGGTGATGAACATTAAATTGTTGTATTGGAATTTGGTTCTAAATGCAGATTCTGGTTTTAGGTAACGCAAATTAAAGATGGCGTTTTGCACATTGAAATTGGCTGAATCTGGGAAGAACATTAAGTCGCCAGCACCAAGGCCCAAGCCACAACGGTGGGTGAGTAGGTCGCGTATTCTAAAATCTTCAGTTACATAAGGATCGTACAATTTAAATTCAGGAATGTAATCGCGCACTTTGTCGTCCCATTTTAATTTGCCAGCATCCACCAATATACCTATGGCGGCAGCGGTAAAGGCTTTTGAATTTGAAGCAATGCCAAACAAGGTGTTTTCATCTACCGGTTGAGGGTTGTTTAATGAACGCACACCATAGCCTTTGGCGTGTATCAGTTTGCCATCTTTAATCACACCAACTGCGATACCTGGAACTTGAAACGCTTTTAGGGTACGCTCAACGAGGGTGTCGATTTGCAAACTGCTCAATCCTTGTGCCTCTGTGTTTAGAAATAAAGCACAGAATAAAAATGAAAATACAAAATGTTTACTTACAAATTTCATGGGTGCAATTTAGGAAAGTTTATTGGAAAGGGGAATAGTCTTTACCATACATTAAAAAAGCCCCAACTTTTTGATTGGGGCTATTTTTATTGTCTAACTTTTAAACTGCAATCACAAATTATAATTTGATTTTAAAAATGCATTCAAGTCCATTTGCGGTCTGCCCAAAATGCTTTCTAAAGTGCTGTCGCAATCTTCAAAATCTTGGTGTTTAATTGCCGCCGCAAATAAGGCTGACATGCTTACAATAGCAGGAGGGAGGCCAAGTGAACTTAACATGGTTTCAAATGCTTGAGCTTCCATATCGGTGTAAACGATGTTATTGCCAGTCAACGTGCTTAAGTTGCTTGCAATGTCGCTAAACGAATAGGCATTCTTAGAACTTAAAGTATAGGTTTTGTTTTCATGGCCTTCACTGCCCAATATTTTGGCAATTGCCTCTCCTAAGTCGTTGCGTGAGGCAAACGAGACCTTGCCTGCCCCTGCAGGAAATACAAGGCCCATTTCCAATACATGTTCGCCAGCAAACATGGGAATAACTTCAAAGTATAAACTGTTTTGTAAGAAAGTATAGGTCAAGCCTTTTTCTTTGATGTAGTCTTCGGTCATAAAATGGTCTTCCAACAAAGGTCTAATCGGCGATATTTTAACATCGCGCATGCTAACACCAGTGTAGAAAATATGTTTAACCCCTGCAGCACTTGCGGCATCTATAACATTTTTGTGTTGTTGGAATCTGCCATTAAAATCGCTTGATGATATTAAAAGAACTTTGTCAATACCTTGCATGGCTGCAATTAGCGCATCGTTGTTGTGGTAATCGCCTATTTTGATGCTTAAACCTTTTTGTTTTAAATCTGTCGCTTTGCTCTCATCGCGAACCAATACTGCAAGATCAGAAGCTGCTACAGTTTTTAATAAATGCTCGATAATTATACCACCCAATTGTCCAGTGGCACCTGTAATTAAAATTTTGCTCATTGTTTTTATTTGTTATAATACTTACTTTTGTAGAGCAAATATATTTTTGTTATTAATGCCAAACAAGAAGGCACTTATAGTATACATACGCACTTCGAGGTTAGCATTGTTGACTATCAAGAACTTATTTTTAATTAAAAATGAAAAAAACTGAATTTAATGCGGATGCTTGTCCGATTCGCACGGTGCTAGACCGATTGGGTGATAAATGGTCGCTATTGGTTTTGTCGATTTTGGGTCAGAAAACCAAATTGCGGTTTAACGAAATCAACAAGGAAATTGGTCCGGATATTTCACAAAAAATGTTAACGGTTACCCTTAGGTCATTGGAAGCTGATGGCTTAATTAAACGCAAGGTTTTTGCCGAAGTACCACCGCGGGTAGAGTATGAGATTAGCGATTTAGGAAAGTCTTTAATTCCGCATTTAGACGGCTTGGTGGTATGGGCTTTGGACAATATAAAGACCATAAAAAAGTCGCGCGAAAAACACAAGGTTTAAACGCGCGACCAAAATTCTAGTGATTGTATTATTAGTTCTTAATCAATTTAGCACTTAAGTTACCA
The DNA here is from genome assembly GCA_030158725.1 of Bacteroidia bacterium. Lineage (GTDB taxonomy): Bacteria > Bacteroidota > Bacteroidia > NS11-12g > UBA955 > JABMMZ01. Next base: position 5,209 of record JAOASJ010000053.1, read on the forward strand.
CAACGGACAATATACAGTCCATTAACAAATTTAGAGCAGTCTATATTCAGGCTTCCATTGCTGGTGCTCGATTCAAATACAACTTCTCCAAGTAGATTGTAGATATAGACTTTTTCGTCAGTCATGCTGCGGATATTTACTTCATTATTTGCCGGATTTGGGTATACCGTTAATTGGTTTTGATTCACCAAAGTATTACTTTCAATGTCGGTGCTATATTCGATTTTAACCACTGAAGTGTTGGTGATAACTGCCGCGTTAAGGTCAAAGTATATATAAGCATTGTTTGAAATGGAGTCGCCCACTTTAAGGTTTTTAACCGTGTTGATGTAGAAATGGATATAGCCTTTGCTTTTTGCTTCATCTAGCTTTTTAGGTTTTAGGAAAATATTTTTAAAGTTCAATTTCATTTGACCTTCGCCAATTTCCATGGTATAGGGATGGCTACAAGAAATTAATTCTAAGGTACGCATGTCAAGTTTATTTGATAAGGCATCCACCACCACGACATCGTAGGCATCGTCGTTGCCTTCGTTTTGAAACTCAATATAGTATTCCAGTCTACTACTTTGAATAGGAGGTATGGTTTTTTGAACACAGAGTTTATAATTGGGGTCGAGGCTATACACCACCATTTGACAGGCGCTGTCCCTGTTGTTGCTCGAGTCGATGTCAGTAAGATTGCTGTATGCAAATGCTGAATTGCAAACAATGCTATCTGGTTTGGTCGTTGCAGTGTCTATCCAAGTATTTAAATTAACCCAACGTTTTTCGTAGTAATCCAAATTGTACAAATGGCCTTTGGCAATATTGGCTTGGATGTTGTAAAAGTTGCTGTCTGTATTTAAAACACTGAGTTTGTTGTCGAGCGTAAATTGAAACTGTATTGAATCAAGCGGAGCACCGTGGTTTTCAATGATAGCACCATAAGCTGTATTAGAATTCCATCTTACAGAATGGTTGTGTAAAAACTTTATGCGCACATCGCTGCCATTAGGTGTTTTTACAGGAATGTTTTTGGTGTAGCTGTTGTTGTTTTGAGTGGTTACAATTTTGTTGTTAGCGCATTTGCTCAGAGTGCCCGGACCATTCAAGGAAATGGTGTCGAGTGGAACAAATAAGTGGAATCGACCACTGTCATCGGTTTGGGTTCCTGAATAATAGTAAGCCGATTGAGCAAGGATTGGATAGTTTTTTAAACGGTGTTCTGAATTGCCAATAACGCAATTTGAGTCTTTGTCAATAAAAGCAGTTCCTTTAAGTTCCGCTCCATTGCCTAATACCATTTGGGTGCTCTTTCCATTGGAATATAACTCTCCGTATATGCCATTTACACTTGCATATGGATTGGTAGTTATAATATCATTGGTTCTTAAGAAATATATCTGATTCCAAATGCTGTCGCCAGGGCACAAAATGTTGTAATATTTGTTCTTTGGTGTGTTGTCGAACGATTGCCATATCAATTGACCGTTATATACTTGCAATGGATCATAAGCGCCTATTATAGTTAGTTTGGTTTTACGCACAGGTAAAGCGGTATTGCCGAATTCATAGACAATAGGATCACTTCTGAGATAGGTGGCATAAATATGGTCGGTAACCTTATCAATGGTATAGACCATTTGTTCTTCAAAATTGCTGCTATTACACAATTTTATGCTGTCATTTTCTATGTAGGCGAAGCCATTGGTGCTTACTCCATTTATTTTAGAAACATTGCTTATCAACATGCGTTTGTCACCAGCTGAAAATGTTGTTCTGTAATTGTATCCTTCGTAGTTAATTATCTTTTTAAAACCCAAACTGGCAGTATCGTATTTGTATATATAACCTTTGTAGATGCTGTTGTTGATGTCGTTAATTTTTAGGAACAAACCATATTTATACGCACAAACTTGAATATTGGTGCCTGAATCGAAAGTACAACCTGGTATGGTGTCCCATTTTCCATTGTTGTATTTCATCACGCCGAAGTATTTGCGGGCAGGTGCTTTAAGGCTGTCCATTTCTGTAATGCGGCCAAAGCCTATAATTTGATTATCCCACATTAAAAGTCTAAGTGGGTTTCCTCTATAACGGTTGGGTCCTAATTTGTTCCAGTTGTTGCCATCCCAATAACCATATTGCAAAACATTAGGAGCACCGCCACTGACATATAAATTTGTAGCGCGGTAGAAATAAGGGAAATTGCGATCGTACGCTTCATCAGAATAATACTGGGTTTGTTTTTTCATTTTCGTCAAAACAGGATAGCATTGTGCTTGGCTTTGAACAGTTAAAAACAAAATAAATAGAGTGGTAAAGATTTGCTTCATAATCTTGTTGATTTAATAGATAGACGTTTTGGAAATCAAAAACGTGGCAAAATGATATTGTTTTATTGAATTCCATTTAATGAATTGTATAGTTGAATGGAAAAATCGCCTTTTAAACTTTGCTTATTTCACTTCCCATTTGGTCTATTCAACATTAAGCAAAGCGTTGCAGCTTATGGGTTTTCTATGCAGATTTTTACTTGAATAGAATTGTTGCTGTCTGTTTGTATTGTTAAGAGGTATATACCAGGGATTAATTTTTGAGTATTAAGTGTTAGTCCAAAAAGGTCTTGACTTTCAATGTTGAAGTCGAGTTCTTTGCCGCAGATATCGTACAATTTAATCGATTGGATATTTTGGGCTTGAATGAACATTTGACCCTTGCTAGGGTTGGGAAATACCTTGATGTTTTGATTGCTTCGTTGACTTTGATTGCTCAACAAGTTATCGGCTAAAGTAATTGATATTACTTGGGGCTGACTGTTTTGACTTGAAAGCAAATATGAAAGTTTTCCAAGTTTTAGTGTTGTTGTTCCATACACATTACCAACAGCAATGATGTTCTTATTGAAAATCTTAATTTCAGTAAATTGCTCATAATTGACGCTGCCCAAACTTGCAGCCCCTACAAATTCACCTAAATAGTTGAGCTTAGAAATAAACCCATCATCATAGCCAATGTTTTCGAGTGGATAATAGGCCTTGTTCGGATTGAAATCGCAAACCTCATTGTAAACACCAACCGTCCATATATTGTAATTTTGGTCTACTGCAAGGGCTGATATAGATACTCTCTTGTTATTGGTAAATACTTTATTCCAAACCAATGCTCCATTCGCGTTGCATTTAGCCACAAAGGCTGAATATGTTCCAAGGCAAATAAACGAATCGTTTGGTGCGAATGAAATGGAATTGTTAAAATATCCTGAAAATATCAATTCATTATTGGGGTCAATTGCCAAAGATGTAATTTCTTCAGCAGCTGCGCCATCAATTATTTTTTCCCATAAAAAGCTACCGTCTTGGTCGAACTTTTGAATTAGTGCAGCCGCAGAACCTCTAGCATTGCTAGAGTCTGTTTTGGTTTCGGGATGCAAATACGTTTGTCCTGCAAAACTTCCTGCCACATAGACATTGTTTAATTTGTCAAAACACACAGCATAGTAATGGTTGTCTTTTAAGCCTTGTATATGTTTTGACCATTTATAAATTCCATTTTTATCGAATACAATACAGTAACTGTTTCTAGCTTGTGTGCCCTGAAGTTCAACAACTGCTTGCTCAGGGTTGATGTCTATATTGAAATTGTAATTGCCAGCAATTAGGATGTCTCCGTTTGTCCCGATGTCTAAACCATAGCTTTGGTCATATCTATCATTGCCTATGGTTTTAATCCAAACAAAATCCCCGTTTTGCTTAAGCTTCAAAACAAATAAATCGCTAGCGCCATTTGATGTAACCTTGCTTGCTGGTGTGTTTGGGTCAATTTGCATCGTATACCAAAAGGTTCCTAATAAAACAATGTTTTGTTCTTTGTCAACTGCAATTTTACTTGGTAAATCGGTACTAATTCCCCCAAATGATTTGGCCCAAAGAAGTTTTCCTTCTGAGTTGTATTTGGCTACAAAACAATCAAACTGTCCATTGGATCTCAAAAAATAGACATTTGAATCGCGAGAAAAATCGGCTTTCCCTTCAAGTAAACCACAGGTGTATTGGTTTCCTGAATCATCTAAAGCCATTGAGTATATGAAATATCTCCCGCTGTCGTTGTTCTTAGAGATAAATGTGTTTTCTAAAGTTTGGCCCATGCAAAAATGCAAGAAACAAAATAAGCCAATCAAAATGCTGTATTTGATTTTTAACATGACACTTCAAAGATGAACATTATTGTTAAAAATTAAAAGTTAATTAATTGTTGGTGATAAGCCCCACATCAGTAGATTAATTTTGCTAAAACCTATAAATTTCAGTGAGCAAATAAGATTTAAAATTTCATAAAAAAACCGAGTATCTATAAGTTCAAGATACTCGGTTTTTTTTATGGGTAAATGTTTTTAAGACGTCTTCTCTTCCAAAGTGCCGTCGGCATGTTTTGCAAAACGGCCCTTGCTGCGGTCGTGCACTTGGTCGTAGCGCGACCATGGCCAGCCACCGAATTGGGTTTGGTGGTAGTCTTCAAACGCTTGTTGTATCTCTTCTTTGGTGTTCATAACGAAAGGACCGTATTGTATCACTTGTTCTGCAATTGGTTTGCCTTGCAAGACCAAAATACTCACCGGTTCAGCACCCGCTTTTATCACCAAGTCGTATTCAGGAAGTACATTTACTGCGCTGTATTTCGGAATGGTTTTGCCCGCTATGACCAAAGAGCTGCCCTCGTAGAAGTATAAATTTCTATTAATACCTGCACTTGCTTTTGGCATGGTCCAAGAACCATTGGCTTCAATTTTAATGTTCCATATGGCCACTTCGTTTATCGGATCGTTGGCCCAAGAATTCGGAGGACAAGCGGGAGCTTTTGTTTCGCCAATTTTACCCGCTATTACCTCAATGCTGGTCTTAAGGTTGTTGATGTCGGTATGCACATATTTTGGAATACTATCGCTCCACAACATTTTGAAATGAGGGTCTACCATTTTTCTCGCTTTGGGCAGGTTTAGCCAAATTTGAAACAACTCCATTGGATTTTCTTTTTCTTTTTCAAGAAGCGGAAACATCTCAGAGTGTTGCACGCCTTTTCCAGCGGTCATCCATTGCACATCGCCATTGCCATAACGGCCAGCAGCACCAAGTGAATCGGCATGGTCAACCAAACCTTTTCTCACCACAGTTACTGTTTCAAATCCGCGGTGGGGGTGGCCTGGAAAACCAGGAACTGTTTTGCCGTGGTACATTCTAAAACCATCTTTTACAATAAAATCGTCGCCCATGTGACGGCCTTGAAAAAAGCTGGCATCTGGTCCCATGGCATCATTGCCCTTAGGGAAATTGTCTTCATGGTGTACACAAAATAAAAAAGGATCAGCGGTTTCCCATTGAAATCCCAAAGCACTAATGCTTTTAACTGGGTCGATATCGTCTTGCTTGTCTTGCATATTTTTAAGGGTTTTAGAAAATTGCTCTATCGGCGCCAACATCAGCGCTGAAGCTGCCAGGGTCATTCTGCTTAAGAAATTTCTGCGTTTAAGTCCGTCGCTCATACAATTAAAATATTTGGTTCCACAAATATAAAACCCTGCATTCAATTTTGATGCAGGGTTTTATCTATGGTTCAATATTTAAAACCAATAAGTTTGAGTTGCCCAACGAATACTTATTTCAACAACGCCAATTCTTGGTTTAGGAATTTTTCTTCCACTGGTTTTAAAGCCACCTTTTGCGTCAACTTGCCACCTGCACCAATTGTGCATTTAAAATAATAGGCTTGTTTGTCGACATAACTCACCGCAATCAATACCGCTTCACGGTTTTGGGCAATCGAACCAAAGGCCACCTTCATGCCACTGACTTCGCCTTTCATCACCCCGCGGATATCGGTGTACACCAAATAGTATTCGGCGGTAAATTTATCGTCGATAGCCACCATCAAAGGCATGGTTGGCTCGTTGTAGAACTTGTCGCAGTTAATATAGCCAAGATCGTACACCTGCAACTTGCTGTTCATTTTGTTGTTGGTTTCCGCTTTAATGGCCGCCTTTTTTTCTTGCTCTAATTTCTTTTGTTTTTCTTCTTTAAGGTGTTTTTCCCATTCCTCCTTCGACTTGTATTTGGTTTCAGAAATGACTGTGCCATCGGCATCCAAAACCGTCTCGGTAATTTCCCAAGATTCATGAATGGTGCGTTTAGAAGGCAATATCCAATTCAGTTCATTGGGTGTGCGCGGGTCTTTAATAAACACCTGCATATCGTTGTCTGATTTGCCGAGGGTAAAATCGACACCCACTCCAATTTTAGGGTCTATTTTAACTTGCTTTTTTGCTGCATCATTTTCACGGGCATTCAAATAAATACTGCCTCCCGTTTGCAACATTTTTCCGTTGGAAACTGTGGGCAAACCGCTTTTGATGTAGTCGCCCAAAACGTAAAATTCTTTGAGTTCCACTTGCACTTTTTTAGAGCTCAAGAAACAGCCCGCTTTCAGGTAGAGTATGGTGCCCTCATTGCCAATAATAATGGTGTCTTTAAGCGGATTGATGAGGAAAAACTGAGATGGTTTTTCGGGGAATAAACCATTAAGACGCGGTTTCAAAGCCGCTAGCGCATTGGGGTCTATTGGTTTTATGTATTTTAGAATTACACCTACACTTAGGCCGCTGTATGGACTGGGGAAATTGCGCGGAAAACCTTGCACTTGAAACCCAATACTGGTCGCGTATTCGGCAAGGGCAGTGGCTTGCAGTTTGGCGTTGTTGCTAAAGGTGTAACGGTCGTATATACTGTCGTAGGCGAGGGGGTAAAACATAATGGTTTCGCCCTCCATCAAATGCGAAGCCACAAAATTGATATCTGTTTTTTGCTTCTCCCCCACAAGGGTTTCAGTGGGTTTAAACACAATATTGTATTTCTGTTCTTGCGCCCAAGTGAGCTGGACAAATGCCAGGATAAAAATGCCTAATGTTAGATGTTTCATATATGGAATAAAATTTATTGATTGTATGCGCCAGTGGAAAGGAAGCGTGTCACAAGAAGGATAACGGCGCAGAATCAAGTATTATTGCCAAAGCGTTTTAAGAAGGTTTTTTATAGGCCTTTTCCTCCTTTCCGCTTTAGCCTTGTGTGTGGGGGTATTTGTTTCCAAAAGGAGAGCGTGCCCGGGCTTATTGCCAGTCGCCTTTTACAAAAAATTAGCCTGCGTCTCAAACGCAGGATTTTATTTTTTGTTATCCCGTCGCGTGCCACATTTCAATGGGCTCTGCTACTGGGAGCATACGTTTTCAATACTTGCTTTTCAAAACACACAAGGGCTGCCGCTGCAAGCAGGGGCAGTAGGGAATGCGAGCTTATTCGCGAATCAGTAGTTTTAGTGTTTTTTCGAAAATTGGCAT
>JAOASJ010000053.1:12674-14211 GCA_030158725.1 Bacteroidia bacterium
GAATGCGAGCTTATTCGCGAATCAGTAGTTTTAGTGTTTTTTCGAAAATTGGCATTAATTGAATTTTGATTTTGCTCTCGAAATGCTAAATTTTACATTGTCAAGTTTGTTTATAAACTCAGTTAAATCAGGGTCAATCCAGTTTAGTATATCTAAAATTGATGAGTAAATTTCTTCTGAATAATTAAAATTGATTAATCGATTATCAAAACAAATTGGTTCATTGTGTTGAATACGGTTTCTGAAAAGTCTAATTTTATTTAGTCTTTCGCAAACTTCACTTCTCCCATGTTGAGGTGGCAATGATTTAAATATTTGTATTGGGCGTCCTTTAAGAATTTTGTAGTGATGTATTTCGAATAAATCTGTCCAAAATCCTAAAGATTGGTCTGCTATTATCTTGCCACTTGTAATCGATTTTCCTAAGCGAATGAATCTTTTTTCTGATTTTTCGATTGAATTCTTTAAAAAATAATTGTTGGTTTTCTTTGATGTTTTTTTATCAATAAATGTTAATCCAGGATCTGACATAAAACCATTTTTTTGATTGATTATCCAATCCTCGTCAGAGAAAAAGTCACTTAGCTTTTCATTTAAAGAATTTCTCAGGGAGACTTCCAACAGACCTAATAAGGGATGAAATGCTTGTGCTACTTTTAAATTGGATTTGTATAGTTTTAACGCTTCTTGTTTATTGTTTTTTGCTGCAATCAGATATCTTTCTAGTCGAGGTGGTGAAAAGTAAATTGTGGCTTTTTTGTATTTCATGAATTTTTGTTTTTGATATTTAAAAATACAAAAAATATCTTATATTTGCACTATGATGCTTGGTAAAGCCTCTTGCTCAAAGCAACGTAACCAAGTCTAAGTTTTTTAAGGGACCACTGTTGTGGTCCTTTTTGTTTAATGTCCATTTATGGGGGGATTTATTTTGTTCCAATTGTGGAATGGCAACCCATCCCAATACTTCAAAATCTTAAGGCACCAAAATACGACCTGAAACTGTTTTATAAACCAATGAGTCGTAGTAAGAGACAATATGCAAGTAACATTTCAAATTCTTGAATTCAAAATACCTTTTGTCATCTATGTTTTTGTATTTGAACAAAGATGTTTTGCCTACAAACGTCAAAACTTTATTGTTTTCAATCGTATTAAATACCACTTCACCTCTGTAATTGCTTGTAGCACCCCTGTTGTTGTCACAGGTATTGTGGATTTGATAATGAAGGGTCTGATTTTGCGTTTCTATACTCCAACCTGTCCCACAGTCATAGTTGTCACACCAAGTTCCAAAACTTTTGTTATTTTGACTAGGCGTATAAAGGGTTTCATCGTATTCAATGTAATTATCGGGCAATGCCACAGGGTCTTTGGCGCAAGCCGTTGCCAATAAAATGAAAAATAATAAATAAGTTTTTGTCATAGTTTAATGCATTTTAAATTTCTTAGCTATTATTCAAATGCTACTAAGATTATTACAAATATAAACGACTTTAATTTTGATTCGCAAATAATTCTAATTTATCTGGTGTTT
>JAOASJ010000054.1:0-11412 GCA_030158725.1 Bacteroidia bacterium
CTCATAACTACGCAGAAACCTTCCCACAAACGGAATTCTTCTGTTTTTATTTTATTGATTTTTGCATGCGTCTATCAATACTATTGATAACATTTGCCTCAATTTGTGCCGTTCTCTAAGTATGAAATCCTTAATTGCCCTATCCGCCTTTTTAGTTTTGCTCATCTGTTTGAGCAGCTGCAGTGGTAGCAGAAGTGTAGCTTCACGAAACCACAGAACCTCTTGCGCCAATGCTTTTTAAAATGGTATTTGCTATTCTGAAAATTCAATGTACCTTTGTTATATGATGAAACGTCTGCTTCTTTTTGCTTCTATTGCTATACTTATTGGCAACAGCGGTTGTAAAAGTGCTAAAATGGGTGGTGGAAAGCAAAAAAAACATTGCAATTGTACCTTCTAAATTAACAATAATTATGGGATTTAAATTTTTAGCAACTCTGATAGAATGGTTTTATTGGGTCTTGCTTTTACTCTGTCCTTTTTTGATTATCGGTGCCTTGGGTTTATTCCTAGGTATGCAAATAGACTACAGAATCTTTTACGCGTCTTTGCCTATTGGTTTTGTTCTAGGCGTTCTATTCGCAAATTACGTAAAACGCAAATACGGGACCTCCAATTTTTACGGACGTCTGTTGCGCATGCCTGAGTTGGATAAATCCAATTCTAGCGAAAAAATCTAACTGAAAATATTTTGATTGTCCAGTATACTCAAGTAATTGTAGTACCTGCTGGCAGCCATTTCGCCACTTTCATAAGCTGCGATCACAGCGCAATCTGGTTCATTTAAATGCTTGCAATTATGAAAACGACAGGTCTGCATATAATGTCTGATTTCTGGAAAGTAATGGCCAATTTCCGCTTCTTCTATATCAATAATACCAAAGTCGCGTATACCTGGTGTGTCAATAATAGCTGTGTGCTCACTGATGTTAAACATTTCAGCAAACGTGGTTGTGTGCTTACCTCTTTGGTGTGAGTCGCTTATTTTGTCAACCTTCTGAAAAGCTGAAGGCAAAAGCGCATTTAACAAACTTGATTTTCCAACCCCTGAGTGGCCGCTGATTAAAACGGTTTTGTTTTCAATGGCTTGACTTAATTGTTTGCTTGGTAAATATTCTTCCATGTAAATAGAACTTAGAATACAAGGATAGCCTAGGCTTTCATAAAGTTCTTTTAAATGGGCGTAATACAATTTTTCTTCTTCGCTGTATTGGTCGTATTTGTTAAAAACCAAAGTGACAGGTATGTGGTAAGCCCCTGCCATGACCAAAAAACGGTCTATAAATCCTAGTGAAGTTTTAGGCGAAGAAAGCGTTACTAGCAATAAAGCCAGGTCAATATTTGCAGCAATAATTTGACCTTGTTTGCTCAGTTTATTGCTCTTGCGGATAATGTAATTGTTGCGTTTTTCAACAGCTGTTATAACCCCATAGGTCTCGTCACCACTGCTTTCATATTCATAATCTACACGGTCGCCCACCGCTACAGGATTGGTGGTGTTTAATTCCTTCAATCTTATTTTGCCTTTCATACGGGCATCTAAGATGGATAAATCTTCTTGTTTGATTTTATACCAACTACCGGTCGATTTGATGACGATGCCTTTCAAATGTGCTGATTAAAATATTTTTTCGCAAATTTGTTTGGTCGCACCGCTTTTTCCCATGGTATAAAAATGGAGAACAGGCACTTTGGCGTCAATAAGCTCTTTGCATTGGCGAATGGCCCACTCGATACCAATTTCTTTTACCGCATCAGAGGTCTTTGCTTGCTCAATCTCATCGGTCAATGTATCTGGCAAATCAATATGAAACAGTTTAGGTAACAAAGTAAGTTGCGATTTGGTTGTTAATGGTTTAATGCCAGGAATAATTGGAACCATAATGCCGTTTTCTCTACATTTGGCGACAAACTCAAAATACTTTTGGTTGTCAAAAAACATTTGTGTTACGATAAACTCAGCTCCACTTTCCACTTTGCGTTTTAAAAACTTCATATCGGTTTTTAAGTTAGGGGCATCATGGTGTTTTTCAGGATATGCAGCAGCACCGATACAAAAATTGGTGATGTTGGCATTCGACAATTCTTCATCCATATAAATTCCACTGTTCATGTTTTTTATTTGGTGAATTAAGTCAAGCGAATTGGTGTTGCCACCATCTTCTGGTGTAAAAATGTTTTCGTTTTTCGCATTGTCACCTCTTAGAGCTAAGACGTTGTCTATACCTAAGAAATTTAAATCGATCAACGCATTTTCAGTGTCTTCGCGGGTAAAACCACCACAAATAATATGAGGTACAGTATCGATGTTATACTTGTGCATAACCGCAGCACATATGGCAACGGTACCTGGTCTTTTCTTGGTTGCAACTTTAACAAAGGAACCATCACTTCGTTTCTTTTCTACATAATCTTCTCTGTGGTAAGTAACATCTATAAAAGAAGGCTTGAATTCCATTAATGGATCAATGCCATGGTAAATGCTGTCTATGCTGTCGCCTTTTAGTGGCGGTAATATTTCGAACGAAAACAAAGTCTTGTTTGCATTCTTAATGTGTTCTGTGATTTTCATAAATAATTAAAAAGTAACCTGTAACGTTTTTTCTTCTGAACCTCTTTTTACAAGAACTGAAATGGTGTCGCCTTTTTTAAATTGGCTTAATGCTTTCATATAGTCTTGTATGTTGCTGATAACAAAATCGCCCATTTTGGTGATAATGTCGCCTTTCAACATGCCTGCTTTTTCTCCCGGTTTTCCAAGGTTTACACCATCGATGCGCAAACCAACACCATCAAAAATATAATCTGGCATAATACCCAAGCTTACTTTGAAAGCCATTCGGGTACTTTCTTCGCTTTTGGTTGCAGTAAATGGCAAGTCTTTAATTTTATTGACAGATTCTATCATTTGCATGGTAACACCATAAACAAGGTACATTCCATTGTAGTTAATCAAACCCTCATCGTCAGAAGGCATGTGGTAATCGTGGTGCTGACCGGTAAAGAAATGCAAAACTGGAATGTTCGCATAGTAAAAGCTGGTGTGGTCAGAACTTCCGGTGCCGCTTTCTGTGGTTTTGATTTTTATTTGGGTCGAATCTGTTTTCAAATTGGCAATGCTGGTCTTCCATTGTGGTGTAGTGCCAATGCCATAAATCATTAAAGTTTTTTTGCTAGAATCAAGGCGTCCAACCATGTCAAAGTTTAGCATGTATTGAACGGTTTTTACATCAATTACAGGATGGTTAACAAAATAATTGCTACCCAATAATCCTTGTTCTTCACCACTGAATGCAATGAATATATAGTTGTTCTTTCTAAGTTTTTTAGACTTTTTGATTTTGCGCATTAGCTCCAACATCATGGCAACACCACTGGCATTGTCATCGGCTCCATTGTGGATTTGACCACCTTTGGTATCTCTGCTTCCACCGAATTCATTGTAACCTAAATGGTCTTGGTGTGCACCAATAATAATTGTTTTTGCTTTTTTATTGTTGATATACCCAATAACATTATGTGCTGTTGAATTGATTTGTTTGATGTCTACTTTAAAACTGATTTGTTTGGAATTAATCAGTGACGCTTGCATGGTGTTTACGAAAATAACAGGAATAGATCGCGGCTTGATTTCACGGTCTAGTTTGCCTTTGGGATTTTCAATGCTGGTATCTGTGTTTATAAACACAACACCTCTAGCCCCAAATTTTATAGCTTGGTCAACTTTGTAGTTTAAACTTTCATAAGCAGAATATTTGCCATGGGGATTAGATGCTTCTGGGCTGCCCAGTTTTATGATAAATACTTTTCCTCTAATACCATTTGTGTCTTGGTAATCGCTGTAATTATTTTCAGGTGCTAAAATGCCATATCCTGCATAGAAGGTTGAAACATTTTTAACACTATCAAGGTTGCAGCTTTGAGAAAGCGGGTAGAATTCAGCACGATCAGATTTTAATCCATGCAATAAATCATTCTTTTCCGACCATATTAAGGTACCACGGTATTGGGAAATTCTCAAACGCACGATGCTGAAGGTTTGGAAGTATGAGCCTGAGTCATTGCCTTTAGGCGCAACTCCATTCATTTTAAATTGATCGGCAATGTATAAAGAAGAACGCATTTCACCAGAAGAACCAGTTAAGCGGCCTTCAAGTTGGTCGCTTGATAAATAAGTGATATCCGATTTCATTCTTGCTGTTACATCTTCCTTCTTTTGAGCATTTATGGAAATGAAACTGCTGGATAGCAATAGTATGGAAAGTATTAGGCGCATTTTACAAATTTTCTGCGAAGATAATGGGAAATTATGAATTGCGAAGTAGAGTGGGTGTCATGAAGTGGTAAGTTTTTTTGAGGGGAGATTGTTTGTCCAAATACTGCATATGTGTTTGTTTTAATTGCTATTGCTTAGTATCGATACAACGCATAACTTTGCACCCATGCAATTTAAAATCGCACCTAGTGTGTTATCCGCTGATTTTGGTAATCTAGAACGTGATATTCAAATGATTAATGACAGTGAAGCTGATTGGTTTCACGTAGATATTATGGATGGGGTATTTGTTCCAAACATTTCATTTGGATTCCCTGTCATGAATACATTGAAAAAACATGCTAAAAAACCATTGGATGTGCATTTGATGATTGTTGATCCTGACCGTTACATCACCCGTTTTGCGGAAGCAGGTGCTGCTGTTTTATCTGTTCACCTTGAAGCTTGTACCCATTTGCACCGCAGTCTACAATCTATTCGCAGCGCAGGTATGAAAGCTGGAGTAGCTGTTAACCCTCATTCAAATGTAAGTTTGCTTGAAGATGTGGCTGGAGATCTAGACCTTGTGTGCTTAATGAGTGTTAATCCTGGCTTTGGTGGTCAATCGTTTATTGAAAATACTTACCGTAAAATTGAACAATTGAAAAATATGCAAGCCAAATTGGGTGTTAATTTTGAAATTGAAATCGATGGTGGAGTAACTTTAGGTAATTATAAAAAACTGGTAGACACAGGGGCAACAGTATTGGTTGCTGGTAATACCGTATTTTCTGCTCCTGAGCCGAAAGTCATGATTTCTCAATTAAAACAATAATCCAAGCAGGTATTCGTTAATCAGCAAAACCTTTTTTGAAGTTAACAGCACTGCTCATATCATTTTTATTTAGCTCATACTTAAGTGCGCAATCATTTGTGCACGGCAGAGTGCTTAGCGATAGTGGAACCGCTATCTCAAAAGCAGTCATACACAACTCAGCCGCAGAAGGTGTTTGGTATTCTGACAGTGTCGGAAATTACAAAGTACCTTATGTGCGCAAGAAGAAGAATATCTTAAAATTTGAAACCCCTGGGATAAAACCATATATAAGTGTTATTCCATTTTTATTTGAAGAAGAAGATTTTAAATTAGATGTTACTCTAAGCAATTCAATTACCACCTACAACCCTGGAGGGATAAGCGATAAAAGGGAAAGAAGCGGTGATATCGTTATGAAACCCTTGAGCAGCAGGCCAAGTGTTTCTGGAGATTTTTCTGACTTTATCAAAACCTTAGCAGGCGTAAGTTCTAACAATGAACTAAGTTCACAATACAATGTGCGCGGGGGTAGTTACGATGAAAATTTAATTTATGTAAATGACCTTGAAATATACCGCCCTCAATTGGTGCGCAGCGGTCAACAAGAAGGCTTGAGTTTTATTAACCCAGATTTGGTTAGCAACGTAAATTTTTCTGCCGGTGGTTTCGAAGCCCGTTATGGCGATAAATTATCGTCTGTTTTGGATGTCAATTACCGCAGTCCCAAAGCCAACGCATCTGGTGTTCAAATAGGCATGTTGGGTGCAACCTTTTTTATTGAAGGTCTTGTAAAAGCTAATAAAAGGATAGGGCAAAGAGATTCCATACGATTTACTTATTTAAGTGGCGCAAGGTATAGAGGTAATAAAAACTTGCTCAATACTTTTGATGCCGAGGGTTTGTATAAGTCTAGGTTCGGCGATTTTCAATCATTGTTTGCTTGGCATTTCAACCGTTACAACCGTTTGGAATTGTTGCTAAATTATGCGCAAAACCGCTACAGATTTGAACCAGAACGTCAGGAAACTACGTTTGGCACTTTGCAAAGTGCTTTGAAATTGAGTATTGGTATGGATGGTCAAGAGATTGTTGATTACCGTTCAGGAATGGGAGGCTTGTCATTTGTTCATACCAAAAAAAGAATAGAATTGAAATTCATGGCCTCGGGATTTGTGTCTTCAGAAATGGAGCACTACGATATTCAAGGGGCTTATGAAATTTCTGAAGTTGATAACAACCTTGGGTCTAGTAGTTTTGGAAATGCAAAATCGCTATTAGGAAGAGGTTATTTTATAAACCATGCGCGCAACGATTTGTATTTCTCAGTTTTCAATATTGCCCATCAAGGGGTAGTGAAATTTGCGGGTATAAAGTCAGCTCAAAAAATCATGTATGAGCTAGACCAAATGCGCCATCCTGGAAAATTAATTTACGGCATTAAATACCAAATGGAAAGCATCAACGACCGTTTTAAAGAATGGAAGTTTGCCGATTCAGGTGGGTATAACATGAGCACTTTGCCAGGTAATGATTCTAGCATTTACTTGAATGATAATGTAAATTCTAGATCGAGCATCAACAACCAAAGAATTTCTGCATTTGCTCAATTTCATCAAGGCTTTGGAGCAGTGAATGAATTTACAGTTACTGCAGGAACTAGATATTTATATTCCAGCTTGAATGGCCAATCATTGGTTTCTCCACGTCTTCAAATGTATTATGAGCCAAACAAGCATTACAATGCCCGCCACAAACGCGATTCGGTTCCTATGAAAAAGAACATTTTGTTAAAGGCTGCGTTTGGATACTATTACCAAGCACCTTTTTACAGAGAGATGCGCGATTTTGTTGGACAATTAAACACCAATCTAAAAGCACAAAGAAGCATACATTATACCGCCGGAATGGAATTCGGATTTAAGTCATTCGGAAGGCCGTTTAAATTCTCTGCCGAAGTGTATTACAAAGACTTGAATTATTTGGTGCCTTATGTTTTAGATAATATCCGAATTCGCTACTATGCCACCAATTCAGCACGTGGGTATGCAACAGGATTTGATTCAAGAATCAATGGTGAATTTATAAAAGGATTAGAAAGTTGGTTTTCTCTAAGTGTATTAAAAACAGATGAGAAAATAACGTACATCAACAGCGGCAACCAAGAAACAGAAACTGGATTTTTGAGACGACCAACCGACCGCAGAGTGACTGCTTCGGTTATGTTTCAAGATGAATTGAATTCTAACAAAGACTACCGCATGCATTTGATGTTGAATTTTGGTACTGGTTTGCCTTACTACTTAGGAGGTTCTGCAAGATATAAAGAAGGATATACCATTCCTGCTTACAAAAGGGTAGATATCGGTTTTAGTAAAGTAATAGTTGGTGGTGAATCGACTAAGATAAAAAGCAAATTCATACGCAATATGTGGATAGGCGCAGATGTCTACAATCTTTTGCAAATAAACAATGTGATATCCTATTTATGGGTGAAAGATTTTAGCAATACCACTTACGGTGTTCCAAATTACTTAACGGGTAGGCGCATAAACTTGCGTTTGGTTGCCGTGTTTAAATAGAGTTTACGCATTAATAAAAAATTTAAATAGACTATCTTCGCAGCATGTTTACTGGCATAGTTGAATGTATGGGTGTAATTAAATCCATACAAACGGAACAAAATAATATACATTTTACGATTGAATCTGATATAAGTTCAGAATTGAAAATAGACCAAAGTTTGGCCCACAATGGTGTATGTTTAACGGTTGTAAATATTGCAGGCAAGACCCATGTGGTAACAGCTATTCAGGAAACTTTAAATAAAACAGATTTGAAATCGTGGGCCATTGGCAAGCATGTAAACTTAGAAAGATGCATGAAAGCAGATGGCCGTTTTGATGGGC
Source organism: Bacteroidia bacterium (assembly GCA_030158725.1). Classification (GTDB taxonomy): domain Bacteria; phylum Bacteroidota; class Bacteroidia; order NS11-12g; family UBA955; genus JABMMZ01. The sequence goes on from JAOASJ010000054.1 coordinate 7,979, forward strand.
ACATTGTTCAAGGGCATGTTGATTGCACAGCTACTTGTATTCAAAAATTAGATGAAGGTGGTAGTTGGCGTTTTTCGTTTCAATACCCGAATGGTCTAGGTGTAACCGTTGAGAAAGGATCAATAACAGTAAATGGAACCAGTTTGACCGTAGTAGACAGTAAAGAAAATGAATTTTCGGTGGCCATTATTCCATATACTTACGAACACACCGTATTTGGCGAGTTAAATGAAGGCGACACTGTGAATTTAGAATTTGATATTGTCGGAAAATACATCCAAAAAATGATGGGCAAATAATTATTGCCTGAATCTAGACTGCCAAAAAGAATCGAAATAAGGCAGTACATTTTTAATTTCCAATTCAATCTTGTAGTTAGAATCTATCAATAGAATTAATTTTTCTTTTTCTATCATAAAAGTATTCGAAAATTTTTCCAAATAATCTGAATTTGGAAAACAAGGAATCAAAGGATTGTCGAGCTTTTTAAGCGAAGCATAAACATGGTCTGAGAAACCTTTTTTGTCCTCTACCAAATCGTATAAATTAAATTTTAGAGGACCTAATAAACTGTCGAAATAGATGTTTAGGTAATCTAAATCCTCATCTTGGTGGGGATAATTCCATTGAAAACCTATGGAAAGGGTATGATTGGAATAATTTTGTAAGTAAAATATTTTGTCGTCGATGTCAGAGAAGTTGAATTTTCTTGGGGTATAAATATGCTTGTTGACATTGTCGGAGAATATTGAAATGTCGCCAATCGAATTGTAGTTTATGCGAAAATCATAGTCGTATTTATTGTAGGGTTGGTAGTAACTGTTGTAATCGTTGTATTTTGGATTTGGAAAGACATAAGCATTGTCATAGATATTTTCTTTGAAATTGGGGGCATTGTATTCAGAAATGGTTTTTATAAAATTCAAAATGGCAAAAGGGAAGTTAAATTCTTTAACCACGTCAAAGTTATTATATCCATAAGCATCGTCAAAGTTGGGGCTAACAAGTGTCCTTATATCTGAAAGTAGACTCAATTGTTCATTGTAATCAAGTTGTTTGTATAGTGTTTTATGGGTGCTAAAAAACACTTTGCTTGAATCTATAAAATTAAAATTTGAATCTAGAATGTAGGTGGTGGATTCGTTGAAGCCTATATATGAATTATGATTAAAAAGTTTGATTTTTTTTAGTTTAAGTGATTTTAACTTTAAGGCGTTTTTATTGAAAATATCAAGCACACTGTCGTTAAGGAAAAAGGCGTATTGGCCATTCAGGAGAAAGGAATAAGATTTATATTTTAAAGGAATACAAACTTTCGCAGTAGAATCAATAATGCCCCAGTGTTTATAAGTGTTTTGACAAATTAAAAAACCTTCCTCAAACGTTTGCGGGTAATATAAAGTATCGGTTAAAATTTCATTGGTGTTTAGGTTTTTTATTTTCCAAATTCCATTATACGTATTCGGGTCGTTTTCTAAAGAAGAAATATGGATACAATTAAACCAAAGCAAATTGTATTTAGAATTGTGGGAGATGTATTGGTATTCGGGTTTGACTATAGTTCTACCTGAACAAGAAACCAATCCAGCGCGTCTGTTGTTGTCGAGGACTAGAAATTGTCCATTATTATTTTCTTCGGCCAATTGGTAATCATTGCTTTTGAACCGCCATTGCCCTAGTCTATTGATACTACCAATGAATTTGCCGTTTTTATTTATAGGGGTTAGACTGTAAATATTTGCATTGTTTGAAAAATGCTCAATGTCTTCGATAATAATTTTGCCATTGGCGTTGAGCAAACCGTTGTGGTTCTCATAAAAACAAAGGCTGTTGTAAAAGACATAGGAATTGAATGGAAAAGGGAAAAAAGTTTTTAGCTGGTGGTTTTCATCACTTTTGTAAAAGTAAAGAGAGTCATTTTTAAAACCAATATAGATTTCGTGGGATTCATATAGGTAGGCATAGGCAATATCGGTGAATTCGGCCGGTAGAATGATTTTTCCAAAGGCATTAATTAAACCAAATTTATTGTCTTTTTTGAATACCGTTGCATCATTGTCGTAGGCGTATGACTTGGATCTAGATTTGTTTGTATAGAAAGAATCACATACCAAGGTAGAAATTAATTGACCATCTGTTTTGTAAATGTCAAAAGTGTCTTTGTTTTTACAAATCCAATGACCATAATAATTATTTATTGAAGAATAGATAGGAGGGATAAGGGTTTTAAGTGTAAAGTCGACGCGTCCATATTTATTGCCTTTTTTAATGCTATACCAGTAGTCGTATTTCGACACAATTTCATAGTCTTTTGTTGTTTCAAGGTATTGGCAAGTGTAATAATTAAAAAGTCTAGGATGTTTAAACTGGTCTATAACCATAAGCACTCTGTCGTATAAGCGCATGATTTCTACATTTTTAAAGCTGTGGCATATTTTCCCTTCAGGATTAAAGATACTTATGCTGTCAGAAAAATGATGGGCAATGAAATGGTAATCGCCTAAACTTTCAACATAAGAATAAATCTGTGGTACTATAATTCTGTCAAGGTCGCATATACCCTGTTTGCCTAAGCTGTCTGTCAGTCGGAATAATAATACCCCATCTCCGATATTAAAGGTTGAAAAAGGGCAGTTGAACTTTTTAATTAAGGTGTTGTTGATTGACCTTAGTTCATATTTGTTTTCATCCTTGTTAATAATCTTGATGGTAACATTGGATTTTAAATTTTGCTTTTTCGTAAAGCTATCAGGAAGATGAATGATTCTATCATCCCAATAAGAATTCCTTTCATAAGGTATTCCTATGTCTTTAATAGAAGGGAAAAGCAATTCACCTTTCCAATTAAATATGCTGGTGTATTCGCCTTTGGTACATATATATAAGGAGTTGGTGTCATAGAGAAAGATTTGTACTTGGTCGTATTGAGGCGGAATGACCCAGTCTTGCTTAAGATTTTTCAAACCAGTGCCGCATTGCTGTAAATCTTTTGCGACCCTAAAAGCTTTAGAGTTGTAATTTAAAACAGCGATGTTGTTTACATAATTATATCTGACAATGCTATCGTATGCATTGATGTAAACTGTTTCAAGTTTGTTGTTTGAATAAGAACTATCTATATATAAAAAATCTGTTTTCTCATCATTGGAATAGTAGTATTCAGAGTTAGGGTAACGGTTGCAATAAAAATTGTAATCACCTATATAATCGAAAGGCAATAGGCTGTGTATCCATTTTTCTGGTTTGAATCTTAGAAAGTTTTTAAGCGGAATTGGCGCTTCTGTTTTGAAAAAGGTTCTGGTAAATTTTAGGCTTTTGTTTTTATAACATTTGATTTCAATACTAGAATCTTTATGAAGGTAATCAACTTCGTCGTATTCGGCATATTTAGAATGGTTGTTTTCGTGTATACTAATAAAATTTGAATGGTGCTT
>JAOASJ010000054.1:11512-13987 GCA_030158725.1 Bacteroidia bacterium
AGCCGCAAAAGCTTGAGATACAAGAAACACACATAATAAGGATATAAAGCGCATAGGAGGTTAACGCAAAATTGAATTAAAATATTGACTTTTTTTTAGACGATGTCACAAAAAAAATATAAGTTGCGTCTAAATACTAAAACCACCTTGACAGAACTCGAAATCATAAAAGGCTGTAGCAATGGAGATGCAAAAGCGCAACGCTGTTTGTATGATAACTATGGTCCCATATTAATGGGGCTATGTTTGCGTTACACTGGGAGTAGAGAAGATGCCGAAGAGATTTTTCATGACGCAATTATGAAAGTGTACAGAAGTATAGATACTTTTAAAGGAGGCAGTAGTTTGAAAACATGGATTAGCAGAATTGGCATCAATACATCACTAGACTTTTTAAGAAAAAAAAAGAAAGCATTAATGGTCGAGCATATTTCTGATTCAGTATTAGATATAAGTGATACCGATACCGAGCAGGAAGTCAGTTTAGAAGCCGAGATGGCCATGAAATTGTTATCGCAGTTAAGTATCAACCAGCAAATAATTATTAATATGTATGTGGTAGACGATATGAGTCATAGGGAAATTGCACAAACGTTAAATATAAGCGAAGAAGCTTCACGTTCTCAATACAGCAGAGCGAAAAGACTTTTAGCAAATTTATTAGAACAAAAAGGGATAAGAAATGAAGTTAGGGAATAATATAAACAAAGGGATAAAGGAAGCCTTTTCTGAGCATACTGTTCCATTGCGTGATGCGCAGTGGGAGAGGATTCAGAAAGAGTTAAATGCCCCATCAAAGAAAAAGCCATTTATATTTTGGCCTTTTGTCTTGATTGGTATAGTCGTTTCTGCAGGAATACTCATGCAATATTTGAACCGTGACACAAAGATTGCAGCAGAAGTTCAATCCGTACAATTAGAGACTCCAAAAGTAGAATTAACGGAGCCGGGGTTACAAAGCAAAAGTGAAGTAGATGATGCAATAGTGTCAGCTAAAGAAGATGAAAGTAAAAAGTTAGATTCATCTACACCAACAAACACGCTCGCCAGTGCTGCTGAGCAAGGAAAATCAAATCAAAAAAGCCCAATTAACAGGAAATCAAAAAAGGAGAATCAAATAGAAAAGCAATCAGAAACGCATAGCATAGTAAACAATGAAGTAATAGAAGAAAAAAGCGAAACCATAAATGGACAAGGTTCATTAGGTATTGGTCAAACGGTGAAGCAAGAGGAACCTTTGACACAAATTGGACCTGAACAAGTTTATGAAGCTGCCAACTTAAAATACAAATGGCCAATAAATGAGTTATCGACTTCACCATTATTAATAAGTGAAGTAGAAAAGGTAAAAGCACCATTGCCAATTGACTCTTCATTTTATAGGGTTAAAGAAAAGCCTCGACATAAAGATTTGTTTGCTTTAGGAATTGCTTCGGGTGTGTCAACTGTAAGTACACAAGTAGAAGGTATAAGCAATGAGCAGAAATTGCACAAAGACACAAGGAATTTATTTGAGCAAAGCACCAAGAATCAGCAGACAAGGTTTTTTAATTTAACATTTGATTATTTGTTTTTAGCTAGGTTCGGAATTGGGTTGAGTACAGGATTGCAATACAGAAGTATTTCAAGTGCAGTAGATATTAGTTACAGGTTGAACCAAATACCATTGCGCATGCCTAATGGAGATATCTTTACCTATTACACTGCTCCTGATTCAATGAGTCCGTTAATTAAGGTGAGCAATAAAACAGCATTGCGTTATATTAATGTACCAATCAAATTAACTTACACCTTTAATATAAGGCGGATTCATGAGATACAGATATCGGGAGGAACTAACTTTGCGATATTGGCTGGGTCAAAGGGCAACACATTTTCATTGAATGATGCTTCAACGCAACCAATGGGAAATATGATTAGCAACTTATTTAATGCTGGGTACACCGGTGGGCTAATGTATAGCAGACCAATAATGAGACGAGCGCCACTTGATCATTGGTATTTAGGATGTGCTTTGCAGTATCAAAAAAACAGACAGGACTACAATATGGATTATGGAATATTGAGAAGTAATGTTGTAGCATATAATATAGCGTTTAATTTACGTTACAAATTTTAGAACCTTTTTTAACTTTTAAAAGCCTTGAACAATAGATGAATTGTTCAAGGCTTTTTCATTTAATGGACTTAAAAATGAAATTACTCAGGGATTGGGGTAGTGATTTAGATAAAAAAGGAGGTTTAAAACATAGAAATTTCTGTAATTTTTGGATTTTGCGAAGAAAATTGGGCAGGAGTATTTAATAAATGGCTGATAAAAGGGTCTAAAAACCATTGATTTTAAAGGATTTTCGGGAGTAGGACTTATGGAATATCTTGAATTTGGCTAGTTTTAGATAAAAACGGGTTTAAGGATGGTTTTTTAACCAACTGATTGATAGAGTATTGCAATATAAATTAAGAATAATTGAAAAA
>JAOASJ010000055.1 GCA_030158725.1 Bacteroidia bacterium
GAAAATTTAATACCAGATTAATATACGGGAAATATACTACCCCGTATTTTGTATTGTCTAAAGCAGTTGAATACTTGATCTTTGGATATAACACAAAATATGTTGATTGGATGGACCGGTTTTCCTTAGCTTTTTGAAGCTTGGGTTATTGAAAAAACCGGACATACAAACAACATTTTTTTTTGTCTAACCCTTGTTGAATTAATTTTTATTCTTGCTAACAATTCAATAATTTTTAAAGCACATTCACGTGACATTGCATTTTTAACTTTGTAAAAAAAACATGCATAAATTAATCGATGAACTATTGACCTTGCTGTTTCATTTTTTCAATCCTTTTAATGGAATTTTTAAAAGATGAATAGAAGAAAATTAGAACTGGCTGTAATATCGGATGTCCATTTAGGGACCTACGGTTGCCGCGCAAAAGAACTGCTTCACTATTTAAAAAGTATAGATCCTGAAACCTTGGTTTTAAACGGAGATATCATAGATATATGGCAGTTTTCTAAAAAGTATTTTCCAAAAAACCACATGAAAGTGGTTCGCTATATTTTAAAAATGGCGATGAATGGCACCAAAGTAATTTACATAACAGGCAACCACGACGAAATGTTGAGGAAGTTTGTGGGTATGGATTTTGGAAACATTACCTTAGTAAATAAAGTTGAAATGAACCTCAATGGAACTAAGACTTTGTTCTTTCATGGTGATGTGTTTGATTTCAGTATACAACATGCTAAGTGGTTGGCCAAATTGGGGGGTAAAGGATATGACCTTTTAATTATCATCAACACCTTTGTGAATTTTATTTCAGAAAAGTTTGGTGGTAAAAGGGTTTCTTTATCAAAGACCATTAAGAACAGTGTGAAGCAAGCCATTTCCTTTGTCAACAATTTTGAGGAATCTGCAGTAAATTATGCAGAAGCTCAACATTGTAAAGCAGTGGTATGTGGGCATATTCACCAGGCCTCAGATAAAATGGTAGAGACCAAACAATCGAGTATACATTATTTAAACAGTGGTGATTGGATAGAAAATCTAACCGCCTTAGAATACAATGAAAGTCGCTGGACCTTGTTCCAACATGTTGAAGAGTTGAGCGAAGAAACTACTGAAGAGCTTGATGAACAAGACGTGTTTCATTTGTTAAAAGAGTTTAAAATCGCTTAATTTCTTTCTTTAGTCTAATGGGTCAAAATCATTTAAAGGATATGATTTGGGGTGCCGCTATATCGGCTGCCCAAACCGAATCTGCTGCAGACGTTGGAGGTAAAGGTCCTTCGATATGGGATGAGTTTTGCCAACAAGAATCCGGGGTATTTTTCAAAAAGCCCAAAGTAAAAAGAGGCGATCAGTTGTCTGATTCTGCTGATTTTTATACGCACTATAAGACCGATATTGATCTTCTTAAAAAAATTGGATTCAAACATTTTCGTTTTAGTATTTCATGGCCTAGGGTAATGCCCGATGGATTAAATGTTAATGAGGAAGGTTTGAGTTTTTATAAGGAGGTAGTCGATTATTGCATAGAACAAGACATTACCCCTTGGGTTACTTTATACCACTGGGACTTGCCCTTGGCCTTAGAGAAAAATGGAGGTTGGACCAATAGAAACATACTTGAACAATTTAAAAATTATGCGGAGGTATGTGTTCGTGCATTGCCAAAAGTAAGAAATTGGATGGTGTTAAATGAACCTTCCGTATTTCTTGGAGCCGGTTATTTATTTGGAATACATGCGCCAGGTAAAAAAGGCTTTGATGCCTTCTTTGCCGCTACCCACCATGCCATGATGAGTATAGGCATTGTATACAGACACCTAAAAGAAATTGACAGCAGTTTGCAGATAGGCTCTAGCTTTTCGTTTACTCACATTGAGGCTGAAGACCAAACCCAACGCGCCTTAAGAGCCGCAGAGACAGCCGATCAATTGATTAATCGTTTTTTCTTTGAGCCAATTATTGGTTTGGGTTATCCTTTGGAAAACTTAAGTAAGCTCAAACAAATTAAACGTTTTATAAAAGAAGGCGATGAAGAAATGTTAAAAGTTGATTTGGATTTTATTGGCATACAAACTTATACCAGAGAAGTGTTTAAGCACAACCATTTCAATCCTTTTTTAAAAATAAAATTAGTGCCAGCCAAGGAGCGCAGTTTGGATTTAACGGCAATGGATTGGGAAATACACCCGGAGAGTTTGTACCACTGTATCATGAAAATACATGGCTATGGACTAAAAACCCCATTGTATGTAACGGAGAATGGAGCGGCCTTCGACGACCAAATGATGTTTAACCGTGTACACGATACGGCTAGGATACATTATTTTCAAACCCATATCAGCGAAGCCATAAGGGCCAAACAAGAGGGTGCCAATTTGAAGGGCTATTTTGCTTGGAGTTTAATGGACAATTTCGAATGGGCCGAAGGCTATTACCCACGTTTTGGTTTGGTGCATGTCGATTTCAAAACCAAGGTCCGCACCCTCAAAGACAGCGCGCATTGGTTTAGGTCGTTTTTAGGCGGGGCCTAAATGACTGTATTATAATTATTAAATCTGTTGGATTAGATTCCATGTAGAGACAAGGCATGCCTTGTCTCTACCACACAAATAACCAATTAACAGAACCACAATGATTTCGTTACATCGACTTGCGCCCCGATGACCGACGTGTAGCTCTTGTGGCGCTTCGGCCACAAAGCCGGAGCAAAGCGCAGACAAAGGGCACGGATAGGCGCCATATAAAATTTGGATTCAAAACTATCGATATTGTTTATATAGGTTATGTCGTTCGTTTACCATATTCGTAGAGACAAGGCATGCCTTGTCTCTACAATAACCAATAACCAATAACCAATAACCAATAACCAATAACCAATAACCAATA
>JAOASJ010000056.1 GCA_030158725.1 Bacteroidia bacterium
TAATTACTACCGCACCCAAATACGGTTCCACAATTGGGCAAATGCCATTTTAAAAACTTGCTTGTCCATTTTAGGTCTCACAGTATGCAAGACCACTTCATTGCCCTTTTTCTGCAGTTGCTGATAAAACACAAAAGATTTAATAGGTTCTGTTTCTTGATAATTGGTTCTACCCCATTTCACTATAAAAACATTCAAAGTAGAATCGTTGGGTTTTTCCAATAAATAGGCGCCTTGGCTAAACCATTTCAAGGTATTGAGGGCTTCACCTTCAAAACCTTTTTCAAGTTGTAAATTCCTAGCGTATTTCACAAAACGAATGGTATCCGGTTGAGGAGATTCTAGGATAGAATATTCGCCCATATAAATGCTGCTATCACTTATTCCCATGCCAGCCCATAAGGCATTGTTGAAAAAAGTTGGTGAGGTACTGATAAATGAATATGGATGGTTTTGTGCTTGCAAGGAACTCGAAAATTTGTAATGGACATATCCTTTAACCCCAAAGGTTGCCAACATGTAGGCCGAACTAATATAGATAGAACGCCAAGCCCACTTCAAACGGTTTGGATTGTCTCGTTTTAAAAATAGGCAATAAATAAGTATGCCCATAAACGGCAAGGTATAAGCAGGATCAATTACCGAGATGTTGTTAAAACCAACGGGAGTGCTTGAAAATGGAAGGAACAAACGGGTACCATAGGTGGTAAAAGCATCTAGTATAGCGTGGGTGGTTAGTCCTAGACTCCACAACAAATACCAATCTTTAAAAGTATACTTTTGCTTATAGGCCTTAAAACAAAGCCAGGCCAGAGGAATGGCTAAAAGAACATGCACGAATAACGCATGGGAATAACCGCGGTGCAAGGCTATTTCAGACAAATCGTCTTTATACCAAAGTGAAAGCAGCACATCCAAATCGGGTACAGTTCCGGCAATGGCACCAAACAACATGGCCTTATTGCCAGCCTTTTTCCCAAGCACCACCTCACCTACTGCGGCACCTAATACGATTTGAGTTAATGAATCCATCTTATAAAGTTTGCGAAAATAGGCAAGTGAAAATAAAGCAACAAAGCAGATTTAGTAAAGCTCAATACTTTTCGACCACCTTAAGCTTATTGGGCATGTATACGCCTACCCTTCCAAGAGATTTTAAAGAATTTGCTGTAGATCAAAACCAAGGGCAGGTAAAACTGATACAAGGGCAGTATGAAAACAAAAAGGTAATTTAATTGCAAGGCCTTTTGCAAACGTTTAGCAAATGTCAATTCTGAGATATAAAGCAAGAGCAAGAATAGCAAAGGTGTGTTGTCACCCCAATAAAAAAAGCTGATGACCATAAAGAATAGCATAGACCAAAAGGCTAAAAATTTTAGTCCCATCAAAACAAACAGGAATGTGTTATACTGAAAAATATAGTGCTTGCGCTTGCTTGCCCAACGGGCCCTTTGGGAAAAGAAGGTGTTGAGAGAATTTTCAGGCTTGGTGCTTACTACTGCATTTTTGTGCATGGCGTAGCGACAGGCTTGAGAATTAAAATTAAAAAACGCGTGCATCAAAAAATCATCGTCGCCAGAACTCAAATGCTTGTAGTTTTCATACCCCTTCAATTGTAAAAACACATCCTTTCTAAACATCAAATTCGCACCATTGCAGGTTGCGGGTTTGCCAGCATTGAGCATGATGGCACTAATACCTACCAAGGCTGCTGATTCAGCGGTTTGCAGGTTTTGGAATATGCCTTTTGCGGGTGTAAGATTGACCAAACCACAAAGCATATTTAGATTTTCTGATACAAACTTATTAGACATGTAGTGCAAGGTATTTGGACCTAAAACACAATCGGCATCTATCGTATAAACAATATTGTATTGGGCAGTTTCAATTCCTGTTTGTAAGGCCGCTTTCTTCCCTACGCCATTTGAGCTGATCATTTGCAAGGGTAAACGGCTTATGAATTTATCAATAACTGCAGCACTTTGGTCGTCAGACCCATCGTCAATCAAAATCAATTCGTAGGGAAATGAGACATTGTTTTGTAGGACAAAACTGTTTAAGCAATTTTCCAAATTCAGTGCTTCGTTTCTAAACGGAATTAAAACAGATACCCCTTCGGAAATAGGATTCTGATTTTCACTATTAGTTTCTATTTTAAACCTACTTGTGCACCAAAACATAAAAGCCATATAGATAACGGCAATTAATGCAAGGACGGCAAAAGCAATTAAAAACAGTAGGATGATAAAGGCCATTATTTTTTCAATTTCAGCGACAAAAGTATTGCAGCACCAATGAGCATGGGAATAAGAATATTGAAAACATAGATAACCATACCCGGCATAAAATCGAAGTTATTGTTGGCCTCAAAAGAACCAGAGAAAACCAAGGCAGGCACACTGATGCGAATGGCCAAATCGGTTAATATAAAACTCGGAGAAACCGTTTGCAGAAAAAATATGCAAGAGACTGAGCACATCAAAAACAACAAATTATTTTCGTGGCCAACATGAAACCATTGGGCCATTAGGGCATAGGGCAAAACGAAAAGCACATAACGCAAGCTGGAAAATCCAATTAGGCGCAGACGGTCGCTGCGTTTTAAAAAACCCAAAGCCTCGCGGATAGCGGTAAAAAAAGCACTTTCTTTAAGGGGAACAAATTGTGGCATGTATAAGTATCCTAATACAAGAAGCAAAATAAAAGCACTTAGTGAGAGGATAAAAAACAATGGAATTTCTATGGGTTGCAAATAAAAGAAGGCAAGCGTTCCGAAGAACAAGGTCACCAACAATTGGGTAAAGCTACCGGCAATGGATAAGATACCAGCATTGATTTTATTGTCATCGCGCACATAGGCCAAGCGGCCCAAAAACTCACCTGTTCTAAATGGAAGAAGTTGAGAAACTGCCATACCAGAGAGCACCGATTTACCAGCCACTTTGAAAGATTGTAATTCCAGTTTGCAAATAAGGTATTGCCATTTGCGAATTTCAAGACCCCAATTGAGGACTGAAAATCCAATTAAAACCAGATACCAATACCAAGGCAATGAGGTGAATTGCAGGAAGAAAAATTCGAAAGAGACACCTGCATTTTTATAAAACTTCTTATAAAGAATTAAGGCAATTAGAAATGGCACCAACCATTTAATAAGCTTGAAAACAGATTGCCAATTGACATTTTTATGTATCTTTGTCTTGTGTTGCAACGATTGGAATTAGAGGATTTTGACCGAATTGTTTTGGGTATAGACCCAGGTACAAATATAATGGGTTATGGTGTAGTTGGCTTAAAGGGAAAAGAATTTTCTTTAATTAGTATTGGCATTATCCGCTTAGATAAGTTGGAAGACCATGCCATTAAACTCAAACACATATTTGAACGTGTTACTGGTTTAATTGACAGTTACAAGCCCGATGAATTGGCCATTGAGGCACCTTTCTATGGCAAAAACGTACAATCGATGTTAAAACTTGGCAGGGCTCAAGGTGTTGCCATTGCAGCTGCTTTGATGCGGGAGATGCCTATTTACGAATACCAACCAAGAAAAATAAAATTAAGTATTACTGGTTCTGGAAATTCAAGTAAAGAAGCTGTGGCTGAAATGTTGCAGAGGTTGTTAAAATTTGACGACATGCCCACACACTTGGATGCTACCGATGGTTTGGCTGCTGCCATGTGTCATATCTTCCAAGCGAACCCAAGAGGTTTTGGTGCTAAGACAGGCAGCAGCAATAAGAAAGCCAATAGTTGGGAAAAGTTTGCCAACGAAAACAAATCAAGAATTAAATAACAATACCTCTTTCCAAAGCCTTTAAAAACTGGGAGAACATAATGTTAATTCCCAATTGAAAGGTTGTTCTTCCAAATTCATTGCTGCTATTGGCAAGCGGAGATTGTCGTATTAGATTGGCTTGCGCTTGGGCATAAAAAATATGCTTGTAACAATTGTATTCTGCAATAGCGCCTATAGTCCAATAGGTAGAATGGTATACTTTGCTGCTGCGCATAGCATCGCGGTGCCAATAATAATTAATGGACGTGTCCTTAACAAATTCGAAGCTGGTGTTGTTATACATGCTGTTAAGCATTAAACCAGCGCAAGCATAGGCTTTGAAATTCTTTTTGTTTACAAACTTGTAGCTGTATTGAAATTTCCATGTATTGATAGAAATTGAATGTTTTTCAGAAACCACATCGTACCAATTGACTGCACTGGGATTTAAATAGGTATAGTTTCTATTTTGGGCACAATATTCAAGGCTAAAGCCTGAACGTTGTTCTCTATAGTTTAATGCAAAGTAAATCCCCAAAGGTGCATGCATGCTTGATTTGTCGAGCTTGAGACTTTGGAGTTCTTTTGGATTTTGAAAATAAAACGACTTGGCTTTACCAAAGGCAAATGAAAAAACTGAATTCGTAGAATCTAAAGAATTAGAATATAATTGAGGGGAAATGAGCAGCAATAAAAAGACTAAAAACCTCATGGGCTTTAACTTAATTATTTCACTTTTAATTTGCGACCCAAACTCAGAATGGTTGTTGGACGGATCTTATTCATTTTACAAAGCTTAGATACTGTGGTCTTGTGCTTGCGGGCAATAGAACCTAGCGTATCACCTGAGCGCACCACATGGTATTTAGCCACAGGCTTTTTCACTGTTTTGTAGTGAGCCTCTGCAAACTCAGCATCTGCTTGTCTTTGTTTATGAATCAATTTGCCATTGTCAAACGTGGTGCTGTCAATTTGCACATCGTTGTTAAGCAAAGAAAAATTATCGAAAGAAATAAATTTAGAAGGGTCAATTGGTTGTCCCATGAAACGAATTTCAAAGTGGAGGTGAGAACCAAAACTGTGTCCGGTATTTCCACCCAAACCAACAAAATCGCCAGCCTTTATTTTTTGACCAGGCTCTACCAACACTTTAGACAAGTGACCATATAAAGTTTCAAGGCCATTGTGGTGACGAACCACCACCATATTGCCGTAGCCGTAGTAGTAACGAGACATACGCACAACACCGTCAAATGCTGAAACAACCGTATCACCCGTTTCTAAATCAAGGTCAACACCTTGGTGGGCTCTACCGTGTCTTGGACCATAAGTCGAGGTAACCACATTGGTGATTGGCATAACGAAACCAAATGAATCAGCGGCTAAAATAATATTAACTGGTTGTTTGAAACTGCTGTAGTCGTATGCATAAGGATTTAAAACTTCGGTATCCCAAGTATTTAAATAAATATCCCAAGCAGAACTAAAGGTAGAATCGAAAGTCGAAGTAAAACGAGATGGGTCTGAACCCGGCTCAGCATCGTTCAAAGAAACAAACGCATTTAAATGAAGTCCATCAGCATACCCATTGCTTACTAGGAAGAAAGCAATAAAGGCAAGACATTTATAGATGAAGGATCTTTTCAAGGGCGTTTTTTTTATCGAGTTGCAAAATTAACGCTAATTCCTCTAAATTTCCAAACTTTTTTTCATCTCTCAGCCAAGCTACAACGAAGATTTCGATCACTTTGTCGTAGATATCGGCACTAAAATCGAAGATATTTACCTCAATACTGAAATCTTTTCCCGGAACTGTGGGGTTGTTTCCGATGTTCATCATACCCCCAAAAACCTGTCCATCGACCTTGCATTGCACGGCGTAAACACCAATGGCTGGAATGAGTTTATTGGGATGGTTAATTTCCAAATTGGCCGTTGGGTAACCTATGGTTCTTCCTAATTTTTTACCATGCACCACTTTACCGGAGAAAGAATATTGTCTTCCCAAATAGGTATTCGCCGTTGCCACGTCGCCCACCAACAAAGAATTTCTTATCTTGGTGCTGCTGATGGTTATGTGGTTAATGTCCTCGGGACCGATTTCCAAAACCTTGTAATTAAACTGGGATTCGTATGATTTAAGCAAGTTAATGTCCCCTTCACGGTTACGACCAAAGCGGTGGTCATACCCAATAATAGCAGTGTGGACATTGAGCGAGTTTACCAAAAAATCTTTGATAAAATCTTCTGGCAACATTTGGCTAAATTCTTTGGTGAAGGGCAAAACCACCACATTATCGACCCCAGCCTTTTCTAATTGCTCAAGCTTTTCGTCGAGGGTTTGCAGCAGTTTTAATTGGTTGTCGTCGGGGAACAAAAACAAACGGGGATGCGGCCAAAAGGTCAACAAAACACTTTCTCCTCCAGCTTTTATACTTTCGTCTTTTAAGCGCTTTAAGATTTTTTGGTGGCCTAAATGAACGCCATCAAAAGTTCCTTGGGTGAAAACGGTATTAGAAAATTCAGGAAGCTGATCGGTCGAATTAAAAATTCTCATAAACTATCGGCTGCAAAGTTGCTCAAAATTTTCAATACTAAATGCATCATTAATTTTAAAATCGCCAATGGCAGTTCTTCTCAACTGGGTTAAGTAAGCTCCACTTTTAAGGTGGCTGGCAAAATCGCTGGCCAAAGTGCGTATATATGTTCCTTTGCTGCAGTTGACTTCAAATTGCATATCTGGCAATTGCTTGTCAACTTTGAAATTGTATATCTTAATGAAACGGCTTTTCATTTCAACCTCTTCCCCATTTCTTGCCATTTTATAGGCACGGACGCCATTGACTTTAATGGCTGAAAAACTTGGAGGAGTTTGAGCAACATCGCCAGTAAAGGCTTTAACAGCTGCATCAATGTCGGATTCTTGAATATGTTCGTATGGAAATTCACCATCAAACTCTGTTTCCAAGTCGTGCGAAGGGGTGGTTTTTCCAAAATTAAAAACACCGGTATAGGTCTTTTCCATATCTTGGATTTTCTCTATCATTTTGGTGCACTTTCCTGTGCAAATAATTAAGAGACCAGTGGCCAAGGGATCAAGGGTACCGGCATGACCAACTTTAGCAGCCTTACTAAGGTAACGGACTTTTTTAACCAACTTAAAAGACGACCATAAATCGGGTTTATCAAACAAGAGAATAGCACCTTGCTTGATTTTATCTAGGTCGAAATTATCCGCGTTGATTAAATAATCTTTTAGCTCTAAAGGCGTTTCACTATTTGCTAAAACTTCCATTGGAGATAATTTGAGAATTTGCAGTAATGGTATAGAAATAAATACCTGAAGCAAACTCAGAGGTATTGATAAATGCCTTTTGTTGTCCTGAATTTTGCGTTTCGCTTAGGGTTAACAAAAGTTTACCCGCTTGGTCGTATACTTGAATTTGAACTTGGGCTTCATTTTGCAAAATAAAAGGAAGGGTAAGCATATCGGCAACAGGATTCGGATACGCATTTAAATCTTGTATTTGTTTTTCAGCTGCTGCTTGAATACCAACTGAAGGATCGTTGATGCTGATTTTACTTATCCAAGTACCCACGGCATTGGTGCTTTTGCCATAAGAACCTGTAATCCAAAATTCATTTAAGTTGTTGTAGCGTCTTTGAATAGACGTATAATCGCCCCAACGTTCGGCGGTATCGGCAATAAAACTATTGATAATGCCTTGGCCTTTTTTCACCATTAACAAATCAGAGTAATTGCCACTGTTGTCGTAATACACCACTGAAGTTCCTGGGAAAATATTTTCACCGCTGTGAGAGAACGTAATTAGACTTTGTCTTCCATAAACCTTGTTTCCAGCACTTGCAATTGTTGGGTAAGCAATGTCGACACTGTCGTATGAAATGATATTGGCAGTTACTTCTGGCAGGGCGGCATCAGGATATTGCACAGTACCGTGGTATACAGATGAACGACCGTTTGCGGTATTCATAGATGTTTGCACATACTGAATTTTATCGTTTACATAAAACGCCCCAAGAACACGGGCATCGTTGGTTTGCAATCTAAAGCCCGCAGTCTTTTGAGGAGCAACAGGCGGTAAGCCATATTTTTTATTTGACTTCAGAACTTTAAAAGAGTATTCAGCATTTCCGCTGCTGAAGTTGTGGTTGATGCTATGAAGGAAAACGGTATCGTTTGATTTGTCGCCCGGGCGCACTGACAAAAAGTACATACCCTCTTTACCTGGTTGGAAAGCATCTTGCACTGGGCAAATGTTCCAAATAGATTTGCCATTGTATTTTAGATCGCTCCACAAATTGTATTGAACGGTATCACCATTGTAACCGTGTTTTTTCGGCAATTGCCAAATAACTGATTGTGTAAAACCATCGCGCCAATCGGTATTGTCTTTAAGAATATTAACAGTAATAAATAGATCTTCACCATTGATGGCTATCATTGGGTAATCGGTCCACACCTTACCACCAAAAGGATTGCCATCGAGTTGGTATACGTTCCAGCCATCAAGAGGACTGTTGGTTTTGCTATAAGCCACAATGATGCGGGTATCAGAACTTTCGCTGCCTTCGAGGTATACGATAATAAAACGGTTGGCAACAGGATCAAAAACAATTTTTGGGTCATAACTTCTATCGAGGGTTCCAACACCTGGAGAACTTGCTTTTGGGTCTTTAGGGAAAAACTCTAAACTCCAATTCTTTTTGAAAACCCCGTTGGTGTTGTATACACGGATAAAGGTATTGAGGACAGAAACAACAAAACTATCATTGTTAACAGCCATATTATTGTCGTTCGGCGTACCCTCGTTAAGCGCACCAGAAAAACCGTTAACCACCTGGGGCATAAAACCTGAACGTTTTTTTGAAGCAGGCATGCTTTGTGTTGACAAAGTATGGCGCACTTGGTTGGCTTGGTATTTTAAAACTGGGTCTATACCCGCGGGAACGGGATAGGTATTGCTGATGTTGTAAATTCCATTTTGGACTTTAGAAAGACTATCTGGTTCAAAGACATTGTGTAGCGCAACAGCACCAGTACTGCGTTTCACTTCAAATTGCGCCATTAGGGCAATTGAATAAAAACAAAAACCGATTAGAGTAAATTTTCTCATGTGACAAAAATAGCACAAGAAAACGAGAAAAACGCCGTTGAATTAATAATAAAAACCCAAGCCAATGGTAGTATCTCAATCTGAGTACACTATGTTTAAAACTCCTTTTGCAACAGCGCGTACGATAAACGAAATTTGCCTAGATATCATGACCATTCAGCGTTTATACAGAATTATTTTCATCAGTTTGTTAAGCTTGATTTTTATTCAAGCCAAAGCACAGAAAACTGCAGCCAACGAAGACAAGATAAAACTCTACAATACTGCATTGGAGTTGTATGACAAACAGTTGTACAATGCGGCCATTTCCAATTTCATGGATTACTTGCCGTATGCGACTGACAACATCAATATCAGCGATGTGGAATATTATATTGCCAGTTGCAAATTGAAATTATTGCACAACAATGCGCTTGCCAACATGCTGGATTTCATTGCACGCTATCCACAAAGCAGAAAAGTAAATGCTGCAAACCTTGAATTGGGCGATTATTATTTCACCACAGGCAAATACAAAAGTGCCTTATCTTACTATAAAAAAGTTCAAGAATCTAACCTTAGCAGCGAAGACAAACAGCGCTATGCCTACCGTTTAGGTTATTGCTACATCAAAAGCAACAAAACAAAGGAAGCAAAAGAGATTTTATATCCTTTAACCAATACCGACAATCCATACAGAACTGAAGCAACTTACTACTATGGCTATGCGTGTTATATGGATAAGGATTACAATAAAGCACTATCTGCATTTAAGCAGGTTCAAGACCAAAATATTGGGGCGGTAAAACTCTACATTGCTGAAATTTATTATTTACAAAACGAATATCAAAAGGCCATTGATTTTGCAAGTTCTAAAGACTTTGCAGAACTAAACACCAACCGCGATATGCTCTTGGGTAAATGTTATTACCGTTTGGGCAATTACGAAAAAGCACAAACTTATTTTGAAAGTTCTAGATACAAAATCAACGAACTGACCAATGCAGAAGCATACGAAATTGGTTACACGTATTTCTCAAATAAAAACTGCATTAAGAGTTCTGAATTGTTTGAGAAAATCGCCAACACCGGTGATGCCATGGCTCAAAGTGCCAGTTACCATTTGGGTGATTGCTTTTTAAAAACAGGCAAAAAACAAAATGCATTTAATGCTTTTTACGAAGCACAAAGAACCGAGTTTGACAAAACCATTCAAGAAGAAGCCATGTTTGCTTATGCTAAATTGGCCCAAGAACTTGAATTCAACAACAAAGCAGTTGCTGCCTATCAAAGATTTAACGAGACCTTTCCTAAGTCTAAGTACAAAAACGAAAGCAGTAAAAACTTAGCGACTTTACTTTATACCAGCAACGATTACAAAGCGGCTATTGCAGTGTTGGAAGACATGAGCATTACCGATGAAAGCACCAAAGAATTGTATCAAAAAATTCTATTCTTGCGTTCTGAAGAATTGTATTTGCAAAAAGACATTGCCAATGCAGAAGAAATGTTCAAACGCACCATTGCGCAAAAATCAAGTTCTGAAGTAGCAGGAGAAAGTAATTTTTGGTTGGGTGAAATTGAATACAACCGTTTCAAATACGACAATGCCCGCAGCTATTATCAAAAGTTTATGGATATTGCTGAAACCAAGAAAACCAAATACTATCCAGAAGCTTTATACGGCATTGCTTACACCTATTACAAGCAACAGAAATATGCAGAAGCAGCCAACTATTTCCTAAAGTACAAACAAAGCGTTGGCTATACTTTACCAGAAAGTATGTTCCATGACGCGACCTTAAGATTGGGCGATTGTTATTTTGCGATATCAAACTACAATGCCGCTTTAGATGCTTATACTTATATCATCAGCAACCGCAAACCGGGTGCCGATTATGCCATGTTCCAACAAGGTATGATTTACGGATTACAAGGAAAACAAACCTCAAAAATTGTGGTCTTGAAGAAAATTTCAAGCAGCTTCCCTAACTCATTGTTTATTCCTGAAGCCGTATTCCAAACAGCCGAAGTTTATTTGAGTTTAGACAACGACATAGAAGCTGAACGCAATTACAATTACTTGATTGGCGATTACCCGAACAGTCCTTTGGTTAAAGAATGTTATGTCCGTTTGGCCAGCATATACTATGCACGCAATGACTACAACAAAGCAATGGATACTTACAAATACATTGCCCGCACTTATCCTGGAACGCCTGAAGCTTCAAAAGCAATTAAGAATGCTGAAGTGGTTTCGAAAAAACAAGGCAATATCAAAGAATACTTAGACTGGGTTAAAACTTTACCAAACGTAAACATCAGCACCAGCAAAGAAGATTCATTGTATTACGATGCAGCGTATAGAAAATTCAGCAGCAACAAATACAGAGAAGCGACTGTTGACTTTAAAGAATACCTAAACAATTTCAGCAATGGTTTCTTCACCTTACAAGCGCACTATTACAGTGGTTTGAGTTACCTAAACTTAAAAGACACCAGCAACACTTTAGAACATTTGGAATTTGTTGCCAATTATCAAAACTCAGAGTATAAAGAAGACGCCATCTTGCAAGTGTGCAACATTTACAGCAAGCGTCAAGATTGCGAAAAAGGACTTCCGTATTACGAACAATTGGAGAAATACAGCAGCAATACTTTATCGTCGCGCAAAGCCTTATATGGCCAATTGATTTGCTACAACAAAACCAAATCGTATGAGAAGGCAAAAATTAAAGCAGAGCAAATATTAAAGTACGATCAGATTACCAATTCTGAAAAAGGCGAGTCTAACAATGCCATTGGCCGTTATTACCTAAACGACAGCATGTACAAAGTGGCTAGTGCGTATTTTGCCAAAACCTTAAAATCACAACAAGATGTATACGCCGCAGAAGCGAAATACTATGAAGCATATATTAGATATTCTCAAGACAGTTTAGACAAATGCAAAAAGAGCATTATGGAGTTTAACAACCAATTCAACAACTACGATTTTTGGTTGGGCAAAACCTTCATTTTATTGTCTGATTACTACTTGAAGAAAGGCGATGAATTCCAAGCAAAAGCAACTTTAAACAGTGTGATAGAGCAATTCGACAACCCTGAGATTATTGCCATTGCTAAAGAAAAATTAGCCGCTTTAGAAGCCCGCAATAAACCAGCGCTTCCTGTAGAAGGCGAATAAATTCTAATACTTGTGCAATGCCAGAAGAATTAGAATTAAAATTAGAACCTTCAAAGGCCTTCGACGAGGTTTTTATAAGACAACAGGTCTGTCGTGCCCTGCGCATAGACGATGAACAGTTAACAGCTTTTAGAATTTTAAAACGCTCAATAGACGCGCGCAAAAGCCCTGTTTACCTATTGCGCATTGAAGCCTATTTGAATGGCGAAACCATGGAAGCTTTGCCACGTGGTTTTAACTTATCCGAAGAAAAATTATTAAAGCGCAGAGTGGCAGTGGTTGGTTTTGGCCCCGCTGGCATATTTGCTGCCATGCAGTTGATAGAAAATGGCTATTGGCCACTTGTTATAGAACGGGGTAAAACGGTTAAGGAACGCCGACGCGACTTGGCTGCACTAAACAAAGAACTGGTGGTTAATCCCGAAAGCAACTACTGTTTTGGAGAAGGCGGAGCAGGAACATACAGCGATGGGAAACTATACACCCGCAGCAAAAAGCGCGGCAATGTTTTAAAAGTCTTACAAACCTTTGTTGACCATGGAGCCGATCCAGATATTTTAATCAATGCCCATCCGCATATTGGCACCAACAAATTGCCAGGCATTATTGAAAATATGCGCGAGGCCATTATCAAAGCGGGAGGCGACATACGGTTTAACGCCAAGCTCACTGACTTTTCCATTAAGGATGGTAAAATAGAAAGCATACAGGTGAATGGCAATGAAGATGTAACCGTTGATGCCGTTATATTGGCAACAGGACATTCGGCCCGAGATATTTTCGAATTGTTGAGCCGCAAAAATGTACATATTGAAGCCAAACCATTTGCCTTGGGTTTGCGCATAGAACATCCACAAGAACTTATAGACAGCATACAATACAAGATGGCCGATCGCGGTGAATATTTACCACCAGCTTCCTACAGTTTGGTTACCCAAGCAGCAGGCAATGGTGTGTTTTCATTTTGCATGTGTCCAGGAGGCATTATAGCCCCAGCGGCAACAGATGCTGGCGAAGTGGTGGTGAATGGATGGAGTCCGAGCAAACGGAATGGTAAGTTTTCTAACAGTGGCATGGTTGTAACGGTTAATCCCGCGCATTGGTTGCAAACTTATGGCGAAGGACCCTTGGCAGCCTTGGCATTTCAAAAACATGTAGAACAGAAAGCCTTTGCGGTGAATAAAAGCATAGTTGCACCGGCTCAGCGCATGGACGATTTCATTGTAAAGAAAGTATCAAAAGACTTACCTGAGTGCTCGTATTTACCAGGGGTTACTTCGGCTGACTTGCATAGAATACTGCCTATGTTTATTGGACAATCATTGGCCGAAGGCTTGAGTCATTTTGGCAAAAGCATGAAAGGCTATAGAACCAATGAAGCCCTATTGGTGGGTGTAGAAAGCAGAACCTCCTCCCCTGTTCGGATACCGCGCGACAAAGACACTTACAGACATACCCAGATTGAAAACCTATTCCCATGTGGTGAAGGCGCTGGATATGCTGGGGGAATTGTCAGTGCGGCGTTGGATGGGATGGCGTGTGC
>JAOASJ010000057.1 GCA_030158725.1 Bacteroidia bacterium
ACGGCATCGAAATCGTAATGTTGATTCGCTTTAAACCTTCTTTGGCTTTAATTTGATTTTCGTCCAACAACAGGGCGTTTTTGTAATCGTTGTATGCACCTGTGCTGTTTTTCAACTTCTCTTTCATTAATCCTCTTAAGGTATAGGCATCGGCGTATTCTGGGGCCAAATTGATGGTCTCGTCCAAATGCGTAATGGCTTTTTGATAATTGCCAAACAGGCCTTCAATAAAGCCTAAGTTATAGCGGCAAAAAATATGTGAAGGATTGATCTTCGCCACCGTGGCATACAATGCTGCGGCGTCTTTGTACTGTTGGTCTTTTTGCAAAAACAAGCCTTTGGCGTACATGGCCTCATCGCTGTATTCGTTAATCTCCATGGCGCGGTCGAAAAACAAAAGCGCTTTGCGGTCGTGGGTCTCGGCATAAAAATTACCCAATTGCATAATGGCATTGTAATGCTTGCTGTCGTATACCAAGGTTTTTTCAAACAACATCATGGCCTTGCTGGTATCGCCCATTTCTTTGGCAATTATACCAAGGTAAAAATATGGAGCGGGATTGCTAGGGTCTAATTTGTTGGCCGTAATATATTCTTCTTGCGATTTGTCGTAAGTCTGCTTGGCCAAATACAATTTCGCCAAATCCAAATGCGCATCAAAAAACTTAGGGTCGGTCTTAATCGCTTTCAAAAAACTTTTCTCTGCTTCTTTGGCATTGGCAGTATCTCCGGCCATTAAATATTTTCCGCGGCAAAAATTATACAAAGGGCTAACTGAATCCAATTGCAAAGCATACTCAATATCTAGGGTTGCTTGTTTAAAATTGTCTTCAAAAAAGAAAGCGTTTGAGCGTTTGTAATACAGCTCGGGATTCAGTGGATCGGCATTAATCTTTTTGCTGACATTGCGTATATCGAGCGAGTAGGTTGTATCTGTCTCAGAGATATACCTCGGCGCAGTTTTTTTGTCGCAACTCTGCGTGAATACAAGCAGGCTGAGTAACATGACGGAGAAACAGATAGATTTACAGTACAACATTTACAAAAATTTGATTAATTTTACCCACAAATTTAAACGATTTTATGCCATATTACCACAAGGCAGGAAAATTTCCTGAAAAAAGACATATTCAATTCCGCAAACCCAACGGGGAGCTTTATTCTGAAGAACTTGTAAGCACCGAAGGATTCTCTAGTATATACTCATTGGTTTACCATTGCCACCCACCAACTTTGGTTAAACATATTGGCGAACCGATCGATGTTGCGCCGAAAGCGGCCATTTCTAACAACATGCAGAACCGCAGTTTCATCACTTTCAAAACAGAAGCTAAAGACGATTTTTTAGAAAGCCGTGTAATTCAACTTTACAACAGCGATTTATACATGGCTGTTGCTGCACCTAGAAAATCGATGAGCGATTACTTCTACAAAAATGCAGATGCCGATGAGGTGATATTTATACATGAAGGCAGTGGCTACTTGCAAACTTTATATGGTAAAATCAATTTTGAATACGGCGATTACCTTGTAATCCCTCGAGGTGTGATATACCAAATGCATTTCAATGACAGCAACAACCGCTTGATGATCATTGAATCGTTTAGCCCAATTAAACCACCAAAACGCTACTTAAACAGCATGGGGCAGTTCTTGGAGCACTCTCCTTTCTGTGAGCGCGACATTAAATTGCCGACCGATTTGGAGACCATTGATGAAATGGGCGATTATAAAGTGATGATTAAAAAAGGCGATCAATTATTCCCATACACATACGCCAGTCACCCTTTTGATGCTATTGGATGGGACGGTTACCACTTCCCTTACGGATTTAGCATTCACAACTACGAACCAATTACCGGTCGCATACACATGCCACCACCAATACACCAAACCTTTGAAGGCCATAATTTTGTTATTTGTTCATTCGTTCCTCGTTTGTTCGATTACCATCCATTGGCTATTCCTGCGCCTTACCACCACAGCAATGTGGACTCTGATGAGGTTTTGTATTATGTAGATGGTGATTTCATGAGCCGTAAACATGTTGAAAAAGGCATGATTACTTTGCATCCTAAAGGCATTCCACACGGACCACACCCTGGCATGGCCGAAAAGAGCATAGGCGCAAAAGAGACTTTAGAATTGGCTGTTATGATAGACCCATTCTTCCCACTTAAAATTACTGAAGCAGCGATGGCTATTGAAGACCCAAGCTACTACAGAAGTTGGGTAGACTAGGACTTTTAATGACCTTAATCATTTTATAAAATGATTAATACCAATGATTTAATTTAGCATTAACTTCGCATGGTGAATAGATTTATTGTTATTTCTCTAATGCTGCTTGGTCTTAATGCATGTAAAAAAAAGACCGAGAGTATTAAACCTCAATTTGAAGACATCACTGAATCGGTGTACGCTTCAGGTGTTGTAAAAAGTGAAAACCAATACCAGGTATTTTCAACCGTAAATGGTTTGCTCAACGAGGTTTACGTTTCAGAGGGTGATGTGGTAAATAAAAACACTTTATTATTTTCC
Organism: Bacteroidia bacterium; assembly: GCA_030158725.1. Lineage (GTDB taxonomy): Bacteria > Bacteroidota > Bacteroidia > NS11-12g > UBA955 > JABMMZ01. The sequence continues at coordinate 2,542 of JAOASJ010000057.1, forward strand.
ATCTTTAATCAAGTAAGTGCATTAAACCGTGAGAATGCCAATTTGAATGCCGAATTTTCCGACCTTGGCAACAACCAAAGCAAGATTCAAGATTTAAAAATCAGCATTGAATTGGCCTTCAAAAAAATGCAAGAAGATTCTATTCTCTATGTGCGTCAGTCTAATTTATGGAAACAAGAAGTAGGGTCTAAACTTGAATTAGAACAAAGAGAACTGGCTTACCGCAATTCTGCGACGGCTTATAAATCGGCCAAACTAAAATTAAAAGACCTAGAGCGTCAATTGAGTTTTAGTTCCAAACAATCCAAAACCAATTTGGCCATCAGCAAACAAATGGAAAGTGATTATTCTATTGTGAGCAAATACGATGGCAAAGTATACAGCATACTCAAAGAAAAAGGCGAATTGGTTACTTCACAAACGCCTTTGGCTATTATCGGAGATGCGAAAAGCTTCACATTGGAACTGCAAGTGGATGAATACGATATTGCCACAATAAAAACCGGCATGCAGGTTTTCATCACTCTAGACAGTTACCGCGATTCAGTATTTGAAGCGGTGGTGAGTAAGATTTACCCAATTATGAATGAGCGAAGCAAAACCTTTACGGTAGAAGCGCGCTTTGTTCGACAGCCCCCTAGCCTATTCCCTAACCTAACGGTTGAAGCCAATATTGTTTTACAGAAAAAACAAAAAGTGTTGTGCATACCCCGCAAATATTTAATCAACGACAAGTACGTATTAAATTCTGAAGGGAAAGAAATAGAAGTAAAAACCGGATTGAAAGACTACGCCAAAGTAGAAATCATTTCCGGAATTACAGCAACAGATGAATTGACTTTGCCAAAAGAATGAACATAAAACTCATTGCTGATATTGCAAAGTCCTTGCTCATCGCCAGATGGAAGCAAACGCTTGTTGCAGCAGTTGGTGTTACTTTTAGTATCACCATGTTTATTACCCTGCTAAGTTTTATGTCGGGATTAAATGAAATGTTGGACAGTTTAATCTTGAACCGCAGTCCCCATATCAAACTATTCAACGAAATAAAGGCCAGCAAGGTTCAACCCATCGATTTGGCAAAAGAATACAAAGGCTCACACCATTTTATCCGCTCCATTAAACCAGGAGCTGTGAGGCTTGAGTTGCACAATGTGCGTTCAATAATAAATACTTTAAAAAACGATCCAGCGGTATTGGGTTTAGCCCCTAAAATAACCACCCAGGTATTTTACAATGTTGGCGCTATCGACTTAACAGGTGTTATCAATGGCATTGATGTAGAAGCGGAAAACAAATTGTTTAAGTTTAACGACTATGTAACGGTTGGCAATTACATGGACTTAAAAAACATACCCAACAGTATTATATTGGGAAAAGCGGCCGCCGATAAAATGCTGGCTAAAATTGGAGATGTTATACAAGTAACCAGTCCCAATGGCGAAAGAACCCCTTTGAAAGTGGTTGGTCTTTTTCAATCAGGCTTGGTTGATCTTGACAAAGTAAACAGCTATGCATCGCTTTCAACCGCTCAAAAATTATTGGGAAAACCGAACACCTATATTACGGACATCAACATCAAGTTAAAAGACATTAACCGAGCACCGGCCTTGGCCAAATCGTATGGTGTTTTGTTTAATGTAGATGCAGAAGATATACAAACAACCAATTCACAATTCGAAACCGGCAGCAGCGTTAGAACCACCATTTCTTATGCTGTGGGAATTACCTTGTTGATTGTGGCAGGCTTTGGCATTTACAACATTCTGAACATGATGATTTATGAAAAAATGGATTCCATTGCCATATTAAAGGCAACCGGATTTTCAGGCTCAGATGTAAAACGTGTTTTTGTAGGCATAGCATTAAGCATTGGAATATTTGGGGGACTGGCGGGATTGTTGTTTGGTTTTTTAATGTCGGCGGGTATTGACCAAATACCGTTTAATACCGCGTCATTGCCAACCATTAAAACCTACCCTATTAATTACAATCCGAAATTCTATATGATAGGTGGTGTGTTTTCGATTATCACAACCTATTTGGCCGGTTTGTTCCCTGCGCGCAAAGCAAGTAAAATTGACCCCGTAGTTATTATAAGAGGAAAATAAGATGGACAAAATTATTTTAAGTGCAAAGGGTATCAATAAGAGTTTTCACGATCCGGTGACCATACCGATTTTGAAAGACATTAATTTTGACATCACCAAAGGCGATTTTGTTTCCATAATTGGAAAATCAGGTTGTGGCAAATCGACCTTATTGTACATACTCTCCACCATGGATACCGATTATGAGGGCAAGTTGATTATAGACAATGAAGCCATGTTGGGTTTGAAAGAAGCTGATTTGGCACGCGTAAGAAACGAGAAAATTGGGTTTGTTTTTCAATTCCACTATTTGCTCAACGAATTCAGTGTTTTGCGCAATGTGATGCTACCAGGATTAAAGCTTGGCAAGTATTCTGAGCAAGAAGTTGAGCATAGAGCCTTAGAAAAACTAAAAATATTGGGTATAAATGATGAGGCTTTAAAGAAACCCAATCAGTTGTCGGGTGGACAAAAGCAAAGGGTGGCAATTGCCAGAGCGATGATCAATGACCCATTGATTATTATGGGCGACGAGCCAACAGGAAATTTGGACAAAAAGAACAGTGTTATCGTATTTGACATCTTTAAAGAACTGGCACACAGCTATCAGCAAACCTTATTAATTGTGACGCACGACCAAGAATTTGCCGCCAGTACCGACCGAATTATAGAGATGGAAGACGGCAGAATCATCAGTGACCATGCCAAAGTAAGGGCTTAAGTAAATAGCTTAAGGGGCTAAAATCCTCGAAGACAAGCGATTTCTTTACAATTTAATGAAGTAAAAACAAGACCAAAATTTTCAAAACGCATAGTTTTTGAAACAATTTTCCTATTTTTGCACCCTTAATTTTTGAACAACACATAATTATTATGAATCAAATTGTATATTTAGTACCGCTACTGGGTCTGATCGGTTTATTGGTCATGGCCATCAAGTCTGCTTGGGTAAACAAACAAGAGACTGGCGATGAAAACATGAACCGCTTAGCCTCTTACATTGCCGCAGGCGCAATGGCTTTTTTGAAAGCTGAATGGAAAGTATTAGGAATCTTCACTGCTATTGCTGCTATTTTGTTGGCATGGAGTGGAACCTTAGTTGACGAATCAAGCCCAGTAATTGCAATTGCATTTATAATTGGAGCTGTATTCTCTGCAACTGCAGGATATATTGGTATGAAAGCTGCGACTAAAGCAAACGTTCGTACCACACAAGCGGCCCGCACAAGTTTAAAACAAGCCCTTAAAGTTTCATTCAACGGTGGAACAGTAATGGGTCTAGGTGTTGCTGGTTTAGCAGTATTCGGATTGGGTGGCTTATTCATCGTTTTCTTAAAAATGTTTAATGTTATCGATGTAAGCAGCACAGAAATGAAAACAGCCATCGAAGTATTGACTGGTTTCTCTTTAGGAGCTGAATCAATTGCTTTGTTTGCCCGTGTTGGTGGTGGTATTTATACCAAAGCTGCTGACGTTGGAGCTGACTTAGTAGGTAAAGTTGAAGCAGGTATTCCTGAAGATGACGTTCGTAACCCTGCAACAATTGCAGATAACGTTGGTGACAACGTAGGTGACGTTGCAGGTATGGGTGCCGATTTATTCGGTTCTTATGTTGCTACCATTCTTGCTACCATGGTATTGGGACAAGAAATTGTTGCTTCTTCAGCAGATGGATACAATGGATTCTCTCCAGTATTATTACCGATGGTAATTTGTGGATTGGGTATCTTGTTCTCTATCGTAGGAACTTGGTTTGTTCGCATTAAAGACGATAAGTCAAATGTTCAAATGGCCTTAAACATGGGCAATTGGGCTTCAATGATATTAACAGTAATCGCTTCTTATTTCGTAGTAATGTATATGCTTCCTGATGGTGTTATCAGCCTTCGTGGTGTTGAGTTCACCAAAATGGGTGTATTCGGTGCTATCTTAGTAGGTACAGCTGTTGGAGCAATTATGAGTATTGTAACTGAGTACTACACCGCAATGGGTAAAGCGCCAGTATTGTCAATCATTCAACAATCTTCAACTGGTCACGCAACCAATATTATCGGTGGTTTGGCTGTTGGTATGAAATCAACTGTTATTCCTATTTTAACATTAGCTGCTGGTATTATGGGTTCATATTACTTCGCAGGTTTATATGGTGTGGCTATCGCTGCAGCAGGTATGATGGCAACAACTGCTATGCAATTGGCTATCGATGCATTCGGTCCTATCGCTGACAACGCTGGTGGTATCGCTGAAATGAGTCAACTACCTCCTGAAGTTCGTGAGCGTACAGATAATTTAGATGCTGTTGGTAACACAACTGCTGCAACTGGAAAAGGTTTCGCTATCGCTTCAGCTGCATTAACTTCATTGGCTTTATTTGCTGCCTTCGTAGGTATCGCAGGTATTGATGCTATCGACATTTACAAAGCGCCAGTATTGGCTGGTTTGTTTGTTGGTGGTATGATTCCATTTATTTTCTCTGCATTATGTATACAAGCAGTTGGTAAAGCTGCAATGGACATGGTTCAAGAAGTTCGCCGTCAATTCCGCGAAATTCCTGGTATCATGGAATACAAAGCACAACCTGAATATGAAAAATGTGTAGCTATCTCTACCAAAGCATCTATCCGTGAGATGATGTTGCCTGGTGCTATCGCTTTAATCACTCCAATCATTGTAGGTTTTGTTTTCGGTCCTGAAGTATTAGGTGGTTTATTAGCAGGTGTAACTGTATCAGGTGTATTGATGGGTATTTTCCAATCAAATGCAGGTGGTGCTTGGGACAACGCTAAAAAATCATTTGAAAAAGGTGTAATGATCAACGGTGAAATGTTCTACAAAAAATCTGAGCCACACAAAGCATCAGTAACTGGTGACACTGTAGGTGATCCATTTAAAGATACTTCTGGTCCTTCAATGAACATCTTAATTAAATTAATGAGTATCGTTTCTTTGGTAATCGCTCCTCACATCGCAATTGGCGGTCACGGAATGGAAGCTGAAGGCGATTGCTGCAAAAAAGATAAAATGGAAATGGCTTGCGCCGATCACCACAACGATATGATGGGTGGCAAATGCGACATGTCTGTTTGCGCTACAATGACTAAAGCTCAGTGCGATTCTATGTGCACAGCTATGGGTTGCGATTCTATGGAAAGAGCTCATTGCATGAGTATGTACAATGACAAAGGTGAATTCGTTGGTCAATGCATGGAAAGCTGCGGCAAAAAATGTATCACCAAAGAAGATTGCATGAAGAACTGTGGAACTGCTTGTGCTGTTAAGCACACTGAAGCTGGTAAAGCTTGCTGCGCTGACAAAGACCCTAAAGCTTGTGCTGCTGACCCTGCTAAATGCGAAAAGAAAGAAAAAGGTGGCGCTTGTTGCAAAGACCACAAATAATTCCTTAAACCATATTTTAAAAAATCCCGTCCTTTTGGATGGGATTTTTTTTTGAAATTAAATGACGGCAATCAGTACTTTATAGTAACCGTAATCATCATCCTGATTTTTTAAGGCCTTTATTTTTGCATTATCCTTTTGGATTACACAAATAAATGAAAAATAAAGCTTTAATATTCTCAATCTTTATTTCTATTCAAGCCATGGCTCTGCGTTTACCGCCGAACTTTAATCAAGTAGGCGGAAATATGAACGTTGGATATAGCCAATTAAACACCTCCCCGATTCAATCATTCGTTCCAAAACATTTAAGAACCTTTGACAACAAGCAGTTGCTAATAGGCGGAAGTGGCTATGTAAACTCAAACAAATGGTTAATAGGCTTAAGTGGTACAATAGCAATTGGTGATAAAAAACAAACCGACAGCTTTACCTATTCCATGTCGGGTGCCATTGGGACCCTAGATTTTGCCTATTTATTGATTCAAAAAAGAAACTTTAAATTCTACCCCATGCTTGGTGTAGGAAATAGTGCTTACGGTATAGGAATCAGCAGGACAAAAAACTTAAGCAAAGACCAAATCACCAGCACACAAGCAAGAGATATTCGCATCAACAACGGTGGCTTGGTGCTCGATTTGTCACTTAACCTATTGGGAAGCCCAATGGTAAAATACAACAAACTAAAAAACAAAAACAGCGGTCTTTCGACGGGACTAAAACTAGGATACATATACGGCATCAAAAACTCAAGCTGGCATTACACCGGAGGTATAGTTACCGAAGGGCCAGCTTATGGCATGCGCATGTTGTATATCAAATTAAGTATTGGTGGCTTTTGCAATTAATGGCTATGGAAGATTCATTATGGAGCAACTCATCTGAAACCCACCACAAGGGCAACATTTTTTGGACAGGTATCTGCAAGCAACACAGAATTGAAGGCATGCAAGAAGCCGAGGAAATTATTGATGCATTGGGATTTATAACCGACTTCAAACAGTTTTCCGATTTGGCCATTAGTTTGGTCATTGATGTTGAAGCTTGTAAAGTAAACAAACTTTACCACGCACTTTCTGAGAAATTCGTAATGGATACTTTTGAAGAAATTCAAGTAGAAAACGACGACACAAACTCAACTCAAATATTCTTTAACATCAGCTTTACCGAAGGGCATGGCGAATTAAAGATAGAAGTTCCAAATGTGCCAGGTTAGCACTAGGCTTGAATAAGATTATCTAATATTATAGCTGTGCTGATGGCTGCATTTAAAGATTCCGCACCGCCGTAACTTGGGATGCTTAATTTGTGCTTTGCCTTTGCAATAATAGAGGCATGAACCCCGTGGCCTTCATTTCCAATAACCAAAACACCCTCTTTAGGCAAATTGCCTTTATGGATATTTTGCCCTTCTAACACTGCAACCATAATCGGTAATTTGGTTTGCTCCGCCACTTGAATTATATCTTGGTAATGTACTTTAACCCTAAGAAAACTGCCCATAGTAGAATTGATACATTTGGGATTGTATACATCGGTGCACCCTCTGCTACAAACAATATGCTCAATACCATACCAATCGGCTATGCGTATAATCGTACCTAAATTTCCAGGATCTTGAATTTCGTCGAGTGCCAATATTAATTTTACATTTGAAGGAATAGAGGATTCATCTGGCATTTTTACCACTGCAATTGCTTTTTGAGGCGCCATATGGGCTGACATTTGTTTTAGTTCCTTGTCATTTACTTCTTCAAAAGGAACATTCTTTAAAAGCTGAGCATATTGGGTCAAAAACTCCGAAACAGCATATAGTTTAAGCACCGTGAAAGGGCTTTTCAACAATTCGGTAATACTTTTTTCACCTTCAACTACAAATTGGTTATATTTTTGTCTTTGTTTTTTATCTTGAAGACTTTTAACCAATTGAATGTTCGCTTTGCTAATCATGGCTTTATTGCTCTGTTTACAGTGGTATTCATGTTTTTGAGTTCCTGCAAAACTACCAAATTAGTTCCCCAAGGACAACATCTTTTAATTAAAAATAAACTTAAGACCTCAGATTCAGCTAATGGCCTGTTTAACAAGGTGATGGGAAAGCTTGACGACGACAAAGCGACCTATATCAAACACAAGCCTAACAGAAACATCATCGTACTTGGACATTTTCATTTGGGTTTATACAACTTGGGAAGTTCAAAAAAACATCCTGAAAAGAGCGATAGCAGTCGATTTAGGACACTATTAAGAAGTTACGGAGAAGCACCGGTCTTATTAGACACCTTGCAGGTGGCCAAGTCTGAGCTAAACTTGAAAAACTATCTATTTTCTAAAGGTTATTTCAATTGTGATATTACCCATTCCATTGAATATAAGAAAAAAAAGGCCATAGTAACCTATTACATACAGCCAGCCAAAGCATATACCATTGCTAAGGTCAATTTATCTGCAGATGATGCGGTGATTGATAAATTTTTAAATGCCAATATGGACAAAACCTTGCTAACCCAAGGCAGCATGGTCGATGTGGAAGTAATTAATATGGAAAGAAACCGCTTGACGTCATTAATGAAAAACAACGGCTATTTTGATTTCACCAAAGATTACATCGATTTTGAATTGGATACCGTTGGCAAAAGCAAAGGTTTAAAAATTAACATTACTATTGGAAATAAAAGCGAAACAGAACGGTTTACACCCAAATATATAAAAAGTGTTAGTGTTCATTTTGAAAACGATTCTGAAACCCATGTAGCTTCAGCAGTTATGCCTTTTGAAGGAATAGATTTTTATTTCAATGGCTTTCCAGTAAAGCCACATGTATTGGCTAAAAACATCTCCATAATAAAGGGTGATATTTATAGAAGCAAGGAAATGGAAAACACCTATATAAAGTTAAGCGAGTTTTCCATTTTCAAATTCATTGACATCAACTACCAAACATCAAAGACCGATTCAATTAATGGCTTAGATGCTGTCATTACCTTAAAAACCAATTACAGGCAATCGTTTACCATAGAACCTCAAGGCATTGTTTCACAGTTAAACCGAATACAAAACATCAATTTGGGCAACTCTTATGGGGTGGCTAATAGTTTTGTGTGGACGCATAGAAATTTGTTTCACAATGCAGAACTATTTGAAATCAGTGCCAATACAAGACTAGAGACCCAGTTGTACCGTGATTCAAACTCCAATAAAATCAAACGTTTTAACCCTGCATACCAACAGAGTTTAAATTTATCATTAAGTATACCAAGCTCATCATTTTTAAAACCATTGGAAAAATGGCGTTATGTTAAATCGATCAAAACGAATTTCAATCTTTCTTTTTTATATGAAAAGAACCCAGATTATTTGAGAAGGATACTTCCACTCACCTACCAATACCAAATAAGCACAACTAGGTCTACCTTCTTTTTAAATGTATTGGAAATGTCGTTTAGCAAAAACACCTTGTCTATTGATATATCTGGTCGTGCGGACAGTGCTTTTATTCAAAGGTTATTTTCGAACAACTTGGTTACCTCAACAGGTTTAAGTTTCCTATTTACGGATAAAAACACAACCCACAGTAGATCACATTTCTTTATTAGAGCCAACTTGTTGGAGTTGGGTGGAAATTTACACCGTTTGTTAAGACGGGCAATGGATGGCACTAAGCAGGCAGACACCTCTTATCAATTATTGAAAGTAAACTATTACCAGTATGCGAAATCGGAGATAGATGCCCGTTGCAGCACGATATTGGATGAGAACCAATCGACCATATTAAGGTTAAACTTGGGTGTTACTTACCCTTATGGCAATCAGTTGATTGTTCCATTTGATAAATTATTCTTTATAGGAGGTTCAAATAGTTTGCGTGCATGGCGACCAAGAACAGTTGGTCCTGGAAGCTATTACGAGAGTTCTAAGAACTTTAGAATAGACCGGGCAGGTAATGTTATCATTCAGGGAAATGCAGAGTACAGATTCGATATTTTTGATAAAAAACTTGAAGGTGCTTTATTTGTGGATGCAGGTAATGTTTGGTTGATTAGAGATGTAAACAACACCAACCCATTAAAACTGTTTCAGGTGCGTTCCTTTTTAGGTGATATGGCAATGAATACAGGGTTTGGATTGCGTTTCGATTTTCAATTCTTCTTATTCAGATTGGATTGGGGTATGCAGATTAAGAATCCAGAGAAACCTGTTGGAGAAAACTGGGTAATTAAAGAGTTTGCACAAAACAAGTACTTCACCAAGTATTCTATATTAAACTTTGGTATTGGGTATCCGTTTTAAACGGAAACCTAGCCATGAGCAATTAACCCTTTAAGGGTATTACTTCTATACTTATATAAATCATAATGCAATTAAACACCAATGGG
>JAOASJ010000058.1 GCA_030158725.1 Bacteroidia bacterium
AAACCAATATGCGTAACCTAATTTTTTTCATGCACGCTTCCCTCGACGGATATGTAGCTGGCCCAAATGGCGAAATGAACTGGATAAAAATCGACGAAGAGATATTCGACTTTGTCGCCACAATCACACAGAAGGCAGATGCTGCACTTTATGGACGCAAGACCTACGAACTTATGCAAGGCTATTGGCCAACGGCAGCAGACAAGCCTAATGCGACCAAGCACGACATCGAACATTCAGCTTGGTACAAACAAGTGGCTAAAATAGTCCTTTCAAAAACGATAAGTGCTGAAGGATTAGAAAACACATCGGTAATAGCTGAAAACTTAGCCGATGAAATTAAACATATAAAAAACCAAGACGGCCAAGACATACTCATATTCGGCAGTCCTTCTGCTTCGCATGCTTTGCTTGACCATAATTTAATTGATGAATTTTGGATAATGGTAAATCCTATTTTAATTGGAAAGGGCACGCCACTATTCAAAAACATTCACCAAATAACAGAACTAAATTTATTGGAAACTAAAACATTTTCAAATGGCGTTGTTGCGATGCATTATGAAAAAGCAGATGCATGAAAAAATTTAAAAAATGAAAAAATCTGATCTATACGAAATTGCCATTAAAATACTAGGGATATATTTGTTTGTCTCCGCAATTGACTTGTTGCGTGACGTGTTAACAAATTTTGCAGTATTGGAACAAACCAAACAAAAGCCTGAAGCTTATAACAATTTCAATCAATTACCATTCTTAGTATTAAGCATAGCCAATTTTGTGTTTATTGTCTCTTTTGCTTCTTTTCTAACGTTTAAAACAAAAGCAATTACAAAACTGGTTTGTATAGCCACCGATTACCAAGAAACAGCTTCCTTATTCGCCGAAAGAAAAGTGGTTTACGAAATCACCCTAATGATACTGGGTTTAATTCTTGTTATTTGGTCACTTCCTGATTTTGCCTATAAATTAAAAACACACATCCAAATGGTTCAAAACGATGTTCCATTAAAGGATTACGACACAGGTTTCTTATGGTTATCCGGCATCAAAATATTCATTGGCATTTTAAGCGCACTATCGGCTAGACCACTGGCAGAATTGCTTGGCAGAGAAACAAAACAAGATACGTACAAATAAATTTCAATAACAATACAATCTATGAAAGAAATTACGCCTATCAATATTATGGATAAGTTTTCATTGTTCGAAAAACAATGGACACCGCATATCATTGGTGAACTTAACGGACAATATGTAAAGCTTTGCAAACTAAAAGATGAATTTGTATGGCACAGCCACGAAAATGAAGATGAATTATTTATGGTATTTAAAGGCACATTGATAATGGACTTCAGAGATGGAAGGACTGTAGAAGTGAAAGAAGGTGAAATTCTTATAGTTCCCAAAGGAATTGAACACCGTCCTAGAACCAATGGAGAAATAGTATTCAATTTATTATTTGAGCCTAAAGACACCATGCATACAGGAACTGTTGAAAGCGAATTAACTGTTAAAGAATTGGACTGGATTTAAAAACAAAACTATTTAATGAAGATAAAAATTGATGATCAAATCCATTTAGAATTAATAGCTATAAAGCATGCTCAAGAAATATTCAATTTAGTTGATAGCAACAGAACACATTTAAAACAACATCTCAGCTTTGTTGACAAAATGCAAACAGTTGATTTTGCGATTAACTTTGCAAAAGGCACTATTGAAAAAAACAAACTCGGAATTGAATATGCATTTGTAATATATTTTAATAATAATCCAATAGGTCGAATAGGGATTTATAAAATTGATTTGCAAAACAAAATTGCTGAAATTGGTTATTGGTTAGACAAAAAAGAAGAAGGCAAAGGAATCATCAGTAAATCATTAAACTCTCTAATTAAATTCTGTTTTGACGAATTAAAACTAAACCGGATTGAAATAAAATGTGGTATTGAAAACTCAAAAAGCAATGCTATTCCGATTAAATTTAACTTTAAATTTGAAGGTGTGATTCGGCAAGGCGAATTTATAAACAATCAATATATTGATTTAAACTTATATTCATTATTGCGCGAGGAAATGCAATAAATCTTTTTGAAATTCACAAAATGACCATACTGGAACAAATCGAACAAAACATCAACAGCCAAGCAGAAACCAAGCGCAAGGATATGTTGCTGATCCACCAAAACATTTTGGATGCTTTGCCTGGGTGTAAACTGTGGTTTGACGAGGGGCTAAACGAAGAAGGCAAAGCAGTTACCAACCCTACCATTGGGTATGGCCAACAAACCCTTACGTATGCAAAAGGCAATACCAAAGAATTCTTTCAAATTGGCCACTGCGCCAACAGCACGGGAATTTCAATTTATATTCTCGGACTCAAAGACAAAAAGCATTTGCTTAACACCTATGGATCAACGATTGGCAAAGCAAGCGTAACAGGTTATTGCATAAAATTCAAATCGCTTAAAGACATTAAACTTGAGGTATTAATTGCCGCCATTAAAGATGCTGTGGA
>JAOASJ010000059.1 GCA_030158725.1 Bacteroidia bacterium
GCATTTTTACCTTCTATCAATACCGCTCCATCGGCTTGTGATAAAATGCTTTTCACATTTTGTATGCTATAAATGGCTTGCTTGTCTATTTTAGTAACGACAAACCCAGCTTGTAATTTTCCTTTAAATGGCCCTTCACCAACAGCCACAACCTTAACCCCATTCTTTACGCCTAGTTTGTCTTTCTCTTCTTTGCTCAAGTTTCCAAACTCAACACCTTTAATGGTATTAACATCATTTTTATCCGCCATGCTCAAACTTTCTTTTCCATCCAAGCCTTTTAATGTCACTTGTATGTCTTTGGCCTCTCCTTTTCTATTTACCAAAACAGAAATTTTATCGCCGGGACGGAACTTGCCAATTTCTTCTTGCAAACCAGATACACTGTTTACAGCAACGCCGTTGACCTTTTGAATCACATCGCCTTTTTTAACACCAGCTTTTTGTGCTGATCCACCTTCACTAACTTCTTGAACCAATACGCCGTTCAAATCTTTTAGTCCTTCTTTCTCGGCAATTTCTTGAGTTACTTCTTGAATGGCTACCCCCAACACGGCACGTTGAACTTTTCCGAACTTCAACAAATCGTCCATTACTTTTTTAACCAAGTTAACCGGAACAGCAAAACCATATCCTGTATAAGAACCAGTTTGTGAAGCAATGGCGGTATTAATACCAATAAGTTCTCCTTTTGTATTTACCAAAGCCCCACCGCTGTTACCAGGGTTGATGGCGGCATCGGTTTGTATAAAATTTTCTATCGCATATTGGTTGTCTTCACTTCTTAACAAGTCAATGCTTCTGCCTTTTGCACTAATAATACCTGCAGTTACTGTACTGGTCAAGTTCATCGGATTCCCTACGGCCAATACCCACTGCCCTACTTTGGCCTCATCGCTGTTGCCAAAAGACATGAAGTTCAAATTCTTCTCATCAATTTTTATAAGTGCCAAATCGGTGGTCTTGTCAACGCCAATAACTTCCGCTATATATGTATGTTTATTGTTTAGTATAACTTCAATTTTGCTGGCATTGTCAACCACGTGGTTATTTGTCACAATGTAACCATCTTGTGTAATAATAACACCGCTACCAGCTGCCATTCCTGGACCTCTTGGCATATCGAAGTCCATGCCATGGTCTCTGAAAAATTCAAATGGATCTATTGGTTGACCGTTTCCTCCACCGCGTGGACTGCTCGATTTTGCTTCTTCAAAATGCGACTTAATGTGCACCACGGCCGGTGTGCTCACTGCAGATACTTTTACGAAATCAAATCCGTAGCCTTTGCCATCATCTTCTATCAGACTGGCAAACTTGGCATGCTTGGATTGCATTTCTTCAAAGCTGCCTGAATCAGAGAATTTGTTTACTACTCCATTAATGCCTAATGCAACTAGGCCGCCACAAAGGGCAATTGCAAAAATTCCTAATACTTTTTTCATACTGTTTCGTGTAATTGATCTATTTTTTGTAGTTTCAAAAGATGTTCCAATCTTTTTTTGATTACTTTTGTAACGCAATTTCGCTTTAAAAAGTTTTTGTCTATTTACCTTTCTCGACAAAATTGTATTAAACATCCACCAAGGTGCTCGGAAGTAAAAAATTAAATGATCAGCAATTGGTAGACGCCATTAAGAATGGCGACAAGGACGCTATGGTACAATTATATAAAGACAACGGAAGCAGCATTAGAAACTACGTTCTAAAGAACAACGGCAACGCCGATGATGCGGAAGACGTATTGCAAGACACCTGCATTGCCATTTGGGAAAAGATAAGAAATAACCAACTGGAACTTAAAGCCAAAATTAGCACCCTTGCTTTTGCCATAGCAAGAAACCAATGGTTAAAGCGCTTGAATAAATTGTCAAAGAATGTGCAAATGGATGGCATAAACACTGAAAAAATGACAGCAGAATCTGACAGTTTTCAGTTTGATGACAAGAAAAAAGTACAAGAGGTATTGGGCATGATTGGTGAGAAATGTAAAGAGCTGCTGACTTATTTTTATTTTGATGGCTACGACATGAACACCATTGCAGAAAAAATGAATTACAACAATTCTGATACTGTAAAAGCAAAGAAGCACCAATGCTTTAAGAGTTTACAAGAACAGTTTTTGAAAAAATACAGTCGACAAGATTTTATATAATTTGAGCCAAGACCATTTATATATCGAGGAAATTGATGCATATCTACAGGGGAAATTAAACCCTGAGGAAATGGCTGTGTTTGAACAAAAATTAAATTCAGACCCTGACTTCGCTGAGGCATTTTACAATCAAAAACTTTTAAGTGAGCTGATTAAAGAAAATGCACGTTTGGAGTTAAAGGCCTATTTAAATACCCACGCAAAAACCAAAGTTGTATCCTCATCCAATTGGCTGCAGTCAAAAATCTTTGCTGTAGCTGCAACGCTTATCATACTAATAGGTGCATTTATTGTGTTTCAATATTACAGCAGTCCAAAATTAGAGGAAACCCTAGCCATTGAAACCAGTCTTCCTAGTCCCGAAACAGAAACACAAGCACCTGTAGTTGTAAGACCTGAATCTGACCAAAACAAGAAACCCGAATCTTATAATGACAAAGACCTCCTTAATGAAATTGTACCTCCAACTATAGAAGAACTAGAGTCTCGAGATTTGGCAAGTATCGATGAGCCGACACCGCCGCTTATGGAAAGCCGCACTGAGAGTATGAAAGACGATGCAGAATTTGATTATAAAATTGCTCAAGAAATTAAAAACAAAGACACAATATTATATGCCGTTGCATTGACCATGCTAGACGCTGATGGCAGTAGCAATTCATATGGAACTGTCAAAACTACAGCGAAATCCAAAAGTGCTCAATTCCCTGCCGCTGCTAGCAACTCAAACCAAGCAAAGGCTTTAGAAGATACTAAAAAATTCGTAGACAGTAGCTCAGGAAAAAAAGCAAAGCTGAGCAAACCAGTCGCAACCAAAACCAAATACACCGTTGAATATTGGACCTCTCCTGTTAATTTTAAAGGTTACCGTTTAACAAACACAACTTTACAATTGTATGGATTAAATTCATACACCTGCAGATTGTTCACCGTTAATGGAAATCTTTACCTCAGAACCCAAGGAAAAGTATATGTATTAAGTCCCTGTGTTGATGCATGTGCTTACAAGTTAGAAGTAGATCCTGATATCATACAATTTATATTAAACCAAAACTAATGCAAGTTCCATTTGTAAAATACCAAGGTACAGGAAACGATTTCATATTGATAGACAACCGTGAACGTTTGTATGACAAATTGGATGTGGCCTTTCTTTGTCACCCTAAGTTTGGCATTGGAGGCGATGGCTTAATGCTATTACAAAATATTGAAGGCTACGATTTTGAAATGGTGTATTACAACAGCGACGGACAAGTTAGCAGCATGTGCGGCAATGGTGGTCGTTGTATAGTCGATTTTGCCAAAAGGCTTAATGTATTTTCTGGAAACAGTTGTCACTTCTTAGCGGTTGACGGTCCCCATGATGCGGTTTGGAATGAAGGCATGGTGGAATTGCAAATGAAAAATGTTGAGCAAATTGAGAAGCGTGGCAATGTATACATTTTAAATACAGGCTCTCCACATTATATATTGTTCCAAGACCAGATTCAAGAATTTGATTTGGTTAAAGATGCAAAAGCCATTCGTTACAGCGACGAATTCAAAGCTGTTGGCATCAATGTAAATTTCGTGGAATTAATGAGCTCGGCGCGCATTGGGGTTAGGACCTATGAGCGAGGAGTTGAAAATGAAACATTAAGTTGTGGAACTGGTGTTACTGCAGCATCTATCGCCTTGTCAAAACATTTAGAATTTGAGAGTGGCGATTTCCATGTTCAGGTTGATACACCTGGAGGCCATTTAATGGTTAAATTCCACAAACTTGAAAATTTGTACAGCAATGTATGGCTTTGCGGTCCTGCAACTGCAGTCTTCAAAGGGAATATTGAGCTGAACAATTAATTCAATTGAAGGGGAAAAGCGCTATTAACCCTTGCACCTAGTTACTTTCCTATTTATTCACAATAGATTTTCTATAAATTAGTTTCTGTGATTTTTTCACATTTTGAAACGTGTTTAAAACAAGATTTTATTTGTGATTTTTACTTGTAATAAAATGAAAGTAAACGGCGTTCTAATTATGAGAAAGCTTGAAATCATCGAATAGCCTTTTGTTTTGCGCAGTATTTACATTTGTTAAACATGACTTCTAAGTCAAGCGTCAAACAAATTAGAATCAACAAACGACAGGAAATTTGACTATGTAGTTTTTTATAGAATATGCGAATAAGATAAAAATCAGCAATCAAAAAAACATTTAGATTTGTCCTTGCAAATATTATAGGGTATGGACAAAAAACAATATCCGAAGTATTTCAGACTTTTCAAACCAAACGAATACAAAACAACGCAATAAAAAAACAACCGTAATACATGCTATTATCTATTTTATTACAAACAACTGCTTTAACTGATTCAGCAAGTGCTGCACAAGCGGCAAGTACAACTGCAAACATGCCAGGAAACCTATGGGACATGGCAGTAAAAGGTGGGGTCGTTATGATTCCAATTGGGATTTTATTTGTCGCTTCACTATACATCGCTATAGAGCGCTATTTGGCTATTCGCAATGCGGCTAAAATTGACGCCAACTTCATGATGAACATTAAAGACATGGTTTTAAACGACAATATCTTAGGTGCAAAAACATTGTGCAGCAGAACCGATGCCCCTATCGCAAGAATGATTGAAAAAGGTATTTCTTTAATTGGAAAGCCTATCAACACCATTGAATCAGCAATTGAAAATGTTGGTGTGATGGAAGTTTATAAAATCGAAAAGAATGTTGGATTTTTATCAATGATCGCTGGTCTAGCGCCAATGTTTGGATTCTTAGGAACCATTTTTGGTGTAATTCAAATGTTTTATAAAATCTCATTGGCAAACACCATTCAAATTGACATCATCTCTGGTGGATTGTATGTGAAAATGGTATCAAGTGCTGCAGGACTTTTATTAGGTATCATCGCTTTTGCTAGCTACCACTTTTTAATGTTAAGAATCGACCATGTAGCGAACAAGTTTGAATCTAAAAAACTTGAATTCATTGACATATTGCAGCAACCAGCTTAATACCTAATTATTATGGCTATTAGAAAAAGAACAAGATCAAGCGGAGAATTTGGTCTGTCAGCAATGACAGATATCATTTTCATGTTGCTGATATTTTTTATCCTTACTTCTACCGTATCACCTGAAACCATCTTAAAAGTGGTACTTCCAAAAGGTGTTGAAGACCAACATTTACCAGTTAAACCAATTAGAGTTTATCTAGATGAATTCGGTCAATACGCTGTTAATGAGAATAAAACTGTTACCATAGAAACCCTATCTGATGCTATTGAAGCTGAGTTGAGCAAAGACTTAACTGCACCTATAAGTATTCACGCAGACAAATCTGTTAAATACGAACAGGTAATGGAAATGGTAAGAATTGCGAACAAAAAAAGCCGCAAAGTTGTATTGGCTTTAGAAAAAGAATAGTTTGTTTTAATAAGGTGTATAAACATACTCCGGTTTAACACAACTAATTTATTGTAACATTATTCCTCTATTTTCTTTTTATACTGCAAATACACAAATTTATATGGCATACATTTGGTATTTGAAATAAGAACGTAATACATGAGTAAGCAAATGGACGATATTGTTTTTGAAGGTAGAAACAAAGACTATGGTGCTTATGTGTTACGGAATAAATACCCAAAGAATTTAAAACGAGCCGCCTTCATTGCCTTCGGTTGTTTTATAATTCTCAGTCTGGCGCCTAAGATCAAACGTCTTTTTATTGATAACTCAGATGACTCCCCAGTTGAATATTACAGGGAAATTGAAGTTACCTTAATGCAACCACCCAGCAGTGGTGACAAGCCCAATGTAATACTAAAATCTAAGCAAGCCCAAGAAAGTTCTGCTCCTGTTGAAAAGGAAGTTAAGGCCACAAACAAGGAAGAAGCTGAAGCACAAAAGAAAGCACAAGACGAAAAAAACGACAAGAACAAAACCAACAAGGACAGCAGCAGTAGTGCTGGTCCAAATGGCGACAAAAATGGCGACCAAGTTTATACAAACGTAGACCGCTCGCCATACTTCATTGGTGGCGAAGATGCCTTTTTTGAATTCTTAAAAACCAATACCCAATATCCAGAAAACGAAAAGAAAAACGAAGATGAGGGCATTTGTGCTTTAAGCTTTGTGGTGACCATCGATGGGCAAGTTGAAAAAATTAAAGTTGTAAGAAGTTCTGGATTTAAGAGTTTTGATGAAGAAGCCATCAGGGTGATTCAACTTTGCAACAACAAATTCAAAGCAGCAATAAAAAATGGCAAACCAGTCAAGTCAATTTGCCGCATAGATATTACGTTTAACTTAGATTAAATATTGATATTCAAACACCTAAGTGTTTTATTTAATTCCGGGGCCTCTTATTAAGTTAAACCCCCATTTACCTTACTTCTTCCCTTTTATTTAAAATAAAGCAAAAATTAATGCTTGAAAAATTGATAATGGTCAATTTTCACAAATAAATTCTTATTTTCGCAGACTTAATCAAAATCGATATAAATTAACAAGATGAAAAATAAAGGTTTAATAATTTTTATTGCTGTTGTTTTTGCACTTACATGTACTTACCAATTGTCATTTACATGGGTGGTAAAGAAATTTGAAGCAAAAGCAAAAACGTTCGCAACAAAAAATGGTGTTTATGATGCAGGTGTATACCGCAACTACATTGATTCTCTAGGAAACAAGCCTCTTTTGAATTTAGGAATCATCAAAAGAGATTACTTCGAATGTAAAGAATCTGAACTTAAATTAGGTTTGGACTTACAAGGTGGTATGAACGTTGTCCTTGAAGTAAACAAAGGTGAAGTGGTAAAAACCCTAGCGGGTCAAAACAAAATTGACAAAGATTTAATCGAAGCCATTCGTTTATCTGAAATCACTTACAAGAAAAGTGGTGGTGACTTTGTTGACATTTTCGCTCAAAACTTTAAAAGTATTGCTCCGACAAAAAGTTTAAGCTCTTTGTTCAGCAATAGAGACAATAAAAGAATTAGCTCTACTTCTTCTGATAATGAAGTTATCAATTATTTGAAAAATGAGTTAAAAGATAAATCTGACAACACACGTCAAATCATTGAAGCACGTTTGAATGCTGGTAACGTAAGTCAACCAAACGTTCAACAATTAGATGGTGGTAGAATCTCAGTTGAATTACCAGGTGTTGACAATCCAAGCAGAATCAGAGCTTTATTGGAGCAAAGTGCTCGTTTAGAGTTTTGGCAAGTGTATGGCAACAATCCTAAAAACCAATTCGCTGGTTACAAAAAGATTTACGAGCCAATGAATGCTGCCTATGCTGCTAAACTTAGATTAAGCAAAGGTTACTCAGAAGAAGATTCTAACAAATTAAAATCTATAGCATTAATTACAGATTCACTTAAAAGAGATACTGCTCAAAAAGCATTTATGGCAGAGAAGAACGCAAAAGATTCTTCTAAATTCCCTTTTGCTGAAGTTGGTTTAGTGCCTTTACAAGACCAAAGTGGAAATATCGGTGAAAGTAGCATTTTAGCTAGAGCACCTAAAACTGCAATAACTAAAATTAACAAAATGCTTCAAGATGAATACGTTTTAAAAGCTTTGCCTAAAGACGTTAGATTTGTTTGGAGTGCTAAACCAGAATCTATTTCTGATCAAATATATGACCTATATGCTTTGAAAGCCAACAAAGATGGTGTGGCTTCAATGGGTAGTGGTGAAGAAAACATCATTGCTGATGCGTTCGCTACCAATAACCAAACTTCTGGTCAAGTAGAAGTAAGCATGAGCATGACTCAACAAGCTGCTCGCGAATGGAAAGAACTTACAAGATTTGCTGCTCAAACCAATGACTTCATTGCCATTGTTCTTGATAACAAAGTATTCTCTGCTCCAAGAGTAAATGAAGAAATCCCAAGTGGTAACTCTTCAATCTCTGGTGGTTTCTCTGTTACTGAAGCAAATGACCTTGCAAATATTTTAAAAGCTGGTAAATTACCTGCTCCTGCTGATATCGTTGCAGAAGATGTGGTTGGTCCAACTCTAGGAGCTGAATCAATTAAAAAGGGTATGAACTCTTTAATCGTTGGTTTTATCACTGTGTTGGTTTTGATGTTGTTCTACTACCAAAGAGGTGGTATCATCGCAACCATTGCAGTATTTGCTAACGTATTCTTTATCATTAGTATTCTAGCATCTTATGGTGCTGCTTTAACTCTTCCAGGTATTGCTGGTATCGTGTTAACCATTGGTATGGCGGTTGACGCAAACGTACTAATATATGAACGTATAAAAGAAGAACTTCGTGAAGGTAAAATATTAAGAAATGCAGTTTCTAATGGTTTTGCCATGGCATTCTCTTCAATTATAGATGGTAACTTAACCACTTTAATTGCGGCTATCATTATGACTTTCGTTGGTGCGGGTCCTGTTTACGGTTTCGCTATCATTTTGATTATCGGTATCATCACCTCTTTATTCACTTCAATTTTCATCTCTAGATTGTTAATCGAGCGTCGTGTTAACAAAGGCTTAGATGTTACTTTCTCTAATAAATGGACTGCTAACTTGATGATTAACGCTAGTTATGATTTCATCAGCAGAAGAAAACGTTTCTACTTATTATCTGCTTCAATCATTGTGATTGGATTCAGTGTATTATTCTTTAAAGGCGGTTTGAGTACTGGTATCGACTTCAAAGGTGGATACGGTTACCAAATGCAATTGGCTAGTGGTTTACAAGCAGAAGACATTAAAGCTGCTCTTGACAAAGGATTACCTGAAAGTAGCAATGAGGTTAAGACCATCGGTTCTGAAGGCCGTTACAAAATTGTAACTACCTACAAAATCAATACACCTAATGCGAATGCAGATTTAATTGAAGATGATGTAATTGCTGCTTTGGCTCCATTTAAAGCCACTAAAGCAAACATATTGAGTAGTGCTGAAGTTGGACCAACAATCGCGTCTAACATTAGAACCAAATCAATGTGGGTTGTTATTGCCTCTATCATTGCAATCTTCATTTACATTATTATAAGATTCAAAAACATTGGTTTTGCGGTTGGTGCGATTATCGCCCTAATACATGACGTGTTAATGGTATTTGCAATATTTGCTTTATTAAGAGATATCGTTCCTTTCCCATTAGAAATGGACCAAAACTTTATTGGAGCAATCTTGACCATTATCGGTTACTCAATCAATGACACGGTTGTAATTTTTGACAGGATTCGTGAAAACATGAATGAATACCGCTCTGAACATGACAAAGCAAAAATCATCAATATAGCAATCAACCAAACTTTAAGTAGAACAATTATGACTTCAGTAACCGTTATCGTGGTTATCTTAGTATTGTTCTTATTCGGTGGTGCTGCATTGAAAGGTTTCTCATTGGCATTGTTAATCGGTGTAATCATGGGTAGTTATTCTACTATCTTCATTGCATCTCCTATCGTACTTGACTTATTCAAAAAGGATAAATCAGTTATTAAGTAATTAAAGCCTGCACACATTATGTCAGTATGGAGAAGAAAACCAATAGATTCATTTCATTCTGATGCAAAGAAGAGTGAGCTAAACCGTGTTCTATCTAAATGGGGCCTAACATCCTTAGGAATAGGTGCCATTATTGGTGGTGGTATATTTACACTTACAGGTATTGCGGCGCATGACCATGCTGGTCCAGCCCTCGCAATATCCTTTATGTTGGCTGGTATCGCTTGCACCTTTGCTGCTTTATGTTATGCTGAGTTTTCTTCAATACTTCCAGTAGAAGGTTCTGCTTACGCATATTCTTATGGAACGGTCGGTGAATTGTTCGCATGGTTTATCGGTTGGAACCTGATTCTAGAATACATGATGGGTGCCACTACGGTTGCCGTAAGTTGGTCTGGTTACTTCGATAAACTCTTGCATTTGTTCGGCATTAACTTACCATTATGGTTGGTTAACGACCCTACCACAGCAGCCGAAAAAGCCGCTGAACTTGGAATTGATGCGCCTTCTTTTGCCTTTAATTTACCAGCTTTCGTAATCACTTGGTTGGTAACGGCAGTTTTAGTTAGAGGTATTAAAGAAGCAGCTAAAACCAATAACCTAATTGTAATACTAAAAGTCTCTGTTGTAATTTTTGTAATTATTATGGGTGCTTTTTATATCAATGTAGACAATTGGTCTCCATTTATTCCTGATCAATTTACAGATGCAAAAGGCAGTCACTTTGGTTGGCAAGGTATTGGAACCGCTGCATCTATTGTGTTCTTTGCTTATATCGGATTCGATGCAGTATCAACCCAAGCGGGTGAAGCTGTTAATCCTAAGAAAGATGTTCCGTTTGCTATCATTATGTCTTTGCTTATTTGTACTGTCTTATACATCTTGGTTTCCTTGGTGTTAACAGGAATGGTTAAATACGACACCTTAGACATTAAAGCACCAGTTGCCTCTGCATTTTCAAGCATTGGTCAACCGTGGGCAGTATACATTATAACCATTGCCGCTGTCGCTGGTTTAACCAGTGTAATGATGGTAATGATGTTGGGACAAACCAGAATATTTTTAGGCATGGCCAAAGATGGTCTTTTACCTAAAAATTTATTTGGCAGTGTTCACCCAAAATTTAAAACACCTTTTAAAAGTACAATTTTAGTTGGAGCCATTGTTTCTTTAATCGCTGCGTTTACGCCGATTGATAAAGTTTCTGAAATGTGCAGCATGGGTACTTTACTTGCCTTCTCTATGGTTTGTTTGGCTGTTTGGATACTTCGTGTGAGAGAGCCAAATTTAGAAAGACCATACAGAACCCCTTACCTACCAGTTATTGCTACCTTGGGTATTGCATCTAACCTATTGTTGATGTCTCAAGTTCGCATAGGAACTTGGTATACATTTATCGGCTGGGGTGTTTTAGGCATATTGGTTTACTTCCTATACAGCAGAAAGAAAAGCAATCTGCACCCGGGCAACGAACACCAATTAGACAACTAATAAATACAATATTTAATAAAAAAGCCAAATCGTCTGATTTGGCTTTTTTTATGGTATTCATTTGGAATAGCTTATGAAGTCAATGCACAAGTAATCGTTTACAGTTGGATCAACTGCAAAAAATTCTCCTGTGATTTTATTTTCAATTGTCACAAAATCGTGGTCCTTAAAAAAAGAAGAATTGAAATATTGATGTATGTTTGACCCAAACACGTACAGTTGACCTGCATATGGTTTTGCTATCCAAGTATCGGCAAGCTTATTTTTTTCAATAAGGTAATTGCATGTGCTTGCAAAGAAAGAAGCGTAACCTACGCAATGGGCTTTTTTAGAACTAAAAAGTTTGTTTGGATCAATATCGCTTTTACCTATTGAATAGTTAAGTTGTTCTGATGTTATGGAAAGACCAAGTTTGATGATTTGCGAAATATTGGGATCATTTAGTTCAGTTGAACGCGTATCAATACAATTCAACAATTTTTCTTCCCTTGCAGAATAATTCTTTCGCAAACCAACTGATTTGTATTCTACCAAATGTCTATAAAACCATCCTCGAAAAAGTATTCCTATTGATGCCAGAACTAAGAATGCTATGAATATTCTTCTAATGGTTTTCATTTTGACTTGTAGTTATTTGAAGATCTGAGTGGTCTCTAGTAGTGGATAACAACCGCGTATCGGCAGCGGAGGCTTATTTAAAGCGAAGTCTCTACATTTATTTATCCCGTGGCGTGACGCAGCATAGCGAAGTCTCTGCCACTGGAATCAATTTATCAGTTTATCAATTTATCCATCCCGT
>JAOASJ010000060.1 GCA_030158725.1 Bacteroidia bacterium
TTAAAAATCCAATTTGTAATAGAACAATGGCAAGAACCCTAATTGATATTCTTGCTTGTAGTATGGTGATTCATTGGTATAAGAATAATTCAAAATATTTTTACGGTTGGTGACATTCACAAAATCTAAAGCAAATTCGTGGGTGACACGTTTTGCATTAATTTTATAAGACAACCTTAAGTCTAAACGCACATAATTGCTACCAAATTTCAAAGTGTTTTTCAATGAATCTTGTTCAATATATTCTCTTTGTCTTAAGCTCTGATCTAAATTAATAGGAGAATATCTTCTAGCGCCTGCGGTGGTAAATTTGCCCCCAAAATTCAAGATACTTCTCTTACCTACTTTCCACTCTTTTGCAATCAAAGCATTCATTGCATATTTGGTGTTAAAATCCGAATTTCTCAATACATTGTCGCTACCCTTGTATTTCGCATCGAACAAACTTACAGTTGCCATATAGTAATACCCTTTGGTAAATGATTTTTCAAATGTAAACTCAACCCCATAATTATAGCCTGTTCCTGTATTCTGTAAAGTGTCTGGGAAAAAACGACTGAATCCGCTGCCTGTGTTGGCCAAACTGAATGCACTCTTTTTTACTTCTACAGGTATGTTTGATAGCGATTGATAATAGGTTTCAGCTTTAAATCTTTTGTCTTTTCCGATAGCCAATTCATAACCCAAAACATAGTGTATGCTGTTGGTCAAACCCATTCCTAAATTATGTGGTTTGGAATTACCTGGCAAAATGTAAAAGTAAGTGTAAGCAGGTTGCATTTGACTGTGAACACCAAAACCAAAGTTAAGCGACTGCTTGCCGTTTATTTGGTAACGCAAACCCAAACGAGGCTGAACAAATTCAGCACTACTGCTGCTTGTGTTAGATGCCTTGTCTGATATCATAAAGTACTGTGCAGTCAAGCCCCCAGAAACCGTTAGCTTTTTAGTTGCCAACCATTTTACTTGAACATAAGGCATAACATTTAAACCAATTCCATCTGAGTTCCAACGGGTATACCATTTCCAGTAACGTGCGGTATCCTTTGCATCAAAATTGCGGGCTGAATCGCGGAAACGGAAATCGTATTCTGTAATATTTACTCCATAACGCAAAGTTGTGCGTGAACTAATTTTATTGTTTACAAACAGATTTACACCAGTTGTATTGGTTCTGAAACTGTAATACAAATTCTTAATCAATGAGTCTAAAGCATAGGTATAAATGGTTTTGCCATCTATAATACTTGTATCGGTGTTATGTCTGAAAACCAAATGGTGCACAGCATCTACACTTTGATGGCTTTTCGCCACCGTTACTTTCAAATAACTTTTGCTGTTCAGGTTCCATATAAAACTTGCACCCAAGATACCCATTTTAGAACCGAACAACTGGTCGCGGTCATCGTCACCATACAATTCACCACTGCTTTGTTTTTGGTCGCTAATCATGATGTTAATCTTGCTGCTACCACCTATTCCAAAGAAAGACAAATTGCCTTTTTTACCAATTGGAAAATTCAATTTAAAAGAAGCATCTTGATAATGAGGTACCGCATCGGTACCAATTTTAATGTTCAACTTTTCAAAGATTGCGAAGGTTGAATATCGGTAAGTAAACAAGAAAGATGATTTGCTTTTCTTTGACAAAGGCCCCTCTGCCAAAACATCCCAACCTAAAACACCAAATTGGGTAGAAAATTCATTCTTGCGGTTGTTGCCGTTTCTTAATTTCAAATCAAAAACCCCAGCAGTAGAGTTGCCATATTCTGCAGGGAAAGCTCCAGTAAAGAAATCGCTATTGGCTAATATTTTATTGTTGATAATTGACACTGGTCCACCTGTAGTTCCTGGAATGGCAAAGTGGTTAGGGTTCGGAATATCGATTCCATCTAAACGCCACAAAACCCCTTGAGGACTATTTCCACGCACGACTATATCATTGCGTGAATCGTTAGCCCCTTGTACGCCCGCAAAATTACTTGCCATACGGGCAGGGTCTCCTCTACTTCCGGCAAAACGATCGGTCTCATCTACCGTAAACAAACGGGCACTTACCAAAGCATTATCATTATTGACCAAAGGTCTTTTCTTACTTTTAACGGCAAAACTTTTATAGGTACTTACCGCCTCAGACATGTCGATATTCAAAACCATTTCTTTGGCTGAACTCAAAACAATATTTTGCAAAACAATGTCTGTGTATTTATCGAGGGTAATTAATAAATTATGACGACCAAGCGAAACCTCAGGAAGTATATAATCACCACTTGCATTGCTTAGCGCAAAAAGACCACTGTCTTTTCCCAAGGTGGTAATGGTAATTTTCGCACCTTCCAAAACTTGTCTTGTCTCACGATCAAGCACCCGCCCACGAATGGTTTGCGTTTGAGCTTGAACGAAATACAAACAAAATAAATTTAGCGTTAATAGAAATATTTTCTTCATAGGCATGGTTACAAATAAATACTTTTTTTATGAATTAAAAAATACTGGA
>JAOASJ010000061.1 GCA_030158725.1 Bacteroidia bacterium
GACCATACGCTTTATAACAACTATTTGCCCCAAATGGTAATGGCAATGTTCTATTATTCCCTGTATGTTGCGGTAATAAGTTCCGTACTTCGGATCTGCCAAATTATCCCATAATTTTTCTTCAGGTAATAGCGCAATTAATTCAGCAAAACGCTCGGCATCATCAAACAATTTATTTTTTAAGTTCATCCAATCGGCATCCGAATTCAATGGCTTTAAATCGTAACTAAAGGAATCGTGGGCCTCTAATGGTCCTCCTCTTAATACGTTTAAAACCGCATCTACATAGTAATTGGAATGAAAAACCAATTTGGCTATCGTGTTTAATCCATTAACCTCCTGCACGGCTTCATGCCAAGTTACATTGTCTAATACTGCCTTATAGTTCACACTGGTCCAATTTCCACCGAAATGAACGTTCTTAAAATCTTCTGCCAATTGCTTGCTTAAGTTCATTTATTTCTCGTACAAATTAAATACACGTTTAATCACTGTAACTATGGTTGTTGCTAATATTGCGCCTGAAAAAGCTAAGAATATATCTTTTTGTGCGTCCCAAATGTCGCCTTGGGTTCCTAGGTAAGCATCGCCTTGGGCTTTGAAGAAAACGTCAGCTACCGCCCATTCTATCAATTCATAAAATGCACTAACAGATAATGTAATTTCTATTGGCAATGCCCAAGATGCAAACTTTGGTAATTTGATCCAGGCCAAAAACATTTCACGCATTGGGTAAGCCAAAAGAAAACCAAAACTAAAATGAACGATACGGTCGTAATGGTTGCGGCTGGTATGAAAATAATCTTGTAAGTAATAACCAAAAGGATTTTCAGCATACGTGTATTTTGATCCGTAGACATGCAAACACAAATAAATTGTAATTAACAAATAGCTCAAATCGCTGAACTGATAGCGTTTGAAACTGAAAATCAAAAACAGGGTAAACAATACCGTCAAGGTATTCTCCAATACCCAGTTGTTCATATCAGAAGTTCCAATAAATGTACTAATCCAAATACCAGTAAAAACCAGCATAAATATCCATATCCAATAATTTGATTTTAATGGTGTTCTGGTTTTCGAAATGGCAAGTGTAAAAGGCATAAGTTTCTTATTGTTGAATTGCGAATTTAAGAATCTTAACCGATAATCCTAATTTTCTTACACCTAGGACTTCGTCTCTTCTGTGTATTTAATCTGCTGAAGCAAAATATTTTCTAAAACAGCCAAATCAATATCAGCCAGTTTTTTAATGTATACACAGCCCTTACTGGCTTTGTGTTTTCCCAATTTTTCGAGCAATGTATCACGTAGATCAAAACCAGCAGAAAGGTAAACCGTCAAGGCAGTTGCTCGAGGTGAAAAAGCCAATATGGGTGCATCGCCTTCGTGACCGCTTTCGTATTTGTAATGGTAAGTTCCAAATCCAATAATGCTTGGACCCCATAACTTTGCTTTGAAGCCAGAAACCCGTTCAAGAATTTCCAACAAAGTAAATGCATCCTTTCTCTTGGTCTCGTCTTCTATTTTTAAAATAAAATCGTTGACACTTAATTCGGTTTCTTGGGTTTTGTTTTTTGCCATAAACTGAAAACAAATTTAACAAGAAAAAAATGAACCATTCATATCCTTTTTTGTTTCTTTGTTTCAGTATTTCAAAGTATCTCAAAAATGGAAAATTCAAATCAAGCGCCTAAACCGAAAATCTGGAAAATGTTATTTATTTCTTGGTTGTTCGTTTACCCAGTTATCAATATCATGTTTGCTTTGATTTTTCCAATCATCTCTGATCTGCCTCAATTGGTAAAAACATTAATATTCACATTAATCCTCGTACCGCTAATGGGTATGGTAATTCCTAAATTACACAAGCGTTTTTGGGCTTGGATTATTAAGTAATTTTATTTTTTTCTGCCCACAAATCGGATTACCGATCCTGTTCCATTGTGAAATAAGCCTTCTTGTAATTCGATTTCTTTTTCTTCCAATAGAACAACCTCGTAATTGCTGAAATCGTTTTGTATTTCTTCAATCGAGAACAGCATGTCCAATTCTTTTGGTCCACCTACTTTTTCATTTTTCGCAATATAGTCGAGATGCGATTTGCTGAAGGCTTCAAAAATTACTATGCCTCCTGGCTTTAACAAGTTTGATAAAGCTTTGTGTAGTTCTGACTTTATAGCTGCAGGAAAATGCGCATACACCAAGGCTATCGCATCAAATTGTGCAGGAGTGTAGTTCAATTCTGTTAGATTTCCTACTTGATAATCTATGCTTAGACCGCGCTCTTGGGCCAATTTCATTGCTTTGTTTTTTCCTTCTTGAGCGATATCAAAAGCAGAGACTTCCCAGCCCAAACTTGCGGCAAATAATGCGTTTCTTCCTTCGCCTTCTGCAGGGAAGAGAATTTTCGCGGGACTAATTTTCTCTAATTCTTGTTTTAAAAAATCGTTTGGTTCAAGCCCATACGCATAGGCTTCATTGCTGTAGCGTTC
>JAOASJ010000062.1 GCA_030158725.1 Bacteroidia bacterium
TTGCAGCGTTTTCAAAAACATGGGTGTCTAAAAGATAACAATTAACACCTATTTAAATTATGAAACTTAAAAACTACGCACTATTACTCTTCTTATTTCTTGCTTTTCTTTCGCTTAATGCGCAAGACTCAAAGAAGCTATTTTTTAACCTCGCCTCCCAACCCAATATCAACAATGTGACTTCTGTTGCTGCAAGCGATGACCACTTATCTGTTCTTGTTTCTTATTCGGTGTCAGGGAGCAAATACGCCTACTTGAGGGTGTACGACGGTAGCTCTTGGTATAGCACCGATTCGTTTTTGTACACCGGAACCTTAAATAGGGTAATGTCTTTTAAAAACGATTTTTACATTTGCGGAAAATTTGCCTCCATCGATGGAAAAGCGGCTCCTGCTGGAAAGTGCATCAGCTTGTTGCATTTGAAAAACAATTTATGGGATTCTTTAAACAACAGTGCACTTCCTGATACCATTAAACTGAAAGCTGCAACCTGTAACGATGAGGGTATTTACATCCATTCTGAATCGAGTAAAAAATTAAGCGAGTTGTTTTTTCTTAACCCAAACACGGGTGTAATAAACACCTACAAAGTCGTGTGCAACCTACCTTCTTATGGTTCTTTGTCAATTTCTGCAAACGAAAAACGATTTATCGCCTACCCAAATGCGGGCTCACTAATTTCTGTGAATGGCAGCAGTGTGGGGAATTTATTCTCAATTAAAAGCGGGACGCTTAGCACCCCTTCACTCAATGGCGGCAGTATGCTTGCTGCTTCGGTTGACCTCAACGGAGATATTATTTACAACACCGACATGGGTTCTTTGATGAACAAATGGAACGGCAGTTCTAGTTCAAGTATTGCCTATAACTTGGGATCAAAAGTCTTTGGCGCAATTCCTGTAACCTGTACCAATGATGCTTGGTATTTGCCAGGAATTTTAAACGGTACAAGCAACACCATGTATGTGCTCGAAAAGACTGGCAACACTTGGTACACCATACCGTTCAAAAAAACAAATGAATGGGTGGTTTACAGCAAGAACCTTGGAACCTTTAACATCGATAACAAAACATTCTTGGTGTCGCGACTAGAAAACGCGGCCTTGATAAGTGGTTATGTATTTCATGATGCCGACAGCAATTGTTTGCAAAACAATGGTGAAAAAGCTTTGCCCTTTCACTATGTGAGCTATAAGGACAATGCCAATACCTATGAAACCTTAAGCGATAACAACGGCTATTACTACATCCCTGTTCCTAAGGGCAAGTACCAACTAGGACAATTGCCCGACCATCTTAAAACAGGTAATTGCAGTTTCCCCAACGACTCAATATTATGGGGGCAATTGGACACCATCAATATTCCATTGCACTCAAAATTTGAAAGAGAAATAGACGTCATTTTAATTGCAGGTAGTGGCAGGTGGGGCGATCCATCTAAACAAACCATATTGGTGCGCAATATGGGCAATGTAAGTAGAACCTGCAATTTGAATTTTAGGGTGCCAGACAACACAAGCTATACTTCTTCTAATCCTTCGGCTTCAGTAAGTGGTAAGCTATTGCAATGGTCAGTGGCCTTAAACGGATTGGAAGAGAAACGTTACACCGTGAACTTGCATTTGGATACAAGCAAAAGCAAGCCTAGAGATACCTTGCGTTTACATGCATGGTTGGACAATTACGGAAGCGATGTTGACACAAGCAACAACAGAGTTAAAGTCATAAAACTAATCACCGCAGCATATGACCCGAACTCGAAGCACTCAGTTCCAGAAGGCGATGTTGCAGATCTTAAAACACCTATACTTTACACCATTAATTTCCAAAATCTTGGCAACGATTATGCCCGACATGTGGTGGTAAGAGATACCTTAGATGCCAAACTCAGCGCAGAATCTATTGAAATAATTGCCTCAAGTCATCCTTTAAAAGCAGACTTAGAAAATGGTGTTCTGGTGTTTAGTTTTAGCAATATTAACCTCGATTATTCAGCCCGTAATGTTGAAGCATCCAAAGGATGGGTATCGTTTAGAATCCGCGCTGTAGAAGGCTTGGCTTTACAAACGGTGATTCCAAATACCGCCAGTATTTATTTCGATTTCAATTCTGCAATTGTTACCAATACGGCCAAAATACGTTTGGTCGAATCAAACGAAAACAGTGTGCAAAGCGCTTTTGTTAAAAACGGTATCAAGGTTTATCCAAATCCGACAAGAGACCTCATCAACATC
Organism: Bacteroidia bacterium; assembly: GCA_030158725.1. Taxonomy (GTDB): domain Bacteria; phylum Bacteroidota; class Bacteroidia; order NS11-12g; family UBA955; genus JABMMZ01. The sequence continues at coordinate 2,235 of JAOASJ010000062.1, forward strand.
GAATCACTTGATGTAAAAGGCGAGTTAATGCTCTACAATGTACAAGGCGAAATGCTGCACCAACAAACGGTCGAAGCTGGCTCAAACACCCAATTAAACCTAGGCCATTTAAGCCCTGGCATTTATTTCATAACCCTAGGAGGAACATCTTTTAAGATCGTGTTGGAATAGGGTAGTAGAATCTTATAAAATTAATAAGCCCCAAAGAATCGAAAGATCTTTGGGGCTTTGTTTTTGAGGGGGGG
>JAOASJ010000063.1 GCA_030158725.1 Bacteroidia bacterium
CTGAAGTCAACAACGGCAAGGACTTGGTAAGGTTTAAGGTGCCGTTTTTGATAAGAAAGTAAGTAGTACAAGGGTCTAGGGTACCCACCTTCGTTTCACTCTAGTGGGCGGAGTAGGGTTTAGGGTTTAGTAATTTCGATTTTTAGGATTTCATATATTCTTATTTTTCTTGTATTATCTTTAAGATATTTAAGTAGAATATACTGAAACATTACTTTTCATTTCAAACAATATATTTTGAATTTCACCATCTTGTGAGATAAACAAACAAGAAATTTATTTTATTTTTGAACCTCATTTAGTTTCAAAACATGATTAAAAACACACTTGCATTTTTCTTAATATTTTCTGCAGCACAATCATACGCACAAGCACCCGGTAGTCTCGATTTTAGCTTCGGAAATAAAGGCAAAGTTATTACTTCTATTAACACAGGCGAAGACAAAGCAATGTCTGGAATTTTGCAAAGTGATGGAAAATTATTGGTTGCTGGTTTTACCGTTAGCAGCATTACGGGTAAAGATTTTTTATTGCTGCGCTACAAAAGCAATGGCGACTTAGACAGCAGTTTTGGAACCAATGGTATCGTTCAAAGTGATTTACAAACTGGCAGCGACGATGCTGCTTTTGGAATAGATTTACAATCGGATGGCAAAATTGTATTGGCAGGATATAGCGACAACGGCAGCAATAAAAATGCAGCCATCGTTCGTTATAAAAGCAACGGTAAACTAGACAGCAGTTTTGGAACCAATGGCATTGTGTTAAGCGATTATGACAACGGCAAACAAGATGAATTAATGGTGGTGAAAGTCCACGCACTAAGTGGTAAAATCATAGTTGGTGGTTCTTCAATTATAAGTTCTACTGTTTCTAAACCAGTTGTTGCGCGCTACTTAAGCAATGGCACTATCGACAGCAGCTTTAACACAACTGGTATTCGCTTGCTTTGGATAACAAGTCTTGACTATCAGTATTTGTATTCAGTAGAAGATTTGGTTGTTCAAGCCAATGGTAAAATAAGTGCTGTAGGTTGGAGAGATTTCCCTGGCATGTCTTGGGAATCGGATTATTGGGCTTGCCGTATCAACAGTGATGGCAGTATGGACAACACCTTTTCAAGTGATGGCGTAAGTGTTTACAACGGTGGCTTTAACGGTCACGACCGTGCTTTTTCTATGTTGTTAAAATCAAACAACAATTTCTTAATGGCAGGTGGTGGATACCTCACTACCCTTAGATACGATTTTACCATCGCAGAAATAAGTGCTAATGGAAGCAAAGGCAGTTTTTCCGCAGGTGTAGATTGGGGTGGTTTGCTCGACGATGTAGCCTTTGGTTTGGCCGAAGACATGAACGGCGATTATATTCTTGCTGGTTCGTCAGGGACCAGCAGCAGCAAAGCATTTGCATTATGCAGGATAAAAAGCACGGGGGGATTAGACAGCGGATTTGCAGTCAATGGAAAAACGACCACCACTTTTGGCAGCAATGCAATGAGTGAATGTTTCGATGTATTGGTGCAAAGTGACAACAAAATATTGGCCATCGGCTATACTGGCAACAACATAGCAATTGCCCGCTACTTGGGAGATGCAACTCCACAATTGGATAGTTTTAAATTAATCTTGCCAAGCAATTTGTCTCAAAACCAAAACCACAAAAATTTAATTTTCGATTGGAGCAATGCCTATGGAGCGGTTCAATATGAATTCTTGATTGACACAGATCCTGCTTTTGGCAATCCTCAAACATTAACAAGCGCTGTGTCGAATTATACTTTAAACAACTTAATTCCCAACACAAAATACTATTGGAAAGTGAGAAGCACCGATGGCAACGTGTGGGGTAAATACAGCAGCACTTGGAGTTTCAACACCAATGCCTTAGAAAACTTCAGTTTAATCAGTCCGGCAAACAATGCCGTTAACTTGGATTACGGAAGTTTGTTTTTCGATTGGAGCGACAATGTGGGTGCAACAAATTATGAATTACAAATAGACAGCAACAGCTTATTCACCCAACCCCTTATTGTTTTCAATGCATTCTCAAACTATGCAGCCAGCAATCTAAAACCTTCCAAAACCTACTATTGGCGGGTGCGTGCAATAAGCGACGCGTATACCGGCGCATGGACAGCTTACAGAACCTTCCGCACCAAAAACGACCCAATTGGCATAAACACAAACAGCATTTCAGACTTAATAATCTACCCAAATATTGTCAGCAAAACCTTGAACATTGAAAGCACTACCAAGCAAAGCGCACTTCAATACACGGTGTATGACCAATTTGGAAGAAAACTTTTCAGTGGCATTTTACAAGCACAGAAAACAGAAATTGCAGTCGATCACTTAGTCAACGGAGTTTACTACATCCAAATCGACAACTACACTGCACAGGTGTTTGTGAAGGAGTAGGAATTA
>JAOASJ010000064.1 GCA_030158725.1 Bacteroidia bacterium
AGCTTTCAGCGGTGTTCGTTTAACCCTTAGCACAAGCTTCTAATGCAAGTGTTTAGAATTGTTCTAGTCTTAGTTGCTTTTGCTTCTAATGCAAATGTATTTGCCCAAGTAAAAGACAGTTCTGGCGTAATAAAAGAGGAAAAGATAGTAACTGTAGCAGAGACTATTCCTGCATTTAGTTATAATGGCAAAGGGATTTCTGATTTTATTATGGATAATTTGAAGTATCCGCAATTGTGTATTGACAATGGTATTGAAGCGATGATCGTAGTTGATTTTGTTGTAGACACGATGGGGCGGGTTTTGCTTGTTACATCTCGAGATGAGGGTAAAGAACGTGTGAAGCTTTTGGTAGAAGAAGCCATAAGGGTTATAAAAGCGAGCAGCGGTTATTGGAAACCAGGTTATACGAATGGGAAGAAAGTACGCATGAAAATGCGCATACCAATTACGTTTAAATTGGAGTAAAATATAGGCAGAGATGAAGTTGATCCTTGTTTTGTTTTTTGTTCTTGGCACTATTTTGCAGCTTAATGCCCAAGTAGGCGATACCATTCAAAAAGATGTAATTAAGAAAGACACATTAATTCGAAATTTTGATTCTTCCCAAAAGGATGCAATGCCTGTTTTTAATTATAAGGGGATGGATTTTTCTGAATTCATTATGGAGAATACAAATTATCCAAAAGATTTAAAGAAAAAAGGATTAGAAGCAGTAATAACCATTCGATTTATAGTTGAGAAAGATGGCTCAGTTAGCAGGGTAGTATGTCCTGATAGTAGTTCTATACCCATGAATAAACGGGCATTTATGGTAGAAGCTTTAAGGGTGGTTAATTTGTCTAATAATAAATGGAAACCTGGAAAGCGATTGGGTGTTGATAGTGTAACCGTATTGCAAATACCAATACTGTTTGAATTGGAGTAAGACCAAATCTGCTAATCTCACGCTGTATTAAAGTATATTTTAATATACTTTCACTAAAATTGAATAAGTTTGTACCACAATGGAAAATAAAAAGAATACCTATTGGATTGTAGTCATAGCAGCACTCGGCTATTTTGTTGATATATACGATCTGATTTTATTTAATGTGGTAAAAGGAGCCAGTTTGAATGCCATTGGTATCTCAGGCGAATTGTTTAAAAGTGTGGAAATTACCTTATTCAATTGGCAGATGTTTGGGATGCTGTTGGGCGGATTAATCTGGGGCATATTGGGCGATAAAAAGGGCCGTGTTTCAGTTTTGTTTGGCTCAATTCTGATGTATTCTTTGGCCAATATTGCCAATGGATTTGTAGCCAATATTGACCAATATATTGTTTGCAGATTTATTGCAGGTGTTGGTTTGGCTGGCGAATTAGGCGCAGGTATAACCTTGGTGAGTGAAACCATGCACAAAGAAAAGCGCGGAATAGGAACCATGATTATTGTTTCATTTGGTGCACTTGGTGCTGTGGCTGCTGCAATTATTGGTAAGCATTTTCAATGGCAAACTTCTTATTTTATTGGTGGAGGATTAGGACTTGCCTTGTTGGCTTTACGTGCTGGGGCTTTTGAATCTGGTATGTACAATAATTTGAAAGCTTCAAAAGCAGTGAGCAAAGGCAATTTCTTTATGCTGTTTAATAACAGAAAAAGGGCATTGCTATATCTTCAATGCATAGCTATTGGTGTTCCAATTTGGTATATCATTGGGATTTTAATCAATCTTTCCCCTCGTTTTGTAACCCTAGAAGGAGTAGAATCTAAAATGATATTGGGCGAAGCTGTGATGTTCACTTATATTGGCTTAAGCGCTGGCGATGTCATGAGTGGCTTGTTGAGTCAATGGTTTAAAAGCAGAAAGAAAGTCATTTTCCTTTATTTGATGATGTCCATAGGATTGGTTGCATACTATTTGAGTTCTGAAACTATAAGTCTAACTGAGTTTAGGGTTAATTGTTTCTTGTTGGGATTCGGAACTGGTTATTGGGCTTTGTTTGTGCAAGTAGCCTCTGAAAATTTTGGCACCAATATCCGCAGTACGGTGACCAATACCGTTCCTAATTTTGTTAGGGGCTCGGTGGTCTTAATTACCCTAAGTTTTAAATCGCTTACCCAAAGTATGGATGTTCGTGACGCTGCAATTATAGTAGGTGCTGTCTGTCTTTCTTTGGCTCTGGTGGCATTGGTAGCAATGAAGGAAACGTTTAGCAAGGATTTAGATTACCATGAAATAGATTAATGGAAACACATCAAAAAACAAAATTAGGTCTTGTAATGGCCACTGACCCAAGATGGGTAAATATTGCAGAAATGCAGATTGAAGACATATTAAGCGACCATGCTTGGTGTGAACAGAAAGCTGCTACTACAGGGATATCATTGATCGTAAAGTACGCCTATCAACCAGGAATAGTGGAAGAAGTAACGCCAATAGTTGCTGAAGAATGGGGGCATTTTAGAAGGGTGTTAAAAGAACTGCACAAACGTGGTTTGAAATTGGCACCACCGCGTAAAGACGAATATGTGAAAAAACTATTTGCACTTGAAAAAATGGGCTTAGATTCTAAACATGTAATGGTTGAAAAACTATTAATCAGTGCCATGATAGAAGCTAGAAGTTGTGAGCGTTTTCGTTTGTTAAGTTTGCATATACAAGACGATGATTTAAAAGGTTTTTACCGAGAATTTATGGAGAGTGAAGCAGGACATTACCACATGTTTATACAATTGGCTAAATCGGTTTTGCCTGCAGAATATGTTCAAAATAGATGGAATGAATTTTTGATTTCAGAAGCTGAGATTATGAAAAGCATGGAGTTGCGTGGAGACCGTATACACTAATGGAATTAGGCTCAGACATATTAGATGTTGTTATACGCACCTCGGTGGTGTATTTGCTTATAGTAATCGGTTTGTTGCTATTGGGTAAAAAGGAATTGTCGCAAATGAGTGTCACTGATTTGGTGTTTATTTTGCTCATTAGCAATTCGGTTCAGAATGCCATGGTGGGCAGCAATTCAAGTTTGGCTGGTGGACTAATAGCAGCTTTGGTCTTGTTTGTTTTAAATTATATTTTTAGACGGCTAAATTATAAATTTTCATTTGTTCGCAAGGTTGTAGAAGGAGAACCTGTGATGTTGGTGTATAAAGGATTCGTGAAGGAAGGAAATTTAAAAAAAGAGCAAATTACCCACGAAGAATTATTGGCAGCAGTGCGCGAGCATGGGGTAGAACGTATTGAAGAAGTGAGTTTGGCCATGTTGGAAATTGATGGCAATATCAGTGTGTTGTCAGATGGGTTCAAACATAAGACTATACACAAACGCAAGAAGCACATTAAAGGATTTTTACGTTAGTTTTCTAATAAAAGAGTAGAGGGTCATGGACGAGAGTGCAGAGTTTAATCAGAGGATAGACAAGTTAGAACTGGAGATATTTACCCGTTTGCCTGAGTCCTTGCGCTTGATTTCTAAAACCCATTTTACACCAGTGCGAATAGCACAATTGGCTGCTGAATGGCTAACAGAAGATGGGCCAAAAAAGATATTGGATGTTGGGGCAGGTACAGGTAAGTTTTGCATAGCTGGCGCAATAGAATACGATAGTTTTTTTTATGGCGTTGAACACCGCGAAAGTTTGGTGGATATTGCCAATACTATGATCGATAGTTTTGGCTTAAAGAATGCAAAAGTTTTGCATCAAAACATTTTGGATGTGAATTTCAAAGACTATGATGCCTTTTATTTGTTCAATCCGTATTACGAGAATTTGGTTTTTAAGAAACGCTTAAACAATGAGGTTTCCTTGTCTGAGCAATTACACAAACAATACACAGAACATACCTTAGCGCAATTGCGTGAGATGCCGAATGGCACGCGTGTGGTTACTTACGATGGCGAAAATAAAGAGATCCCTTATGCTTATGAAAGGGTGCGACAAAGTCAGAATGGCTTGTTGAAGTTGTGGGTGAAGCAATAATTGTGTTTTTCTAGAGACTTATTTTTTGTATTTTCGTATTTCCATGCGTGTATTGTTTTTCCTTATAATGTTGTTCGCAATTTCAACTGTATCTGCAAAAAGAATTTTTGTAGACAATACCGCCACATCTGGATTGAACAACGGAAGCACATGGGTGAATGCCTATCAGAATTTGGATACTGCATTTGCTAAGTCTGTTCCTGGCGATACCCTTTGGGTAGCTGCTGGGCGATATTATACGTCTTCTAACAGGGATGTGCCATTTTATCTACCAAATAAAGTAAGTGTATTTGGTAGTTTTAATAAAACAGAAGCAGACGAATCTGAAAGAAAGTTTACTCAATACAAAACATATTTAGATGGGGATATTGGTATAAAAGGCAACTCATCAGACAATTCACGTAGGATTTTAAGTATACAAAAAACAGACTCTACCACCATTTTTGATGGATTTCATTTGGTAAATGCCAACAATGATTTCGTAATAGGTGAAGGAGCCGCGCTGCGCATTGACAGTGCTTTTGTAAGTATTCGAAATTGTGTATTTGCAAATAATATCAGCAGAGGTAGCGGCGCTGGGGTATACGCTACTTTTGGACAGCGCATAGAATTTATTTCTTGTAGTTTTATAAACAATGCTGTTAAGGGTACTTTTTCTGGTTCTGGTGGTGCTTGTTATATTCAATCAAATTGCAGTTTTCAAAGTTGTGTATTCAATTCTAATATTTGCGAATTAAAGAATGGAGGTGCTTGTGTGGCGACAAAAAAGACGGCTTTTTATGACTGTAAATTTACATCTAATCAAGCCAAATATTCTGCAGCACTCTCTTTGCCCAATAACAAGAATGACAGGTGCATTATTGAAAGGTGTATGTTCTCAAACAATAGAAGCAGCGATGGCAGTGGTGCGGCTGTTTCTTATACTGCCTTTGATAGTTCTTCAATTGAAATTAATAACTCACTTTTTGTTGGGAATTATGCAAAATCGGGCAATATTATCAATATTGCAGACTTTGGTAAAATGAAGAGTGCATTTATCAATAATTGTACCTTTAGTGGCAATAAAGTAGATAGCACAAACTCAAATTTAATTGAAGCGACGAGCAAAACATTTATCACAAATTCGATATTTTGGAACAATACTGTCAATAAATTTTTGTACTTTGATGTTGCTGATTTTGGTCTAAATCCAAAAGTTAAAAGTTGCATTGTAGAAGGTGGTTTTGCATATGGTCAAAAAATATCAAACCGAAATCCATATTTTATTAAATCAAAGTCATCCCAATTGGCACCTTTCAATGATTCAGGACTGAATTACCGATTAAACATTGGGTCTTATGCAGTTGATGGTGGAGATTCCGTATTTTTAAGTCTTAAAGAAAGGAAAGATTTAAACCGGAGTACTCGAGTGCTTAAAAACAATATTGATTTTGGTGCCTACGAATCAATCTTTCAGAATTGGACTATTAGTATTAAAGATAGTTTGAATGGTGGTTCCAGCATTGGAGCGGGCGTTTTCCCAAATGATACTATGGTTGTTCTCGTTGCTAATGAGTTTTCATGCTCGAAATTTTATGCATGGATGGAGAACGGAAAAATAGTGTCTACTGATAGTGTTTATACTTTCAAAGCAGACAAAAACAGAAAGATTACAGCAGTATATCCATACAAGCAAAATACAATTAATGTTATTGTGAAAAATGGATTATTAGAGGGACGAATTTTTGGTTCAGGAACTTTCACTTGCAATGATTCAATGCGAACCATAACTGCCTCGCCAAATACCTGTTACCGTTTTGTTGAATGGCGTGAAAATGGGTTTCCTATTTCAACACAAACTAATTTAAACGTTAAGTTAAAAGGCAACCGAGAATTTGAAGCTGTTTTTGAAAAAACAACCTTAACACTTACATTGTCTACCCAACCTGCCAATGGTGGCACTGTTAAAGGGGCTGGCACATTTAATTGCAAATCTCCAACACAAGTAGGTGCTAAAGCCAATCCTGGTTTTGTGTTTTTTGCTTGGTTGGATATGGCCAATGGATATGTTGTATCTAAAGATTCGAATTATTCGTTTTCAATCAATTCAGATAGAGAACTCAGAGCCTGGTTTCAAGTGAATACGGGCATAGAATCTCATTTTAAATCTTTAGGCTTTTATCCCAACCCTTGCCACGACTTTCTAAATCTTCAATTAGAAATTCGCCAATACCAAATTTTTAATATCGAAGGTCAATTAATCAAATCAGGTAAAGAGCAAGCAATAGATGTAAAATCATTGCTGCCGGGTATCTATTTACTTGAAGTTATGGATGTCTTCGGGGATATGCAGCGCATTAAATTTGTAAAGGAATAACTACCCTACAAGCTCGTTCAATTTAAATACCTTTTCCGCTACAAAAGTGCCACGTTCGTTTTTGGTAACGGTACAACATTCATTTACTGGATCGTGTTCGAAAAATAAAATGTAACGGTTGGCAATGGCTTCATCTAAAAACAATTGACGGTCGCGCATACTCTCCAAGGGTTTGATGTCATAAGCCATTACATAATTAACTGGCAAGTGGCCAAGTGATGGAATTAAATCTGCACAAAATACGATGGTTTGCCCTTTGTAGTTAATCTGTGGCAACATCATGGCTTCGGTATGTCCGTATACCCTGCGCAGGTTTATAAAATCGGCAACATCATTTGCTTGGTGTGCAAATTTCAATTGTCCGCTTTCTTCAATAGGGACTATGTTTTCTGTTAAAAAACTGGCTTTTTCTCTTGGGTTAGAATTTAAAGCATGTTGCCAATGTTGTTCATTGCTCCAGAAGATTGCATTCTTAAATGCAGGGCGGTATTTGCTGCGGTCTTCGTTCCATTCTATGCTGCCTCCACAATGGTCGAAATGCAAATGGGTTAACACCACATCGGTAATATCGTCGCGGTGAAAACCAAGTTCTTTCAATGAATTGTCTAAGGTTTGATGGCCATTGAGGTAATAGAATCCGAAGAATTTGTCGGATTGTTTTTGCCCAATGCCATTGTCAATTAATATCAATCTGTTGCCATCTTCAATCAAGAGACAGCGCATGGCCCAATTGCACATGTTGTTGTCGTCTGCAGTATTTAAGTTTTTCCATATGCTTTTAGGTACTACGCCATACATAGCGCCACCATCTAGTTTGAAAAAGCCTGTGTCTATCGTGTAAAGATGCATAAGAATTGTAATTTATTGATGCAAACTTAGTACATTTGATACGATAAAAAAATGCAACTTGTATCTTGGTATGCTACAACAAATTGTTTTCATGATGCGTTGTTTTAGCAGCGCTTTATTTATTTTGAAATGAAAAAATATCTATTGTTATATTTTGTTTTAATGCAAATGGCCAGTCTGTTTGCCAGCGAATTGAATATGCAAGATAAAATGGAAGCATTGGTCCAGAAGTTTAAAAAAGAATTGGTACTAAAAACCATTGCCAAGCAGTTAAATGCATACAAAGATAGTGCTTGTACTGAACGCTTAAGTCTTCAAGAACTTTATAGAATTCAAGTAGACATACAAACATTTATTTCAGGAAGTGAGCTTGGAATAGATGAGATTTGTCAGAAGCCCGAATGCATTTTGATGTTAAATGTTTGGAAATATTTTGACCCATCTAAAAAAGGGATCAGGACGGAAATTCGTTCAGTGGGGATTGCATTGCATCACAACATTGAATACCCAAGAACCATTAAAGGTTTTTTGTTTTTCAAAAAAGAAGAGGCCTTGCAATTATTGGATTCCAAAGATTTGGGTTTGATTATGGCGTATTTAAATTATCTAAGCATTAACGATTCACCCATTGCCCAAACCAATACAAGCAAGCCTGAAAGTTTTGAAACCTATGCAAGTAATTACAACAGAGATTTACTTTGCAACAACCAATTGGTATACGGTGCTAGAGGTTCTTTGCGTCTTTTCTCTGAACTATTTGAATCCGGTCTCGTGAAATATACTGCAACAGAGATGCACCAAGGAAAGTTGGTTGATGTATATATAGATTCAGGCCTTAGACTTTCTATAAAATCAGAAAAACAAATGGTGTTTTTTCAAAAGGAAATTATCGAATTGTGGCCAGTTAACCCAAATGAAGGTTGTGCTACATTTGATTCCGTTTTCGTTTACGAATTTACACCAGAGCAATTGCAAGTAGAGTATATTGATTCAAAAGGTTTGTTCAGGTTTTATGCCTACATAGATGGCAATATTGAATTGGAATATTTTATAGAGGACAAGAAGTTATTGGCGCAGTTAAACGAAAATTTAAAACCAATTTTGACATGGCTAATCGATTAATATTATTGCTTGTTTTGTGCAGTATGCAAACATTAAATGCCATAGGGTATTTAGATTCCTGTGTGCAAATGCAAGTTTCGGAACTGCACGTAAAGTTATGGGATCATTTGTTGAAAGGTGAGATACCCTGTTATAGCCGCAACGATTGGGGCGAATTTAAGCTATATGGCCCCGAGGATTTAGTAAAAAAAAGCACTCAAACTATTTATTATCCTTCAGAACTTGATCCAGATGATCCAGTTAAAGACTCTATAGACTACTTGCTCTTAGATCCCTCAACAGCCTTTACCCAATACAGTTTTCTGTATAAAAAAAATGAGGATGTATATAATTTGGAATACTATGCTTTGAACTGGAACTATGCGGTTTTGTGTTACATCCCAATACAAGAACTTTATTCAATCATAGACAGCAATCAGCGTTTTATATTGGATAAAATGGCCTTGATGGCTTTTAAGACCAACCCTCATTTTGTGTTTTATGAAGGATATGGCAATACCAAAGATGCTGAAAATTATTTCATGAATAAGCCGTTCGAGGTTCGGTTTATTCCCCACTTCAATGGAGACAGGTTCTGGGACGAATTGGCCTTGTCGGAATTAAGAATGTACTTAAAGCAAAAGTCTAGTTTAGGTGACTTGAAACTATACCTTGAGCCCGGTTTGCGCAAAACCCATGCTAGAAAGAATATTGAGGCGATCTTTGAACAAGAAGCAGATTCAATTCAAATACAATACGACTACAACAAAGAATTGGCCGTTATCAGTTGCCGTATAAAGGGGAGAGAACAAAAGGCCTATTGGTCATTGCCAATGGATGCAGATGCCCAAGGATTGCTCTTGGTGCGCTTTCGCCGCAAGCGGTAAGCAGGGTAGGTAGATTGGTTAATTTTCATGAAATGGCAAAGCTTTGATTGACTGGTTTAGCCCCGTCGAGCATATCGATACAAGTTTTTTTTAAAAAACAATCAGATTCACTTAATTTCGCAGCCGATAAATATTTTTAAGATCATGAAATTTGATATCATCGTAATAGGCAGTGGACCTGGTGGCTATGTAGCTGCAATCCGCGCATCTCAATTGGGTAAAAAAGTAGCTGTAGTTGAGAAAGCTGAATTGGGCGGTATATGCCTAAACTGGGGCTGTATTCCAACCAAAGCATTGCTTAAATCTGCACAAGTATTCGAATATTTAAAACACAGTGCCGATTATGGTATCAATGTGAAAGATGCAAGTGTTGACTTTGAAGCCATCGTTAAACGCAGCCGTGGTGTTGCTGGTAACATGAGTAAAGGTATTGAATTCTTGATGAAAAAGAATAAAATCACCGTTATCAAAGGTGCTGCATTGTTAGCAGGAAACAAAAAAGTAGAAGTAACAAGTGAAGGTAAAAAAGAAATTTACGAAGCTGATCATATTATTTTAGCAACTGGTGCTAGAAGCAGAGACCTTCCAGGTGTTGCTAAAGACGGTGTTAAAGTAATTGGATACCGCGAAGCAATGGTATTGCCTAAACAACCAAAAACTTTAATCGTTATCGGTTCTGGTGCAATTGGAATGGAGTTCGCTTATTTCTACAATACACTAGGAACTAAAGTAACCGTTATCGAATTCATGCCAAGAATTCTTCCAGTAGAAGATGAAGAAGTTTCTAAATTGATGGAGAAAATCTACAAAAAGAATGGCGTTGAAATAATGACCAACAGCGCAGTAGAAAGCGTAGACACTAAAGGTGAAGGGTGCAAAGTATCAGTAAAAACCCCAACAGGTAATGTGGTACTTGAAGCAGACATCGTGTTGTCAGCAGCTGGTATTGTTTCTAACTTAGAAAACTTAGGATTAGAGGCAGTAGGTGTTAAAACTGAAAAAGGAAAAGTTTTGGTTGACGACAACTACAAAACCAATATCGAAGGTGTTTATGCAATTGGTGACATCGTTCACGGACCAGCATTGGCACACGTTGCAAGTGCTGAAGGCATCATATGTGTAGAGGCTATTGCCGGTTTACACCCACATGCATTAAACTACAACAACATCCCTGGTTGTACTTACACCCATCCTGAAGTTGCATCAGTAGGATATACTGAAGCTCAAGCAAAGGAAAAAGGATATGAAATTAAAGTTGGTACATTCCCATTCTCTGCAAGCGGAAAAGCTTCTGCAAGTGGCCATAAAGACGGTTTCGTAAAAGTAATTTTCGATGCTAAATACGGCGAATGGTTAGGTTGCCACATGGTAGGTGAAGGTGTTACCGATATGATTGCAGAAGCAGTTGTAGCGAGAAACTTAGAAACTACTGGTCACGAAATTATTAAGTCAGTTCACCCGCATCCAACAATGAGCGAAGCCATTATGGAAGCTGTTGCTAAGGCTTACGATGAGTGCATACATTTATAAGCACATCAAATCAATATTTAAAAAGACCGTTTTCACAACGGTCTTTTTTTTGCATTTAAGTCGCTTGAAAGATAAATACCTTTATCAATCAAATTTATTTTTATGCTTGACATTACTCGCGTAATT
>JAOASJ010000065.1 GCA_030158725.1 Bacteroidia bacterium
ACTGCAATGTAGGAGGCGCTGGCTGCTAGAACGGCGAAGACAAATCTGTTGGCCACATCGTGACTCACATAGCCGCTCAGTATGGCTACTATCGAACCGTTGATTAATGGAATGATGAGTGCGAATAAAAAGGGAAACCAACCAAAGGAGAAAAATGCTTTCAGTTTACGCCCACTGGTAATTCCCATGTCTAATAGGAAGATGGCAAGGAAGCCTTTGAACAAATCGTTGGTGAATGGTTTTATGCCCTCTGCTTGCTTTGCGTTTGCAACGAATCCGATGACCAAGCTGCCGAGTATTAACAAGACACTGCCATTGGTAAATGAATGTTTGATGACACTCGATTTTTGTATGGTGTTAACTTCTGATTTGTTGAAGATTGATATTAGTAGCAAACCGATAATAATGGCCGGTGATTCCATGAGCGCCATGATGGCAACCATATGGCCGTGCAGACTGAGTTGTTGTGATTCCAAGTAAGATACTGCGGTTACAAATGTTACGGCGCTGACCGAGCCGTAGGCCGCCGCTATGGCACCTGCGTCAAACACATTGAGTTTGCGTTTTAGGATAAAGAAAGTATAAAGCGGAATACTCAGGGAAATGCAAATGCCGAACAACATCGACCAGGCAATTTCGCTGCTGAATTGTTCGTGTGATAGTTCTTGCCCACCTTTAAATCCGATGGCAAATAGTAAGTAAAGTGAGATGAATTTTGATGAGTTGGGCGGTATCTCCAAATCGCTTTTTAAGTAGACGGCGATGATACCAAGAACGAAAAATAATAGGGCAGGGTTGCTAAGGTTTTCGATTAATAAATTAAGGTTCATTGAATGTTCTTGTATGTTTGATTTAATCTATTAAGGTGATTTTGATTTCTGATTCTATTTGTAGTTTTTTGTTTTCCAGTACTGCAGTTTTAAGCAATTCAAGTGCATGCATACGGCTTTCTTTAAGCTCCTGAATCCGTTGCAGGGCATTGTTGTCGGTAGAACCCTCGCGTTCTTTTGATTGAATGTTTTTGAGTTCGTGGAAATCGATTTTGTTTTTTAGTATGGTCAGTAAAAGTGTGTTGGCTTGTTCGGTACTGAATTCGCCTTGGATAAATTTTAGACTAGTGGTTTCGTTCATTGTTTATTAAATTTTTAAAAGATAAAGCATGTGAAGCACAGGCGCCGATGATGAGGGCAATGGAGGCGTAGAGTTTTGAATCTATTAAATCGTCGCTGCTTATGGCCAATAAAATGAAGACCAGCATTAGAACAAGAAAGAGTACTGTTTTTAAGTTTAATTTTTTCATATATTTACTAGTTGTTTCTTTTCTGCTGCAAAACTCTCATCATTTATTCATAAGTTTTTATTTATATTTGCAATACTTAGCATTAATTATATTTATGAATTACACGCTTAACCAATTGCAGATATTTCTAAAAATTGTACAAACCCAAAGTGTTACCAAGGCTTCGGAAGAGTTGCATCTGTCGCAACCAGCGGTGTCTATACAGTTGAAAAACTTCCAAGACCAGTTTGATATTCCCTTAACGGAAGTGCTGGGACGGAAGATTCACATCACCGATTTCGGTCACGAGATAGCCGAAGCCGCCGAGAATATTATCAACCAGGTGCATGCCATTAATTTTAAATCGCATTCATACAAAGGCCAGTTGTCGGGTCGACTCAAACTCTCGGTGGTGTCGACAGGTAAATACGTTATGCCTTATTTCCTTGCCGATTTCATGAAGCAACACACGGGTATAGAATTGTTAATGGATGTAACCAACAAAAGCAAGGTGATAGAAAGTTTGGAGAACAATGAAGTTGACTTTGCCCTAGTCTCCATTTTGCCCTCAACACTGAAGATTGAAAAATTGGATTTGCTGCAAAACAAATTGTTTTTGGTCGGCAATACCGAACGAAAATTTAAAGGAGAATTTCAACCCAAACAGCTCTTAGAAGAACTGCCCTTGATATACCGCGAGAAAGGCTCGGGCACCAGACAAGCCATGGAAACATTTATCAAAAAAAAGAATCTTACAGTGCTTAAGAAAATGGAACTCACCTCCAACGAAGCGGTCAAGCAGGCCGTAAAAGCAGGCCTGGGTTATTCCATTATGCCCTTGATAGGTATTAAGAATGAATTGCAAAACCACGAATTACAAATCATACCCATTAAAGGTCTACCCATCAAAACCACCTGGAGTTTAATCTGGTTGAAAGGCAAAAAACACGCACCGGTTTCCTTAGCGTTTTTAAACAATTTAAAGAAAGAGAAAAGTAGGAT
>JAOASJ010000066.1:0-5894 GCA_030158725.1 Bacteroidia bacterium
TAATACCAAACATTTTTCTTTAGATATAAAACAATGGCTGTTTTAATTGCTGCAGAGCTTGGCATATTTTTTACTTTGTAATTTGCATAAGCAGTATGACCTATATTTTTAAAAATACTTGCGTATCGACTTTTGCCGCAGCTAATTAAAAAGGTCATAAATGCATTTCCATTTTCTTGGTGCATGATGGATTCCAATTGAGCAGTTTTTGTGTTGTCATGTATGCGGATATTTCCAATCAGCTCATCAATTTGCTTAACTTGAATTCCCAATAGGTGCATTCTAAGATACAACTCATAATCCATTGAAAAATGAACATCACGGTTTATACCACCAGATTCAAAATAAACATCACGGGTAAAAAAGCATGCTTGCTGACCATAAGGCATTTCGCATAAATAACGTATTGACAATAAGTCTTTAGGGTGTGGCATGTAATTATACAAAACAGAATCTATATCCATAATTCCATTTTTTCCATGCACAAAACTCAATTCTGGGTTGTTTATAAAAGTGATTCCAATATGATACAATGCAGTTTCGCAAAGTATATCATCACTATTAATCCAATTTAAAATTTTCCCAGATGATTTTTCAAAACCCTTTATTAAGGCATCTGATTGTCCACCATCTTTCTCAGAAACAACAATATCAATCCATGGTCTATACTTATCAATAATTTCAAGCGTATTGTCTGTGCTACCACCATCCATTATGATATATTCAAGGTTGGGATAGTTTTGCAATACGATTGAGCGAATGGTTTCTTCAATAAACTGACCTTGGTTAAAGCTTGGAGTTACAATTGAAATTTTAGGCCACTCAATATTTGCATCATAAATATCACTAGAAACCTCGGTATTCCAAGGCCATTTCTTAGTTTCTTTTATTGGTAAATCATTAAGTAAACCCATGATATTACGACTTTAACATTTGCTTTTGATACTTCTTTAAGCTGTTCCATTTTTTAAATTCATACCAAGCCGCAAATAAACTTAGTAATAAACCTCTTAATCCATCTTTGTATCCTTGTTTTCCCTTGTATGAATAATAAAATTTAATCAGGGTATCTTTCCATTTTTGCTTGCTTGAATATTTTTTACCAGCATTGTATTGGGCCTGACCTTCACTCTTTAAATACCTTCTGTGTTTTTCAAACATTTGAGACCAGCCACTTGACCAAAGATGTTGATCGTAATTATTTCCGGTAAATTGAATCTTTCTTCTTTCAAAACCCTCTTTAAGTGTAATTCCAGAGTGAATGTTGCTATTCAAATGAACACCTTGTTTTTTAAATAACAATCTAAATGAAATTAAACCTCCATAAACAGTATAGTCTAGTTTCTTACCATTAAAGTGGTTAAACATAGGAACACGAATGACGGCCAAATTTGGTTCGGCATCATTAAGCATCTTTTCGATATCATTAACCAGTTCCGGCAAAATACGTTCATCAGGGTCTATTACAATAAACCAATCATTTTTAAGCTGTGGAATGAAAATTGGATGAATCTCTTCAATTATAGGTACGCGTTTATGCTCTATATATGTGGTGCAATATTTAAGCATAATTTCTTTCGAATTGTCAGTGGATTCAAGATTTACACCTACTATTTCATCACAAAATTGAATTGATTTTAAGCAATCTTCTAATAAATGTGCTTCGTTGCAAGAGGCAATAAATGCTGAAATTGGAAGTTTTTTCATTAAAATTTCTTAATTAGAATCGAATGGATTTGAAATCATCTTGTGCTTTCTTAAAATCCTCATGTTTCCCTATATCTAACCAATAACCTGCCATATGGTAGGAAATCACTTTATGACCTTTTTCAACCATGGTTTGAATTAAATCTGTAGCATTAAAAAAAGTAGATTCAGGAATATACTTCTCTAATAACTCGCGTTTAACAAGATAAATGCCTCCGTTAGAATAATAAGTATAGGTTGGTTTCTCAGCAAAACCAGTAATTGTTCTCTCATTGTTTTCTAATACCGCATAGGGTATAGATACTTTATATGGAATTGATACCACCGACAGATCAGCCGATTCCTTGATAAAATCTAAATAGAAATGTTCGTAATCAATATTCGTTAAAATATCAGAGTTCATTATTAAAACATGGTCGTGTTTAAAGTTTTTAATTTTCTGAACTGAACCAATAGTTCCCATTGGTTTATCTTCATTTACATATTCGATTTGAATATTTTTATTCTCTCCATTGCCCAAATAATCTTTTATGATATCGCCCAAATAGTTAATTGAAATCCAAAAATCATCAACCCCATATTCAGATAGTCTATTGATATTATGTTCTATAATTGGCTTACCTGAAATTTCTAGCATTGGCTTGGGTAAAGAATCTGTTAATGGTCTTAACCTTTCTCCTCTACCACCAGCCATTATAACAACATCTAAAGGCAGATAAGAACGAAGCCTGCGTAAACTTATCACATTCACAATTTGCATGTCTTTATCGACCACCGGCAATACCATGAAATTTTTCTTCTTATATGCAACTATGTCTTCTACACGGTACTTATTTTTAAAAATAAATACTGGGTTTTCTTGAATAATTGACTCAACGGAATCATTCAGGCTCAAACCTTTTAACAGACCTCTTCTGATATCACCATCGGTTAAAGATCCAAGCAATTTTCTATTCTGATCAACAACAAAGGCAATAGGTTCAATGGCTATTTGATTTAATACAGCCAAAGCATCCATAATGCTAGCTTGCTTTTGGATGAGACGTTTTGTAAAATGCAATGCTTCTGCCATACTTAATATTTCAAATGTTATAAATATTTGATTTGTATAATTTGAGGTTTTCTGGTTTTGAAAACCATTCTATAGTCTTTTGTAGACCTTGTTCTAATTGAACTTTTTGAGTCCAATTACTTAAGCTTAATATTTTACTGTTACCACCAAACAAACGCTCTACTTCACTTTTCTCTGGTCTCAATCTTTGATCATCTGAAATAATTACCGCCTTTGGATTTATCTGATCAATGAGCTTTTGCGCCAAATCACCTACTGAAATTTCACTTTGAGTTGCAATATTGACTTCCTCACCAATACACAAATCTGATTTAGCAATTTCAATAAAACCTTGAGCAGTATCTGAAACATACAACAAATCTCGTGTAGGATGTAGTGAACCCAATTTTATTTCATTAACACCAGAAAGCAATTGGGTAATAATCGTAGGAATTACTGCGCGTGCAGATTGACGAGGACCAAACGTATTAAAAGGTCTTACAATAGTTACCGGTAAGTTAAAACTTCTATAAAAAGATTCCGCCATGTGGTCAGCTCCAATTTTTGTTGCAGAATAAGGTGATTGTCCCTGCTTTGGATGTTTCTCATCTATTGGCACATACAGTGCTGTGCCATACACTTCTGAAGTAGATGTTACCAATAACTTCTCTATGTTTAAATCGCGCGCCGCTTGTAATACATTCAAAGTTCCTTTAATGTTGGTGTCAACATAGCTATCGGGTGAATGGTAACTAAACGGAATAGCAATTAATGCAGCTAGGTGAAAGACAACATCAATATTTTCCATCGCCTTTCTTACTCCATTAGGATCTCGTATATCACCCGTAAATACTTCTATTTCATTTAAAATTTTGGGATCTAATGAATCAAGCCAACCCCAGGTAT
Source organism: Bacteroidia bacterium (assembly GCA_030158725.1). Classification (GTDB taxonomy): domain Bacteria; phylum Bacteroidota; class Bacteroidia; order NS11-12g; family UBA955; genus JABMMZ01. The sequence continues at coordinate 3,665 of JAOASJ010000066.1, forward strand.
TGAAAGAATTATAGAAACAAAAGGCCCTTAACTTACACCCTTCATTTAGCAAAGCTTCTAGCAAATGGCTCCCAATAAAGCCATCGGCTCCTGTAAGCAAAACACGTTTTCCGTTTAAGTTCATTTTTTTAAAATATATTTTAATATTTCTTTTAATTTTTGACCAAAAGTCATTTTGTTTATTTCTGAAAACAATTGAGATAAAAATGTATTCCAATTGAGTTGATTTTTGTATTTAAGGAATGGGGTTAACCAATAGCCATGGTAAATAAATTGGGTTAGTTTTTCATGGTTAAAATACAAAGATTCTTTGTTTGCTAGAACTATTCTATTAAACCACAAATGTTGTGTTGTCCAATCTTCCTTATTAGCAAATACAGGTACCAACAAAACATTGTCTATATGGTAATAAATATCTTCATCCGTAAATTTTAGTTTCAAATCATGAAATAAATTTCTCATAATTTCAAACCAACTTTTCTTAAAAATCAGCAAGTTTCTAGCATTAGTAACTTGGTTACTGTGGGTTCTATACAGATATAAAAATTCCGGGTAAACAGCTGTTTTAAATCGACTCATAATTTGATACCATAAATCAAAATCTTCAGCATATTTAAAATCGTCTCTATAACCTATTGATTTAATAACATCAGCTCTAAAAATGCTGCCTGCATGAGACAAGGGTGAAAAAAACAGCATGGTTATTTTTTGTATATCAAAATCATCCCTATAAGTAACATCCTTTGTTTCCTTTAACTCATTGAAAACACGCATGTATGAACTTATAACACCAATTTCTGAATGTTCGCTTAAAAAGTTCATTTGCTTTTCAAAACGCAACGGATGAATTAAATCATCCAAATCCATACGGGCAATAAACTTGCTTTGACAATATTCTAATCCTTTATTAAAACAAGCAATAATACCTTGATGGTCTTGATTTTCATGCAAGGTAATATTTGAGTACTTAGCAGCATATTGCTTTATAATATCTATAGTTTTATCGGTGCAAGGATCCGTTACTATTACCAAATGTATATTTGGCCACGATTGAAACAATATTGATTCAATGGCATGAGCAATAAATGCTTCAGCATTATAAACACAAGTTAATACATCAATGGTAGGCAAATCTGATGCAGGAAGTTTTATTTGGTCTACACTTTTAGACCACAACTCCATGGCATTGTTTTCGTCGTCAATTAATTTAGAATATATGCTTTCCGCTAATTCTATTCTATCTATCTTGTTTTCCAATTGAGTAATGATTTTATAAAAAATGAAAATACGTTTGTGTGCGATGTTTTAAGGTCGTCTCTAAAACGACTCTGTAACAATAGTGACAGCAATGGCAATTTAAACGATTGAAGGTTTTGTAGCCCAAAAACAGATTGTTCACGCCATTGTTTTTCAATATTGTCTTTTCCGAAAAACAACACAGCGTTTTTTGATTGGTGCAAACAATCAAAAACCTTCCACATTATCATGAAATTTTGTGAAGTATAGCTAATTGACCTTGAAAGCATATTGTCCATAAAAATTGGGTCACAATACTGCTTAGATAAACCCAAAGTTTGCATAAATTCAATTTGACTTAATCTAAAATTGTCTGCCTGGATTTTTTGCTTTGCGCTACTTTCTTGTTGTTCATGAATTCTGTATTTTAACAAGACCTTGTTTAGATTGGCCATTTTGGTGTGAAAAGCCATTCGCCACCACAAATCGAAATCCTCAACCACATAGGCATGCTCTTTAAATTCTAAATTATAATCCTTCATTATACTCGACCGGAGCATAATGCTTGGATGTGCTAGAGGACTGCCTTTAAAAATCCACCATCTCAAATCAATATCATCTGTAGGCTTGGATAAAATATTATCGCTATCAATTATTTGACATTGAGTGCCACAAATACCAAACTGAGGATATTTCTCTAGAAAATTAATTTGTTCTTCAAATCGGGTAGGCAAACAAATATCATCTGCATCCATTCGAGCTATATACTTTCCCTTAGCCTCTTTAAATGCTAAATTAAGTAATTTAATAAGCCCTATATTGCTCTCGAAATTTCTTATTTTAATTCTTGAATCGGTATATGAATTTAAAATATCAAGCGAAGAATCGTTAGAACCATCGTTGTAAATTAGAAATTCAAAATCTGTATAAGTTTGAGACAAAACACTGTCTATGGCTTGTCTGAGGTAATTTTCAGCGTTATAGACTGGTAATA
>JAOASJ010000066.1:5994-50622 GCA_030158725.1 Bacteroidia bacterium
TTTATATTTTTATCCAATTTTGCGGTATTAATTCACTTGTATCATGTAAGTCTTTTGCAAACCATTTTTTTGGAGCAATAACTTTCTTTTTTGTATTTTTATTTAGCCAAGCAGCCCACCAGCTAAAGGAACTGTTGGCAATGATATTGTGTTCACATTGGCTCATCAAAATCAGTTCCTCAGCATCAGTAAGTTGCTCTATAATTTCTTTATCTTGTAAAAAGGAAAAGGCCTCTTTAGACCAAGCTTTATCGTCTGAAAAAATTAAATAAGTAAACTTAGTTGACGGATTATCAGTTTCAATTCGTTTTATAGCCTCTTTGTAATAATCCAATGAACAAGTGCCGTGAACTTGGTTGGTGTGCAATTCGCTAACGTAATCTCCCCTTCTAACATGAATACTTACTGTGTTCTGTCCATTGTACTTTTCAGACAATGTACAAAATGTTTTTCCAGGTTTTAATAATGAGAAAACTGAAATTATATCTTCTTTAAATGCTTCAAAATAGCTCTGGTTTTGCCAATAACCAATTAGTCTGCTTTGTCCTTTAATTTGATTAAATTCTGAATCAAATTTAAATTCTACTTTTTCTTTTATGTCTACAATGTTTCCAAAAATCCCAAGAGACACTTTTTTAAAAAAACTTAAATCCTTTGGGTTACTTGAAATACAAGTATTGTTAATGTTGAAAGCACCTAAAGCATATGTTCTCTTGCCATCGTTTTGCAATTCAGATGTTTCTAAAATTAGCGTTTCGTTGTTTCTTTTAGAATAGGATAAACCACATGCATATTGAAACATTTGATTTCCTAATCCACCTGAAAGCGAAACAAACACCATTACTTTCTAGTTATTAGATAACCTTCAATCATTACAAAATCCATATTGGTATCCAAGAAATCTTGAATTGCATCCTTTGGCGTTTCAACTATGGTTCGACCGTGCTTATTAAAAGAAGTATTAATACTAACACCGTATCCAGTTAGCTTTTTAAGTTCTTTTAGATACCTAAAATACATTGGATTGTCTTTCTCTTCAACAAATTGAGCCCTTCCAGTTCCATCAACATGCACAGAAGCTGGTATATTGTTTCTATGCTCTTGACGCATTCTAAATGCGCAAGTCATGTGCTTGTTAGGATAAGATTTTTCAAACAATCTTTCGCGTTCTTCCTCTAATATCGAAGGACAGAATGGTTGAAACAAGGGCCTATTTTTAATAGAACCATTAATTTTTTTAGTTATTTCTTCACTACGGCAATCAGCCACAATACTTCTATTACCCAATGCCCTAGGACCCCATTCCATTCTACCATGGAATATGGCACCTACCTTCCCCTCAGCTACTAATTGAGCTGTAAGTTCTGGCCATTGGTCATATTCATCTTTATAATTAATATCCGCATGCTTTTTAAGCTCTTCAGATATTTGCTCTCTTGTGTATGATGTGCCAAAATATGGCATATACTTTTGCTTAAGCCATTTCAAATCTGAGATTGAATTATTTTGACTTAAAAATGTTAAGTATGCTGCACCCTCTGCTGTTCCCTCATCGGTCATAGCCGGCACAATGTATAACTCTTGAGTCAATTCTTCATAGACCCTTAAATTCAAGATCACATTAGCAAAAACACCACCGCTAAAACATAAAGTCTTTATGCCTGTAGCTGCCATTAATTGCTTAATGTAAATAAGCATAAATTCTTCCAAGAACTTTTGAATCGCTGCACATATATCTTCCTTTTTGTAAGATGACATAAAGCGGTTAAATTCATCCATAGAAAACAACAACTCAGCATCTTCTTGGAAGATTTGAATTTCATTGTTCTCTAATACTTTGAAGCACTTCCAAAGTTTATCATACACTTCGTTTTGATAATTCCCAAATGCTGCTAAAGCTTCAACTTTACCTTCATCTGCGTTTGGCGTGAAACCCAACATGTAGGTGAAATATGTATACATACCCCCTACTGAACTTTCGAATTCAATCTGGTTGTATTTTCCAGAAAATGTAAAAAACTTATTGGGAGAAATTGAAGATGCAAACAAACTCATTTGATTGCTTTTTACAGTATAAACACTAGAGAATCTATTGTGATCACCTTGTGCATCCATTGTAATTAACAATGCGTCATTCTCGAAATTTGAAGTAAAATAACTAGAAACAGCATGACATTCTTCGTGGTCAAAATATTCGATAACTATTTCTGCTTTAGGAAATGCCTTGCGCAGAACGGCATCCAACAATTCGGATTGATATTTTGTTTCAGTTGAATTGACTAAGTTTTGATAGGGTCTTAATTTACTCTTCAAAAACAAAAATTTGTTTTTTGAAAAATCACTTAAAGACTTAAAATTTGAAAATGCTGTTTTATACCCTTTCAAATAAGGTTCTTTGAAAAGTTCACGATAGAATAAATCTCTATCGTACTGATTGCCATAAATTTTTAAACTTTTATGCTCTAATCGCGCATTACCACATACTACTTTACTTACTTGATTAACATCCAAATTAGAATTTGAGATGTATTTATCTAAAGCAGAAACAGGAAAAATGGTGTCGTGTTTAAATCGGGTTATTCTTTCACTACTGATAGCGAAAACATCCTGTTTTTGAGGATCGATGACAAATATGGCCGAATCGTGGCCTAAAAAATTAACGCCTATAAATAATTCCATGAATTAGTTGATTGTAAATTTACCTTGTGTTATTAAAAATCCAGCACCCTTTGACAGTGAGTATGTTTCACCCATGCGGTTAATTTCGAGAACTTCAAAATTTATGACTTTCTCACAGTATTGAATTGACTTACCATTGTATAATAAATTGAAGGTAAGCGCATAATTACCTGGTGCGAGTTTAACTTGAATATTTTGATAATCAATTTCAAAAGTTCCATTGTTTAACTCCATTAACTCTGAAACTTCAGAAAAAATATTGACATCTAAAGCACTAGCTATACCAATGCCTAATTGATAATTTCCTTGCGCTTGGCAATCGATATTAAATGCAAATCGCAGAGTTTCACCAGAAAGATATGCTTTTGTTTTTTGATCCTCTCCATTCAATAATCGTACTTGGGTAACACAAGCTGGAATATCTTTATTAACTTTTAAATTGAGTTCATCTTCAGTTTTCAATTCATGACTCAAATAATAATTAATGATTTTATCTGTTTCACCTGTTTGCTGAATAGTTCCATGTTTTAAATAAATTGAACGGCTGCACAATGATTGAATTGCCCCCATGTTATGGCTTACGAAAAGAACTGTTCTTCCTTGCCCACTAACATCCTTCATTTTACCTAAACATTTCTTCTGAAACTCAGCATCACCAACGGCTAACACTTCATCTACTATTAATATTTCAGGTTCCAAATGAGCAGCAACAGCAAATGCAAGTCTTACATACATTCCAGAACTATATCTTTTTACAGGCGTATCAATATACCTCTCAACTCCAGAAAAATCTACAATTTCGTCAAACTTTTTTCTAATCTCAGTTTTGGTCATCCCCATGATGGCACCATTTAAGAATACGTTTTCTCTTCCAGATAATTCTGGGTGAAATCCAGTTCCAACTTCAAGCAAACTAGCCATTCTACCGTTCACAGTAATTTGACCAGTAGTTGGCGCAGTAACCCTTGATAAAATTTTTAGTAAAGTACTTTTACCAGCACCATTCTTTCCAATAATTCCAATTACTTCACCTTGCTCGATATCAAAATTTATATCTTTTAAAGCCCAAACATATTCTGAACTTCCTTTTTGACTTCTATCATTTGTATCTCCAATTTTTAAAAAAGGATCTTCCTTTCCTTGCATGGTATATAACCAACGTTTAAAATCGTTGGCCAAAGTCTTTGTACCAATGGTTCCTAAGCGGTATTGCTTAGAAATATTTTCAGCTTTAATAACTATATTTCCCATTATACTGTATCTATAAATCCTTTTTCAACTTTATTAAAAACCAAAACACCAATAACCAAAATGATGGCTGTAAAAATGGTGCTATAGGCGAGGTAAAACCAACTAAAAATTCCTTGTCCTAAGAAAGAATATTTTATTGCTTCCATTAATGATACCAAAGGATTCAAAAACAAAATCCATTGTTTATCTGCAGGTACAACTGATGCAGGGAATATTACAGCACTTGCATACATCAGCAATTGAACTCCAAAAGCAATTAAGAAGGTTAAGTCTCTATATTTTGTTGTTAAGGCAGAAAAAATTAAACCGAACCCAAGTCCCATAAGTGCAAAAACCAGCAAATAAAATGGCATTAGAAGTAATTCGATTTGAGGATGCACAGCATCACTATTTATGATGTAGTAAACCCAAACCATTAATAGCAATAAGAGTTGAATACCCAACTTCATCAGATTTGATATAATTACTGATAAAGGAACTATCAATCGTGGGAAATAAACTTTACCAAATACTGAAGCGTTAGACACAAAAGTATTTGATGTAGAAGTTAAACAACTAGAGAAGTAATTCCAAAACGTTATGCCTGTTAAATAAAACAAAATCTCGGGTGCACCACCAGTAGAGATTTTGGCAACTTGTCCAAATATAATTGTAAAAGTTATGGTAATTAAAAGTGGTTGTATAAAGAACCACACAGGTCCAAGGATTGTCTGTTTGTATACCGAAATAAAATCTCGTTTAACCAACAAAAAAAGAAGATCTCTATATCTCCATATTTCCTTCAAATCAATTTCCCAAAGTGTTCTTTTGGGTTTGATTACAAAAGTGTAATTATTATTCTCTGACATCTATATTTTTTTAAGTGATTTAGGTGGTATTTTTACTTGTAAACTATTGCCAATATTTTCAAAATTTATTAGGAACCATTCATCTTGGTCAACCGATATTAAATCACCGCTCAATCCTTTAAGTGGACCCGCGATAACTAGAACCTTTGAACCCGTTTTCAATTCCCTCAAATCAGAGGCTTCTGAAATATCATATCCATGTTTTATAATCGTTTTTAAAACATCGATCTCATGCTGCCAAACTGGGGCTGGCTTACCATTGAAAGTTAAAAAAGTTACGAAAGCATTAAAATCTTTAAATCTACTTTTTTCATTCACACCTTTTACGAAAACATAAGAATTAAAAAGGGGTACTTCAATGATCTTTTTTCGGTCTGACCATTGAGAAGTTTTTCGAAGAAGTGGCAGATATACTTCCAAACCGGCATCAGCAAGTTGAGTAGCTAAGACTTTTTCTTGTCTTGACTTAGTATATATTACAAACCAAGTTTCTGAGATATTCATTAACCAATGCGCTGCCCTCTCAGTCACATTTTTGCGATGAGCGGTTATCGAAAAAAGCTTGTCCATACCAATGGTATATGACATTTTGGAAATTCAATTCAAAAACAAAATAGATAAGGCTTGAAAGTGAATTTTAATTGCTTCTACAACAATAAATACTTCTAGAGAGAATCTTCACACAACTTATCCAAAGCGTTCCTATTTTTTAGAAATAAAAACTCCTCATAATGTGAAAGATAAGTTCACTGAGAAAACCTAATAAATACAAGGGTTCACCTCACTACCAAACAGGTTAAAATGCAAGATTCATCAATTAATCAAAACCAATATTAAAATATTGCCAAGAGATATTCACAATAACAAGCTGAAAAATTCTCAAATTCAGCCAAGTAGCTACAAAATAATAAAAAAACTTAGGGCTTAAAGTAAATCCTAAAAACTATTGAAAAATTACTTCTTTGAAAAGATATTGTATTTTAAAATACAGTAAATGGCTCTAAAACCATCTTTTGCGCCAATTTTTTTCCCTTCAAAATAGGTTCGTCCATAATAGGAAATCCCTACCTCATAAATTCTAATTTTAGGAACTCTAGAAATTCTAGCTGTAACTTCAGGTTCAAAACCAAAGCGCTTTTCTTGAAAATTGAATGACTGAATTAAATCAGTTCTAAACAGTTTGTAACAAGTTTCCATGTCTGTCAAGTTAAGATTGGTTAACATATTGGATAGAAAAGTTAAAAATTTATTTCCTATCGAGTGCCAGAAAAATAAAATTCTATGTGGCTTTCCGCCCATAAAACGACTTCCGTATACAACATCGGCGAATCCGTCAACAACAGGTTTCAACAAAATATTATATTCTGATGGGTCATATTCCAAATCTGCATCTTGAATAATTAAATATTCTCCTGTTGCTTTTTTAATTCCAGTATGCAAGGCGGCACCTTTTCCCTGGTTAATTTCGTGTTTATGGTATTGTATATCTACAGAAGAATTATTATCAATATATTCTTTAATTGACTCCTCTGTATTATCTGTAGAACAGTCGTTTACAATAATAATTTCTTTTTCAATATTGTCTAGTAAATGGACATTTTTGACCTTATCTAGAATCAAATGAATTGTTGAACCTTCATTGTATGCCGGAATTATTATTGATAATTTTTTAATAATCATTACTTTTTAATCTTCAAATATGGGTTTCCATTGTAAATTCTCTCTATAATTTCAACCACTTTAAATCCATCTTTAGCGTTAGTGTCTATTTCCATATCATTAATGAGAACATCCAATACATTCTGGTAAACAAAATGATGGTTAGCTGCAGAACCTTTGTATGTTCCGTAGTCATTGGCTGGACTTGATTTCTCTAATACAGGCATTTCGTAGTTTTTGATGTGACAATATTCAATTTCATTCATATACTGTCCACCTATTTTAACAGAACCATTTTCGCCAATAATACTTATACTGCTTTCCATATTGGTATCCCAAACAGAAGTAGAATAATTAATACTGCCCATTCCGCCATTTAAAAAATCAAATTGGATAATACCTGAATCTTCAAAATCACTTAAATTTTTATGGTTAAAATCATTAAACCTTGATTGAATATTGGTAATATCACCAAACAACCAGAACATCATATCTATGAAATGAGAAAATTGCGTAAACAAGGTGCCGCCATCTTGGGCTAAATCTCCTCTCCAATTTTTACCCGTATAATAGCGTTCGTCCCTGTTCCAATAGCAATTAATTTGTACAGAATAAACATCGCCTAAAATACCTTGATCTAGAATTGATTTTATCCATTTTGAAGGTGGAGAATATCTATTTTGCATGACACAAAATACTTTCTTCTTATTTCTGTCTGCTTGATCTATAATATCTTGGGCGTCTTGAGAATTCAAGGCCATTGGTTTTTCTATGATAACATGTTTACCGGCAGACAAAGCTTTTATAGCAATTGAGGCATGTGAGCCATTTGGAGTAGCTATAGACAAGACGTCAAATTCTGGACTACTTAATAAAAGTTGTTCTAAATTGTCAAAAAGAGGAACATTATATGCCGCAAGGTTGTTTTCCTTGTCAATATCACAAATTGAAACCAATTTGGAATCTGCATGCCTAGAAATCATTTCAGCATGACGTTTTCCAATATGTCCTAAACCAATAACGGCAAATTTAATAGGTACTTTCATTAACTTGCTTTTCGAGGTCTTCTTGATTGATGTGATAAGTGTGATCACATAAATCAATAATTCTCTTTTTATGTGCAATGATAACTAAAGTTACATTTTGTTTCTTAAGATTTTGTAAACTTTCTATCACGATATCTTCTGTTTCTGAATCAAGAGAGCTAGTTGCTTCATCAAAAAGTAAAACTGAAGATTCTTTATACAAGGCTCTAGCAATTGCTATTCTTTGCTTTTGGCCTTCACTTATACGTGAGCCCTGCTCTCCCAATAACGTATCTAATCCATTGGGTAGATGCTCTAGAAATCTTTGTAATCCTGAATGCAGTATGGCCCTTTCCATTTTAGCTGCATCATAAGTAGAATTTAAAGATATGTTCTCATGTAAAGTTTTATTAAAAATAAAAGGATTTTGATGAACGAATCCAATTTGATTTTGCCAAGATTGAATGTTTTTTGTGTTCAGCGCAACTCCATCTATGCTGATTTCACCCTTTTGAGGAAGTATTAAACCAGAAATCATTTTCATTAAGGTGCTTTTCCCACTGCCACTAATTCCACTAATTCCAAAAATCTCCCCTTTCTTAATTACAAAACTGACATCATCTATCAATTTTTGTTTTTGGTCGTATTCGTATGATACATTTTTAATCTGCATTTCTGAGTTAAAATGCATAGGAACTGTCGTTTTGATTTTATTCTGTAGGGTATTATGGTATAAATAATCAATAGTATGTTGATGCAGCTTAAGCTTCATTAATCCAATTAAAAGTCTATTGATTGCCGGCACCAACCTAAATACAGAAAGTACAAAAATTGCTGCCAAAGCCCTCAATCCGGCAGGATTGTCAGAAAAAAAGTATCCATAGATAACTAAAATTATTACCCCAGCTAATACAACGATTTCATTAGCTCTAGAAGGTATACCTTGGTAAAAGATTGATTTGAAATCAGAGTCTATTAGAAATTTCTGCTTCTTTAAAAAATCCTTGATAAAAAAACCAGATGAATGATTCACTTTGATATCAACCAAACCATTTACACCAATATTCAAACTCTCTATTGTTTCTTCCCTTTTTCCTTTGGTTTCCTCACCTAACTGATAAATTTTTTGCTTAATGCTGCTGCTTATAAAATAAAAAGCAGGTGCAGTTACCAAAACAATTAAGAAGAAAATAGATGGGTTAAACCAAATAATGAAAATTAGAATAAATAAAATAACTAAGCTCTCTCCAATAATATTGACAAAAGGCAAAAGAATACCAGTTGCAAAATACATCGAATTAAAATGGATTTTATTTAAAAAATCAGATGTGCCTTTGGCTACAATCTTTTCAAAGGACTGGTTTATTACATGATAAAACGTGTTTTCTGTAAAATTTTGAACCAGTTTGGTACTCAATTTATGAATGCTTTTTTGAATTAAAACCGCAAAAATGTTTTTAATTAGAAAAAAGAAAGCAACTAAAGCAATTAGAGTTAATAAAAAATCTGATTCCTTTTCAATTCCAATAAATTGATGGATAGCCCTTAATTTTCTACTTTTAGCTAGAAAGTCACCATCTATAGCCAACATCAAAACAGGAACAACTGCAGCCAATGCTATAACATCAGCAACGGAAACGATAGCAGTCATGATGACCAATCGCCTTCCCTTTCTTAAGCTAGGTTTGTCTAAAAGTAAACCTATACTTTTTATGGTTTCTATAAATGCATTTCTTTCTGAGGACAAATTGATTTCAGAATTAATTTTGAATTGAGTTACTTTGCAAAGGTAGAATAATTATTCATTTTCATTGTGTTTGAAATAACCCCAAAAGAGCAATTGCTTAAAAATGTTAGAAAAGGTTTGGTTCAACCTCTATCTAATAAATACCCTTTGTTAAATTTTGACAAGCAATTGGTTAAGACAAATTTAATAAGAACTGATGAAAGCTTTGTTGCTTCATGGGTGGGAAAAGGTTTTTTCTTTGCTGTTTACAATGGAATCTTTGATTTAATGAATCAATTAAACAATTTACAAGAGGTATATAATCTTGGAACACTAGCTATAGATGACAAAACATTATGCAGTTTGTTTAAAGAAAATGAAATACAGTTTCTACCACTTGAAGGTATTCAAAAGACTTTATGCAGTGGATTTTCAAAATTAGAGACCACTAGTGATACCTTATATTTTGGTTCAGAACTCCATCCGATTAAGTACTTTAGCAAATGTGAAAATCTTATTTTGTTTGGTAAATCAAGTCAAATCGAATTACCTGACGATAATAAATATTTCACTGAAATTATGCTGAAAAATGATTTGAAAGTTGAATTGCCAATTGAATATTTTCAACGTTTTAATTCAGTATTCCTCTTCATTGAAGAATAAATCAACTATTCTCTAATTTGACCAAACTTAAATTGATTGCAATCATAGCGGGGTAGTTCTTGCTTATGATTCAGTAAATCTGATTGAACGATATCTCTATGTTCCACATTAAATGAAAACAAACAATCATTTTCATTTAAAACATTCACTGTATCTTGATTAAAAGAGTGAAATCCGCCATATGGATAACAAAATGTTTTATAAGGTAAACCTTTACAAGTTTGTTCTAAAAAACTAAAAGAATTTATAATTTCTTTGGTTTGATCAACCCTATTTAATTTAGATAATACAGGATGACTAGCTGTATGACTACCTATGGTCATTCCATTTTCTTGCATTTCTAAAATTTGTTCTTCGGTAATATAAAACTTACTTCTTTGTCTATTTTGCTCAGGGATGAATTTCTCCATCAACTGATCAATTATAGTTTCTCTAAATTCATAACTAATAAAGTAATTAAGTATACGCTTTACTAAGTTGGTATAAGAATCGTTTTTTTGTGTATTGTAGGTTAGTGTTTTAAATTCTATTTTTGAGGCATCAGTGCACATTTCATCCGTTACCAGATTTATCAATTCATTATAAATTAATTGACTTTCAACCATTCCAAGTAAAATATGTATTCTGTGTACATCAAGAATTTTATCAGACGAGTACATTAATGTTGGCACATAAAAGATGCCCCATAAATTCCTTCTTTTTAATTCTTTATAAACAAAATCATAATGACAAGAAAGCGCATCATCAAACGTTAACACAACTCCCTTTACAGCTTCTCCAGTTCGCAAAGAATTAATAAATTCATCTTGATTTATTATACCGTAAGTATTCTCAAAATAATCCAATTGAAGTTTAAAATCATCAAAGTGCAAATGTTTTAAAAACGGTAAATTAGCGTCACTTGGTCGCACATAATGGTACATGATAGCCTTCATACTCATAATTCAATTCCTGGATTATTGATTATACTTACTTGGCTGGTCAATTGATTTGAACTCTTTAAAAAATTAGAAATTAAATCATTCTTAAAGTTTTCATACATAGTGGCTAAAGATTGCTCATTAAAATCTGTTTTTTTATAATACTTCACTGATTCCTTTGGAAATGGAATTTGAGGCATTTTTTGCAAGTTGTCAAATTGATTTATTAATTTTATACAAACTTCACTCATATCCACTATGAGGCGATTGCCAATCTGGTGAATGTTATCATTTGGATAAATTCTTGGTCGAATTTGATGGATTATTTCTCCAGTATCTATGCCCTTGTCGATATACATATAAGTAACCCCAACATACTCCAATTCATTATTTACAAAAGGCCAAAAATTAGTTCCACTTCCCCTGTAATAAGGCGATAATCCAAGGTGGATATTTATAAATCGCCCATTGAAAAAACTTAATAAAGGTTCTCTAATAATTGAACATCCATAAGATATAATTAAGTCTGGATTTAGTTCCATCAATTCTTTTACTATAGGTTCAGAATTAATCTCATTTTTTTTGATATAACTTGGATTTGATAGGTCGACAACTTTATCACAAAATGATTTAAAAAAATCAATTTCAGTTTGAGTTCTCATTGCGATATGATCCATTCTAGAAGAATTATCATCTGAGGACTCAACAACCTTTTTTAAAGAGTCGCCTTCTGATTCACAATAAGATTTCAATACTTGTATATTGTCGTCTAGTGCTATATTTTTTCTAAAAAATATATGCCTTAGCTCATTTCCAGTAATAACTACAATTTTCTTTTTTTCCATTTTTCTTAAACCCATCAATAGAGTTGAGAGGATACAAATTTATTTTAAAATTGTATTTAACCACTATTTTTTTTCTAAATTAGAGGAGCTGAGAATAGATTTTTATGATATTCATCATTTTCGGGTGATACCGTGTTTTTTAGTGATTCACATCATTTTTTAAAGAAGTAAGGCAAGTTATTCTTGCGTAAATTTTTTAAATTATGCCATTATACCGTCAAGTAGGGAAGATTCCTCATAAAAGACACACAGTTTTTCGCCGTCCAGATGGACAATTATACCATGAAGAACTTTTTGGAACGGAAGGTTTTGGAGGAATTTCTTCTTTAGTTTACCATCTTTATCCTCCAACCCTTGTAAAAGAATTTGGAGAACCATATAGCGTTAGGCCAGAAATTGCAGTAGAAGAGAATTTAAGGGCACGCAGTTTTACTGGATTCGATTTAAAACCTGAAGATGATTATGTAAAAAGTCGTACAGTACTTTTTGTAAATGATGATTTACACATTGGATTAGCGGCACCTAAATATGGAACCAAAGGATATTTTTTCAAAAATGCTGATGCTGATGAAATGCTATTCGTTCATAAAGGTGAAGGTTTGTTAAAAACCATGTATGGTAATATTCCTTTCAAATATGGCGATTATATTATTATTCCTAGAGGAACAGTATATATGATTGAATTTGAATCTGAAGACAATAAAATACTGTTCGTTGAATCTTTTAGTCCGATTGAAACCCCGGCTAGATATAGAAATCAATACGGTCAATTCATGGAAAACGCCCCTTTTTGTGAACGCGATTTGAAATTACCTGAAAACCTTGAAACCCATGATGAGCAAGGAGAATTTAAAATATTAATTAAAAAAAGAGGCATTATTCATCCTTATGTTTATTTAAATCATCCTTTTGATGTTGTTGGTTATGATGGATGTTCATACCCTTATGCAATGTCAATTTTTGATTTTGAACCAATAACGGGTAGAATTCATATGCCACCTCCAATTCACCAACATTTCCAAGCCAGTCAATTTGTGGTTTGTTCTTTTGTTCCACGTTTATATGATTACCACCCAGATGCAATACCTGCGCCATACCATCACAGTAATGTAGACAGCGATGAATTATTGTATTATGTTGATGGAGATTTTATGAGCAGAAACAATATACAAAAAGGTCAAATTACTCTACATCCAGGAGGTTTACCACACGGTCCACATCCAGGAGCAATTGAAAGAAGTATTGGTAAAAAAGAAACCCATGAACTAGCAGTAATGATTGATCCTTTTAGACCAGTAAAAATTACCAAAGCCGCTTTGGGTATTGAATTACCTGATTATTATCTATCTTGGTTAGAAGAAAAAAAATAAAAATAATATTGATATGAACACAACAGATTTAACACAAGTTAAGAATTATAACTATTCTGAAACTGAAAAAATATTTGATAAAGCACAAGATTTCTTACCTATAAATGGAACCGATTATGTAGAATTTTATGTTGGAAATGCAAAACAAGCTGCGCATTTTTATAAAACAGCATTGGGTTTTCAAGATTTAGCCTATTCCGGGTTAGAAACAGGTGTTAGAGACAAGACTTCTTATGTTTTACAACAAGGTAAAATTAAACTTGTTTTAACCAGTCCATTTGACAACGATAGTGACATCAGTGAACATTTAAAAAAACACGGTGACGGGGTTAAAGTAATTGCATTATGGGTAAATGATGCTTACGATGCTTACGAGCAAACCGTTTCCCGTGGAGCAAAATCTTATTTAAAACCTGAAACAATTAAAGACGAGCATGGTGAAATAAGAAGAGCGGGTATTCACACTTATGGGGATACCATACATATGTTCATAGAAAGGAAAAATTACAATGGTGTTTTTCTTCCAGGTTTTGAAAAACTTAAAACAGAATATAATCCAATACCTACAGGTTTAAAATATATTGACCATATGGTTGGTAATGTGGAATTAGGCGAAATGGATATTTGGGCTAATTTTTATGCCAATACTCTTGGTTTTGCAAATTTGGTGACTTTTGATGATAAAGACATTTCAACTGAATACACTGCTTTGATGAGTAAGGTTATGACAAATGGAAATGGATATATTAAATTTCCAATAAATGAACCAGCGATCGGCAAAAAGAAATCACAAGTTCAAGAATATTTAGATTTCTATCATGGACCTGGTTGTCAGCATATAGCTGTTGCTACAGATGATATAGTTTTTACAATTTCTGAAATGAAAAAACGTGGGGTCGAATTTTTGTACGTACCAGGCACATACTATGATACAGTTAAAGAACGTGTAGGTATAATCGAAGAAGACTTAGAAGAACTTAAAAAATGGGGAATCATGGTTGACCGTGATGAAGAAGGATATTTGCTTCAGATATTTACTAAACCTGTTGAAGATAGACCAACCTTGTTTTTTGAAATTATACAACGAAAAGGAGCAAAATCATTTGGCAAAGGAAATTTCCAGGCCCTTTTCGAGAGTATAGAAGCAGAACAGGCGCGAAGAGGCACCTTGTAATTTACTTCATTGATACCGTTACCCAAATTTGAATTGGGATGAACAAATTATTCAAACTATATTTGAAGCCTAAGTTTGCGCAATTAAAATGACAGAAAATCAAGAACAACTATTAAAGCGTTTAGAGGAAAAATATCAAGCAATTGGACAAAATCCTGATACCCATTTGGAGGGTCTAGTTTGGGCGAAACCTATAACCTATTGGGATTATATTCAACCTGAAGCATTATTAAGTTTACAAATTCAACGCACAACTTTACCTGATGAAATGGTATTTATTATGTACCATCAAATCAACGAATTGTTGTTTAAAATGATTTTATGGGAAATAGATCAGGTTTGTAGCAAAGACGAAGTTAGCGCTAAGTTTTTTTCGGATAAATTAACACGCATAAGTAGATATTTTGATATGCTTAGTTCTTCTTTTACCATTATGGGTGATGGTATGGAAGTTGAGCAATACATGAAATTTAGAAATACTTTAACCCCTGCTTCTGGATTTCAAAGTGCTCAATACAGATTAATAGAATTTGCTTCAACTGAAATTATTAATTTAATTGATTTTAGATTTAGAGCAACAATTGACCGCAACACACCTATTGAACATGCTTATGACCACTTGTATTGGCAAGCTGCAGGTAAAGACCATAAAACTGGCAAGAAAAATACTTTAATTACTTTGTTTGAAGAAAAGTATAAAGATGATTTTTTGCGTAAAATGGAAACTTACAACACCAATAATTTATGGACAAAGTTTAAAAGCCTACCTTCAGATATCAAATCTGATGAATCATTAGTAAAAGCCATGAGACATTATGATTATACAGTAAATGTTACATGGGTTATGGCTCATTATAGTGCCGCTGAAAAGTATCTAGAAAGTGGCCCTAAAAAAGCAGAGGCTACTGGTGGTAGTGATTGGAAAAAATATATGCATCCAAAATACCAAAGAAGAATATTTTTCCCTGAACTTTGGTCAGCTGAAGAGCTAGAGAAGTGGGGTGAGTTCTAATTATCGTATAATTTTTACTGATTTTTGGTCTGTAAAAATTACCCCTTTCGAGTTTTTGGCTTCAAGGTTAAAAGTATAAATGGAGTCAAGCATTAAGTAACTGTTATTTATTTGATAATAAGTCTCACTAAATTCTTCATTTGAATTTATAAATGAAAATAAAAGTTGATTACCTGGTTTAATGGTATCTATTTGCCTATCGCAGGTTAATTTTATACTTGATTTTAAAATTGGATTTAATGTTATGTCCATTGCCTTTTCTTTATTGTAGGTTAAACAAAAACCTCTTTTTGACTCGTTTATCTGTTCGATTGTCTTTATTTTAAACCAAAAATATGAGGAACCATTAATAGAATGTGTATCTGAAAATTCATGAAAATTAAGTCCTTTTATTTCTCTAGTATCAGCAGGAGCGGTGCACATACATGAAGAAAAAAAATTTAGCAATACACAAAAAAACAAACTACTTATTAATTTCATTACACAAATTTAAATAATCTAGGTCATAAATGCATGTATCCACATTTTGTGGTGCATATTCAAGCTTGCTAATAGACTTATTTTTGCAAGGTGATATCATATAAAGTTAAACACCTCAACAACGGACTAACATTTATTCATCATTACGACCCAAATACTAATCTTTGTGTCAGTAATATATTATACAATGTAGGTGCTAGAGATGAAGATCCTAGTAAGACAGGGTTCGCACATCTTTTTGAACACTTAATGTTTGGAGGATCTGTGAATATTCCTTCGTTCGATACCCCATTGCAAAAAGCGAGTGGAGAAAACAATGCTTTTACCAGTAATGATATAACCAATTATTACATTACCCTACCGTCAGATAATATAGAAACAGCGCTATGGTTAGAGAGTGATCGTATGTTGCGCTTAGATTTTTCAGAAAAATCTTTAAATACACAAAAAGGAGTCGTTATTGAAGAGTTTAAACAAAGATATTTAAACCATCCATATGGAGATGCCTGGCTTCATTTAAGGCCATTGGCTTACAAAACCCACCCATATCAATGGCCAACCATAGGAAAAGAGATTTCTCACATTGAAAACGCAAAATTGGAGGAGGTTATAGCCTTTTTTGAATCTTATTACAATCCAAGCAATGCTATAATATGTATAGCCGGTAATATAGAATTTGAAAAAGCATATGAATTAACATTAAAATGGTTTGGAGATATCCCAGCTGGACCGGAAAATAAAAACATATATCCTATTGAAGAAACACCAACAATTAGAGTTGAAAAAACAATAATTAGTGATGTTCCACAAGATTCTATCTACATGGCATTTCAAATGGTAGATAGAATGCATCCAATGTATTTTGCATTCGACATGCTATCAGATATATTATCTGGATCAGAATCATCTAGATTCACCAATATACTTGTAAAAGAAAAAGAAATATTCTCTCATATACATGCGTACATTACTGGAGATATCGACAAAGGCCTATTTGTTGTTGAAGGAAAGCTAAATTCAGGGATAGACTTTGATAGAGCTGAGGCTTCTGTTTTAGAGATTTTAAATGAGATCTCTGTAAATGGATTAGACCACGAAGAATTAACCAAGGTAAAAAATAAATCACTTACTAGCAACCTATTTGCCAAAACATCTGTCTTAAATAAAGCAATGGCACTTTGCTATTCATACCGATTGGGGGATGTAGAATTAGTAAACACTGATATTGAAAGAATTAAAAACCTACAAAAATCAGATATTCAAAATATTTGTAAAGAATATTTATTAAATAATACGCAAGCAGTATTAAAATATAAAACAAAATGATAGATAGAACTATAGCTCCAGAGATAAAAAACATAAGTCATATTAATACTGGGTATCCCATTTCGGAAACCAATATTTTTAGAGTTGACTCTGAGGAAGAAGTATTTAAATTAGAAATTGTATTCCCAAAAGGAGGATATAGCTTGCTGGATAACAAGTATTCAGGAATTTATGCAATGGATTTACTTTTTAGTGGAACCCAAGAAAAAAATGCTCAAAAAATTGCAGATGAAATAGATATTCTAGGAGGTTATATTTTCAAAGGCTGCGACTATTATACCTCTTCAATTACAATTTTTGGTATATCAGAAAACATAAAATCTCTAATTAAAATTGCTAAATACTGTCTTGAAAATTGTGTTTATCCTTTGGATGAGATAAACATACTTAAAAATAAAAAGAAGAGTGAGTTAAATATTAATTTGAATAAGACAAATTATCTTGCAAACAGACAAATTAACCAGATGGTTTTTGGTAAAAACCATCCTTATTCAGTCCCATTAACTGAACAAATTATAGATGCCTTAAACTCTAAGGATTTTTTAGATTATATTAACACAAGACTAGTTGACCCCTATTTTATATTTACAGGTTCTAAGTCTATGAACATTGAAGAAATATTAGAAGAATATGGATTCAGTAAAAGACGTTTTGATATTGAACTAAGCTCTGAAGAGCAGGCTGTTGAAGAAGTTGCAAATGAGTTAATTATCAAATCGGGAAGCACCCAAAACTCTATAAGAATGGGGAAAAAGTTACCATCTAAAAAAGATCCCGATTTTTTCAAAATAAGTTTGGTGAACCTAATTCTGGGTGGATACTTTGGCTCACGTTTAATGAAAAACATAAGAGAAGAAAAAGGATTAACTTATGGTATACATTCAAGTATAACGCCCTTTAAAACATATAGTATCTTTAAGATCAGCAGTGAGTGTAACAACAAACTAACTGAACAAGTAAAAACTGAAATTATCTCTGAAATGAATATACTTAGAACAGAGTTAGTTGAAATAGAAGAACTTACGGTTGCAAAAAACTATCTTTTAGGTGCAATTAGCAGGAATTTTGATGGTGCTTTTAATATTAGTGATAGATTTAAAACGTTTTTAGAAATTGACAATGACTATGATTATTACACCAAATATTTTAAAGCAATTACAGACATAAGCGCTGAAGACATAAGAGAGTGTGCAAACAATTATTTTGATCCAAATTCGTTAAAGTATTGCGTAGCAGGTGAGATGTAAGACATTAATATTGATCATATTTTTTCTGGGTTTAATATTTAACACATATGGTGTTGAAAATAGACCCAAGATGAGACGTGCGTGTCTTAACCGATTGGATTCAACACTTGATTTACAATGGAACAAACCCACAGATGTATGTGGAACCTTTACACATTTTGACCTATATGGAAGAGACAATAATCTTGCTGTATTTCAAAACCTAGGAAGGTATAACTCATTTATATTAAGCAATTTAAGTATCAAACTCAGCAATTTAAAAAGTTGGGAATTCTACTTAGTTTATCATAAAGCTTGTAATGGAATTGATAGCATATTTAGTGATACTGTTTTAATAGACAACTCCCCTCCTATTAACTCTGAACTTGATTCTGTAAGCGTAGAATTAAACAGCCAAAAAACAATACTTGGTTGGAATAAAAATTCTAGTGTTGATGTGAAAGGATATATTATATACCATGTTACTGGAACCAATTCAGTAATCGCAGACACCAATTCAACTTTTTACATTGATAATGGAAATAGAAACCCTAGTCTGGGATCTGAAAATTATAGTATTGCTGCTTTTGATAGTTGCAATAACACATCTCTTATTAGCAATCCACACAGAACTATTTATATTCAAGGTACATTAGACCAATGTTTGAAGACGATAAGATTAAGCTGGAGCCCTTATGTAGGTTGGAATGTTTCTTCTTATAGCATTTTTGTGAGCATAAATGGCGGCTCATTTAAATTAGCAGGAAATGTAATACAGAATATTACAAGCTTTACCTATAATTTTCCTGTGTTTGGTGATAATTATTGCTTCTATATTAGAGCATATAAAGATCTAAACAATAGCATAAGTTCAAGTTCCAATAAAATTTGTATTAATACTGGTAGTATAGTTGCAAATAAAAACTCATATGTTGCCAAGGCAAGTGTAAATAATGATAAAATAGATTTGGTATTAATAACGGAAACGGGCAAATCTCTACAAAAAATAAACATTTATAAAAAAGAAGGCAATTCAAACTTTGTTCTGTGGCAAAGCATTAATACAAATGGAGGAATAATAAATATTACAGACCCCAATGTATATGTTCATAGCAAAACCTATAGTTACTATTTTACTACAGAAGGGCCATGTAATTTAGTTTTTGATACATCCCAAACAGCAACAACAATTCTGTTATCAGTATTGATGATATCACCTGGAGATCAAATACTAAATTGGTCGCTTTACAACAAATTCATCAAACAAACCAAAAAACAAGAGCTCTTATTGTCAAATAGTCCAAACTTTAACTATAGTTCCACGTGGAACATGTTAAGCAGTTTAAACAATTCGACCATAAACACCAATGACAATACTAACTTTAGTTTAACACAAGATAAGATATGTTATTGTATTAGGGCAATAGAAAATGATCCAAACATAACATATACAAGAAGCGATACTAGCTATAGCAATATAGAGTGCTTAAATGCAGATCCAATTGTATTCTTCCCTAATGCACTTCAGATAAATGGATACAATACCTCTTTCTACCCTAAAGGTGTATTTATAGACTATGACAAAAGCTCTTATCAAATATATAACCGATGGGGCCAATTAATATTTGAAACCAACGACATACGAACACAGTGGTTTGGTACATTTAATGATAAATTAGTAGATAGTGATGTATACGCCTATAGAGCAATTATAATTGGACTAAACGGGAGTACACTTTATTATGATGGAACAATAACAGTATTGAAGTAATGATAAAATTCAATGGTAAAACAAAGGCAGTTAAGGAATACGCATCTTGCCTCAAACAAACAATAAAACAAATAGCAATTGATCATAAATTTAAAATAGGGTCAATTGATTATATTGTTGTTACAGATGAAAGGATACTTGAGATTAACAATAGCGCTTTACAACATGACTATTACACAGATATAATAACTTTTGATTATACTGAAAACAAGCAATTAGAGGGAGAGATATACATTAGTATTGATAGAATATTGGATAACTCTAAAAAATATAACGAAAAGTTCCACGTGGAACTATCTAGAGTAGTGTTTCATGGCATACTACATATGGTAGGCTACAAAGACAAAACCAAAAAAGACATCTCAAAAATGAGAGAGATGGAACAAAAATACATAGAACAATTTTTAAAAGCGTTCCACGTGGAACAATAATATGAGAAAAGAATACGATGTCATTGTTATAGGAGCGGGTCACGCAGGCTGTGAAGCAGCACATGCGGCAGCAACTATGGGTTCAAGAGTAATACTAATTACAATGAACATGGAAACAATAGCCAAAATGAGTTGCAATCCTGCAATGGGTGGTGTTGCTAAAGGTCAAATAATTAGAGAGATAGACGCATTAGGTGGTATGTCTGGTATAATCACAGATAAGACCATGTTGCAATTTCGCATGCTAAACAGATCAAAAGGCGCTGCGATGTTTAGCCCTAGAGCACAATCAGATAGAATGCGCTTTTCGGAAGAATGGAGATTAGAACTTGAATCAAATCCTAACATAGATTTTATGCAAGACAATGTAACTTCATTATTTGAAACATCAGGTAGAATATCTTCTGTAAAAACTAGTATGGGTTATGAAGTATTTGGCAAAGCTGTTATAGTAACCAGTGGTACTTTTCTAAATGGCTTAATTCACATTGGCACAAAAAACTTCGGTGGAGGTAGAATGGCTGAAACGAACAGTGTTGGAATAACTGCAGACCTTGTTAAATTCGGTTTTGAAGCTGGTAGAATGAAAACAGGAACTCCACCTAGAATAGACGGAAGGTCTTTAGACTATACAGTAATGGAGAGGCAAGATGGGGATGAGAACCCAGGTAAGTTTTCATTTTCAAATAAAACTCAGTCATTGAAGAATCAACTGCCATGCTATATTACTTATACGAATGAAAATGTTCATGATATATTAAGAGAAGGATTTGACCGTTCTCCTATGTTTAATGGTAGCATTTCGGGATTAGGTCCGAGATATTGCCCTTCTATAGAAGATAAGATTAATAGATTTGCAGAAAGAGATAGACATCAAATTTTTGTTGAACCTGAGGGATGGAAAACAGTTGAAATGTATATTAATGGCTTCTCAACCTCATTGCCAGAAGACATACAAGAAAAGGCTTTAAGACTAATTCCTGGGTTTAAAGATGCAAAAATATTTAGGCCTGGATATGCTATTGAATATGACTTCTTCCCTCCTACCCAATTAAAAGCTAATCTTGAAACCAAAATTATTAATAATTTATTTTTTGCTGGTCAAATAAATGGTACAACGGGTTATGAGGAGGCAGCATGCCAAGGCTTGATGGCTGGTATAAACGCTCATCTAAAGATAAACGATAAACAAGAATTTATCCTAAAAAGATCTGAAGCATATATCGGAGTACTAATAGATGATCTAATTAATAAGGGTACAGAAGAACCCTATAGGATGTTTACTTCTCGAGCTGAGTTTAGGATATTATTAAGACAGGACAACGCTGATAATAGACTAACTCAATTAGGATACAATATTGGTTTAGCAAGTCAAGAAAGAATTGAAGATCTTAGTATAAAAAATGATAAAGTAAAATCTTTAATACATTATATAAAAAATCATTCTTGCGAACCCAATGAGGTTAATCCACTTTTAGAATCTAAACAAACTAGTCAAATTGATCAAAAAGTAAAATTAGATAAGATTGTATTAAGACCTCAAATAGAAATAAATGATTTTAATACTATCTATGATAGAATTTCTGATGAAGATGACGAGATAAAAGAAGAGGCAGAAATATTAATAAAATATGAAAGCTATATTGAGAAAGAAAAACAAATGGTTGAGAAAGTATTAAAATTAGAACATTTAAAATTGAGTTCAGAATTTGATTATAGTACTTTAAAAACATTGAGTTTAGAAAGTAGAGAAAAATTAAATAAGATTAAACCAGAAAATATTGGGCAAGCTTCAAGAATAAGTGGTGTTTCTCCATCAGATATTTCAGTTTTATTAGTACATTTAGGAAGATGAAATATTTCAATATAATTTTAATTTTAATTCTATTCTATTCTTGCGCTAATGTTGGGACATTAGGAGGTGGTCCAATAGATGATAAACCACCTATTCTTTTAAAAAGTAATCTAACCAAAGATAATTTTAATAGCAGAACAATAACACTAGAATTTGACGAATATATAAGCTTAAATAATGCTGAGAAGAATATTTTAATTTTACCTAAAACATGTAATTTGAAAATATCTTCAATAAATAAAAAAGTAACTATACAACTGGATAGTCAGCTAAAAAATGATGTAACCTATAATCTAATAATAAATGGAGGAATAATAGATAACAACGCATCAAATAAATTTATATACAATTATATTTTTTCAAAAAACGTATTAGCTGATTCGTCCATAATACAGATAAATCTATCCAACTTAGAAAATAATAAAAATACTAAAATTTGTATTAACTCAAATACTGGAATAGATAGCTTTAAAAATTTCAACATAGACTATATGATGCCTGTTGAAACTGAAAAAATAATATATAGAGGAATTAATAATCCTTCAATAAATCTTTGGTTGTATACTGATAAAAATAATGATAATAAACCAGATCTATATGAACCAATTAATTTCATTAAAAATATAAATAAAGATAGTACATATAATATATCATTGATAAACTGGAAAAAGCCATTTAAAGTAAACAAGGTTATAAATGATGAAACTTTTAGTTATATAAAACTTTACTATGACAAGGAGGAAAATATTAGTGAGATTATCTCAAAGATAAACATTGAAAGTAGTAAGTTAATTTTAATTACATCGGAATATGCAATCGCTAAAAAAGATAATAATTCATTAGAATTTACCATTGATACATCGGTAAAATTTAATTATAAAGATGATTTAAAAAATTACATATTAAAATCTATTCAAATTCTAAAAATTAGAAATAATTATATTGTTCAATATAAATTACCGTATGACATTAAGAATTATGAAAAAAATCATCATTTAAACGTCATTAGACGAACTTTAAATATAAAACCTGATACATTTATCATATCAGATAAAAATGTAGGCATACAAGATACTTTTAATTTAAAGAATATAAATATCGATGAAGAACAAAAATTATCACATTTAACGGTTTCAATTAATAGCAGCACTTCAAATTATTTTGATATTAAAATTACAAAAAATGGAAAATATTTTAAGACAATATTTAATACAAATTTAATTGATGAATATTTTGAACCAAATGTGTATAAAATTGAAATTTACAAGCATAATTATGAAAATGAATTTAATCCTTTAAATATGATTAAAAACACGCAACCTATATACGAAAAAACCTTGTATTTAAAGGCATCTTGGGAAGAAAAACTTGATGTAAAAGTTGATTAATTTTCAACATAATTAACAACATAATCATGTATAAATTTGAGGTATTAGAATATAGCTTATGTGGAACATTTCTGATGTTTGTAAGAGTGAAAATAAGTGTATAATTATAGGATAAATAGTAGGTTTATCCTCAAAAGTAATAAATCTGTAAACTGGTATTCACATAAATGTTAATATGTGAATTAAGTAGTCAAGACACTAGTAAAATATAGAAAATTAGATGAAATTTAGCGTTGGTAACTAAGTTAAAAATTAAAATATTCAATATAAAAAACACTAAAATAATGAGTTATCACGATATCAACAGTACTATACTAATACAATATATTATTTAAATAAATCTTTTATTATTCTTATCCGTTGAAAACCCAACTAAACTGAAATTAAAACTTTAAACTACTTTTGTACCATGCTTGAAAAAATTGAAGAACTGAAAAATAAAGCAAAGAATTTCACAATTGAAAATTTAGAATCTTTAGAAAATTATAGATTAGCATTTTTATCAAAAAAAGGTTTTCTAAATAATTTATTTGAAGATTTTAAAATTATAAGTGGTGAAGAAAAAAGAGAAATTGGTAAACAATTAAATATACTAAGACAAGAAGTTGAATCGATTTTTAATGAAAATCGCGAAAAATTTTCCGGCGCAGCCGGTGTTAATAAACTTAACATAGATGAATCTTTGCCTGTATTTGCTGAAAAAATTGGTTCCACACATCCAATATCAATTGTAAAAAACAATATTTTAGAAATATTTGAAAGCATAGGTTTTACAGTAGAAAATGGTCCAGAGATAGAAGATGATTGGCACAATTTTACGGCTTTAAATTTCGCGGAAAATCATCCAGCGCGCGATATGCAGGATACTTTTTTTGTTAATAAAGAACCTATTGGA
The DNA here is from genome assembly GCA_030158725.1 of Bacteroidia bacterium. GTDB lineage: Bacteria > Bacteroidota > Bacteroidia > NS11-12g > UBA955 > JABMMZ01. The sequence goes on from JAOASJ010000066.1 coordinate 30,539, forward strand.
AATTTTGCTTTAAGAACCCATACTAGTAGTGTGCAAGTTAGATTAATGGAAAATGAGAAACCTCCAATTCGAGCATTAATGCCAGGAAGAGTATACAGGAACGAAGCAGTTTCATCGAGATCCAATTGCTTTTTTCATCAAATAGAAGGTCTATACATTGATGAGAAAGTAAGTTTTGCTGATTTAAAACAGACACTATACTATTTTGTTTCACAGTTTTTTGGTGAAAGAGAGATTAGGTTTAGACCTTCTTATTTTCCTTTTACAGAACCAAGTGCAGAAATGGATATCTTTTTAGGGACTGCAACAGAACAAGACAAAAGGCTTACAAAAGGTACCGGTTGGCTTGAAATTCTTGGATGTGGTATGGTAGATCCTAATGTTCTACAAAATTGTGGTATTGATCCAGAAAAGTATTCAGGTTTTGCTTTTGGTATGGGTATAGACAGAATTACTATGTTAAAATATGGTATTAAAGATATACGTCAAATGTTTGAGAATGATGTTCGATTTTTAGAACAATTTTAAGATGAAAAATAGCTTACTTTTAATACTGGTACTTTTACTATTTACCGACTTTAAACAAGTAAGTAAAAAGCCTTCGAATACAATTGAAATTCGTTTTGGAAAAGGCGGTGGGATAACGGGTTTATATGAAAAGTATGTACTTTCAAAAAATGGGGTTTTATGGAAATACTCCGAGTCTGATAACACCAAAAAAGTAATCAAGACTATTACCAAAACTAAACACAATTACATACTAAAAAAGATATCAAGTAAAGGTCTACAATCAATAAACTTAAACGAAGCAGGAAATATGAATTCATACATTGAATTATCAAAAGGCCTTAAAGTGTTTAAGAGATTTCAATGGCCAACAGATAAAAAGGATATTCCAGTTCAAATTAAGGAACTTGATTCTCTTTTAAATACTTTGTTATAAGCTTATTAGTTTCATTCTAAAATAAACATTGAATACATCGGTAAACCTTGTTTATATTTGCATTTTATCATGAATATAGGTATTGTTTGTTATCCAACATTTGGCGGTAGTGGTGTTGTTGCAACAGAGTTAGGAAAAGCACTAGCAGCTAAAAATTACAATGTCCATTTTATTAGCTATAGTCAGCCAGCTCGCTTAGATTTCTTTAATCCAAATGTGTTTTTTCATGAAGTTTCTATATATAAATATCCTTTGTTTGAATATGTGCCATATGAAACTATTTTAGCTAGTAAAATTGTAGATATAGTAAAGCAAAATAAGATTGACATACTTCATGTACATTATGCCATACCTCATGCAAGTGCAGCATTAATGGCTAAGAATATTTTGGAAGAGCAAGGTATTCATGTTCCAATTGTTACCACTTTACACGGTACAGACATTACTTTGGTTGGTAAAGATCCAACATTTGAACCAGTGGTTTCGTATTCAATAAATCATTCTGATGCGGTTACAGCAGTATCAGAGAGTCTGAAGCGCGATACACTCAATAATTTCCATATTCAAAAAGATATACATGTAATTCCGAATTTTATTGATTTTTCTAGATTTACAAAACAAAAGAAAGAACACTTTAAAAAGGCTATAGCACCTTTAAATGAAAAAATTTTAGTTCATACTTCTAACTTTAGAAAAGTTAAAAGGGTTGAAGATGTGGTTAAGGTTTTTGCATTGATAGCGGATAAAATACCATCAAAATTATTACTCATAGGAGATGGACCAGAGCGAACCAACATTGAATTGCTTTGCAGAGAGACCGGTGTCTGTGATAGAATTACATTTTTGGGCAAGCAAGAACAAATAGAAGAAATTTTATCAGTATGTGATTTGTTTTTATTGCCTTCTGAAACTGAAAGTTTTGGATTGGCTGCATTAGAAGCAATGGCATGTGAGGTTCCGGTAATTAGTACAAATACTGGAGGTATTCCAGAAGTAAATATAGAAGGAATAACTGGGTTTTTAAGTGATGTTGGAGATATAGAGTCTATGGCAAAAAATGCTTTGTATATTTTATCTGATGATTCCATACTAAAAACATTTAAAAGCAATGCGCTAAAACAAGCTCAATCTTTTCATATAGACAAGATTTTGCCAATGTATGAAGAAGTGTATAAAAATTTGATGAAACAGCCTTAAATGGCTTTAAAATAGCCTTAAACACACTGTTTAAAGTTTTATTGGATATTACATACAAATGGCTTTAGTTTTTTATCTCCAACCCATTGTATTTTACAAATTATATCATCAACAATAATAACATCGTTTTTACTAAGACTTTTAATTATAGATTTTAAATTTTCACTTAATAAATTACCTTTTAGAGAGTGCTTTTGAGCAATATTATTTTTAATTATTGTAATACTAAACGATGTGATTTGATAGTTCAAATTAAATGGCAGCATTTTAATGTCTTTTAAAATATAGAGACTATCCGGAACAACTATATTTGGTTTGGATGAATTAAATTGTACTGTAGGAAGTTCAATTTCTAAAACCCTCAATTTATATCCCCCCATTTTTCTTGAAGTTCCATCTGGTAATTTAGCGCTGCATAAAGCTGAAACACTTCTTACACCCGAATCAGGTTTGATGGTGTATTTTCCATTAATATTTGAAATTATCTTGGCGCCTTCTAAGGTTAATGTTGTTGAATTTGGCGAAACCCCTGGTATTGAAACGTATAAAATCTGTTCAATGTTGGCATATAAAATATTCGAATTGGGTCCATCCCAATATACCATAGGCATCATTACGAGGTAAGAATATGTTTGATGAATGGTTTCAACAAAAGTATTGTTTTTGTAGATGTCAGCAGTCGCATTTATTTTATAAATACCCACCCCGGAACTAACTGTTTTGTATACGCAAGAGTCTAGTTTGCTGCCATTTACTTTATAAACAACCTTCTCTCCAGGGTTTATTGGGTTAACCGATAGATTAAAACTTGAACTTATTCCTGATATAAATACCGCATCATCAGAGGTAATAGATAGCGTTTTACATTGACTAAAGACTACGTTTAAATAGCAAAAGAATAATATAAACAGAATATTTTTTAGAAACATTCTTCAAAATTAGGGAATTAAATTTCTAAAAAGTTAGGGTTATTTTTATTTCAATTTGATACTTTAAAATATTAACTCTTATTTCGAAGATTAATAATTTAAAAATGAAAAATTCTTTATTGTTACTAGTAGTGGTCAGTTGTTTTAAGATCAATGCACAAAAACAAGCAGCGCCGCAAACCTCAGCAAACAATGCATCAATTAATTATGAAACAGTTTTAAATGCTTTGACATTTAGAAGTATTGGACCAGCTGTAACATCTGGTAGAATTTCAGATATAATTGTTAATCCATTAGACAAATCTGAATGGTATTTGGCCGCGGCAAGCGGAGGTGTATGGAAAACCAATAATGCCGGCACTAGTTTTTCGGCAATTTTTGAATCGCAAGCTTCTTTTTCTATAGGTTGTTTAAAAATGGATCCTAAAAATCCACATGTAATATGGGTGGGTACAGGTGAAAATAACAACCAAAGAAGTGTGGCTTATGGTGATGGAATATATAAATCTGAAGACGGTGGAAAGACTTGGAAAAATATGGGTTTGAAAAATAGCGAGCATATTGGAATGATTGCTATAGATCCAAATAATACAAACATCATATATGTTGCGGCGTATGGACCATTGTGGAATTCTGGGGGTGAGAGAGGTATTTACAAGTCGATTGATGGAGGAACAACATGGAACAGAGTACTAAACGTTAGCGAGCATACAGGTTTTAATGAAGTTCATATTGATCCAAATAATCCCAATATTTTATATGCAAGTGCCCATCAAAGACAACGCCATGAGTGGACTTATGTAGGTGGTGGACCTGAATCAGGATTGTATAAAAGTACAGATTTTGGAGTTACATGGAGTAAATTAGAAAATGGATTGCCAAAAGGTGATGTTGGTAGGATTTCAATTGCGGTTTCACCTGTAAAGAGTGACTATGTCTATGCTTTAATTGAGGCAAGCAATGGAAATCAAGGTCTTTATTTTTCTAGTGATAGAGGCGCAAGTTTTGAAAAAAGAAGTTCGTATTCAAGTGCTGGAAATTATTATGTAGAAATATTTGCTGACCCTGTGAATTCAGATAAAATCTATTCTATGAATACTTGGGCAGAGGTAAGTAATGATGGGGGACGAACTTTTCAAGGAATAGGTGAAAACAACAAGCACGTAGACAATCATGCTATTTGGGTAGATAAAGATAACACAAACCACTTTTTATTGGGATGTGATGGAGGTTTATACGAGACTTGGGACAAAGCTGCAACATGGGATTTCAAATCTAATTTACCAATCACACAATTTTACAGGGTTACGGTTGATAATGCTAAACCATTTTACAATATTTATGGAGGAACCCAAGACAACAATACTTTAGGTGGTCCTTCAAGAACAATCAGTGCGAGTGGTATTCATAATTATGATTGGTTTGTCACAGTAGGAGGTGACGGTTTTAAAACTGTAGTTGATCCTAAAGATCCAAATATCGTATACTCTCAATGGCAATATGGAGGTTTGGTTAGATTTAATAGAAAAACAGGAGAGGCATTTGACATAAAGCCCCAAGAAATAGGAAATGAGCCAGCTTTTCGCTTTAATTGGGATGCTCCAATTGTTTTGAGTTCTCATGACAATTCAACTTTATATTTTGCTGCACAAAAACTATTTAAAAGTACCGACAAGGGTAGTTCATGGAAGATTATTAGTCCTGATTTATCAAGAGGATTAGATAGAAACAATTTAACGGTGATGGGTAAAGTTTGGAGTATGGATGCGGTTGCAAAGAACCAATCAACCAGTATTTATGGAAATATTACCGCTTTATCTGAATCGCCAATTAATTCAAAATTATTATTTGCTGGAACAGATGATGGCTTGATTCACATTACAACTGACGGAGGGTCGAACTGGCTTAAAATTGATAATATTCCAGGAGTACCAAAACAAACCTTGGTTCAAAATATATATGCATCAAAGCACGATGAGAATGTTGCTTTTGTTGTTTTCAATAACCACAGAAATGGAGATTTTAAACCGTATATTTTTAAGACGATTGATAAAGGAAAAACATGGTTGCCAATTCAAAATAATTTACCTGTAAGAGGTTCTGCACAATGCATCGCGGAAGATCATAAAAACAAAGATTTGTTATTTTTAGGAACAGATTTTGGTTTATTTTCAAGTATAGATGGTGGCAAAAACTGGGTAAGCTTTAAAGGAGGATTACCAACAATTTGTATTAAAGAAATTGCTATACAAGAGAGAGAGAATGATTTGGTTTTGGCAACTTTTGGAAGAGGCTTTTATGTTTTAGACGATTACACGCCGCTGCAAAACTATATGGTTCAAAAACAAGTTTTAGAAACTAATGCTGCAAGTATTTTCCCAATCAAGGAAGCATTGGTTTATGTACCATCTCAACCATTGGGACACAGAGGAAAATCTTTTCAAGGAGAGAGTTTTTATACTGCTAATAATCCCGCAATTGGAGCTGTAATTACGTATTCAATTAAGGATGAGTATAAAACAATTAAAGAGATTAGGAAAGCTAAGGAGGAAAAACAAATAAATGATTTTTATCCAAGTAAGGATAGCATTAGAAAAGAGGATTTGGAATCAGAATTTTATATACTAGCTGAAATTAATGATTCTTTGGGACAATCTGTTAAACAATATAAGTTACCAATAAGTAAAGGAGTAAATAGATTTATTTGGAATGGAAGATACGATAAAACAAGCCCAATTAGTTTCTATACTCCTGATCCAAACAACCCATATGAAAGTGATGATCAAGGTGCATTAGCTATACCTGGATTGTATACTGTTAGAATTAAGATTATGAAAGGTTATGATTTGATGTATACTTCAAAAGATCAATCTTTCAGGCTTACTACATTATTTGAAATGGGCAATTCTAATACTAAATTTAATTCTGATTTAGCCGAGCTTAGAAGGGTAATATTAGGCACGAATCAATATTGTGATGTTTTGGAAAACAAATTAAACTTCATTAAAGCAGGAATACCTTACATCAAAGACCTATCAATATTGAAAAAAATTAAAGAATTGGAAGAACTATTGACAAAAATAAGGTTCGAATTAAATGGTAATGGAACTTTAGCTTCACGTGAATTTGAAGTATTGCCGGGAATAATAGGATCAATAGAGGGCATAGTTGGAAATTTATGGTCAACTAGTCAGGTTCCTTCAAAAACATATGAAGATAAATTAGATGACATAAAAAAGAAATTTACTCCAGTTTATGGAGAAGTAGTTAATCTTAAAGAAGGAATTGAATTATTAGAGGTATTGCTTGAGCAATTGAAATTCCCTGCAACTCCTGGCAGATTGCCAACTTGGAAAGGATAATAAATAAAAAGCCTGCTTATATTCTAATAAGCAGGCTTTTTTTAATTATAAACCTTCGAAATAATAGGTGTAGGTATCAGAACCACTTGAAGTTTTAAGCCAAAGTTCTTTACTTGCCAACCTTTGAATATTATAGATTGTTGGATTGTTTGAAATGGTAATTTTAACATCTTCATCATCATTTACAAATTCCCAATTACCATCTTTTACCGATTTGGTTGGAAAGCCAAATATAGAACCTTCTATAGTTTGGGTTAAAGTGCCGGAATTAAAAACAATATAAGTATAGGTACTTCCACTAATATCCTGTGTGGTGCCATTTTTTTCATATTTTGTTAAAGTCCAAGTATTTGTAAATCTATCTTTCCTGGTTTTTAATGAAACTACAGGGTCATCACTGCCTTTTTTACAAGATGTAGAGCCTACAATAGTAATAAGCGCAATTGCCATTAATAAAATGGATTGGTGGATTTTTTTCATTTTGAATTTTTAATATGTGTTAAAGTTTAACAATGCAAAAGTCGTTTTAAGTCTAAGTTAAAGTGTTACAAATGAGAAAACTATATTTATATTAATGCCACATTAAATCAATTCTATATTTTTGTATAATTATGAAATTCATCTTTAGTATTTTCTTTAGTCTAATTCTATTTGCTTCTTGCCAAGAAGCCATAAAGAAGAAGCCAGTTCAAAAGGAAGAGCCGGCCGTTGTAAATACAAGTTATTTGTATTCTATGGAACCCAGAAATGTTAGCAATAATCTAATTGTTAAAGATATTTCTGATCTTATAGGTTATTGGGTAGGAGACTTTGAGCCTGATGAAAATGATAATTTAATCAAGGAGTTTATGGAAACGGATAAGTCGGCCTGGAAATTTTATAAAAAATTGAATCTTTCTATTGATTCAATCTCAGGTGATTCGGTTTTTGGGCACTCTGTTGTTTCAGGAACTAGAAGACCATTGAACGGCAATTATAAAAAAGAAGGTAATTCTTATGTCTTTTTGTTATTAGAACCTGGAGATGATAAATTTGATGGTAAATTTCAATTTACGATCAATGAGAATGATAGTGAAATAGTTGGAACATGGAAGTCATTTGGAAAGATAAAAGTGTTTTCACGCACATATAATTTGAGAAAAATATTGTTTAAGTATAATGCTAATAATGCATTAGAGAGTAGATACATTGATGGCAACAAAATGAAGGAAAACAAACTAAAGTACGAAGATGAGGAATACATTGAAGAATCATATTTTTCTACAAGTGAATTGGTGTTTGATTATAATTCAAGTTTAAAAGAATTAAAAATTAAAGATGTTGAAAATCTTAGTAAAGCTGATATTTATATCTTGCGAAATTCTATATATGCCAGACATGGTTATTCCTTTAAAAGCATTCAATTATCTAATTATTTTCAAGAACAAAGTTGGTATTATCCAGTAAAGTCTGATATCAAAAAAGAGCTAAGTGCATTGGAAAAAAAGAATATAAGTTTGCTTATGCGCTATGAAAAGAATGCTGAAGAATATTATGATGTATTCGGCCGATAAAAAGTTTGAGATTTAGTATGGTTTTAACAATAAATAAAAGAGACGTTAAATGGGTTGTCTTTTATTTATGCTTGTTGTATTTCACCTATTTGATGGTGCTAATTACTTTACAATATGTTCCAATCAATTTTGATGTAGCTTTTCTCAGAATTAAACAGGAGCAAATTGTTTATATGCATTATAAAATTGCATTTTTTTCTCATGTTTATAGTTCAATTTTCGTATTGTTGGCGGGCTTTACACAGTTTTCCGAACATCTAAGAAAACGCTGGCGAATAGTACATAGAGTTGGAGGATATCTATATCTATTTTTAATTTTAATAGTGGCAGCACCAAGTGGATTTATTATGGGAATTCATGCAAATGGGGGATTGAGTTCTAAGATTGCTTTTTGTATTCTTTCTATTTTATGGTCTGTGTTTACATTTAAAGCATTTTTATCTGCCCTCAGGAGCGATTTTAAGGCTCATAGAGCCTTTATGTATAGAAGTTATGCCCTAACTCTTTCTGCAATTACTTTGAGGGCTTGGAAATGGCTTATTATAAATGTGTTTGAAACTGCACCAATAGACACCTATAAAATTGTTGCATGGTTGGGATGGGTTTTGAATTTACTTGTTATCGAATTGTATTTAAGGATTGATAGAAAAGGGTAATTTTATAAAAAACAGTATTATTTTCGCACCATGAGGCTACTAATATTCACTATTTTAAGTTTATTTTTAATTCAAGCAAATGCTCAACCGAGCGATAAAGAATTGGCTAAACATGCAGAGAAAGTTGCGAAAAGTAAAGACAAGTCAAAAAATCTAGTAAGTTTAGATACCTTATTTGCATCAGGTAAACCTTATTGTTTAATGATAGGTTCCAAAAAAATATTAGGTGGATATGGGGCATATAGTGTTCGACCTTTAGGAATGCCGGAGCATGAATCTATTTATTTAGAAATGGAATGTGAAGGTTCTGGCTCAACAGCTATTTGGTATTGGAACATGATTTTTGTGGATCAAGGTCAAAAAATTAGATTTAGAAACGGTACTATGGATCTTGAAAATACTATCGTAGATTATAATTTATTAAATGAAACTGGAATTAATATTTCAGGTATGAATAAATTAGTATTACTGAAAGGTGATAAACCAATGACTCAGCCTGCACCTGTGCAAAGCAATCGTTTGGTGGATAGAAATAGAAACGGAATGATTCAAATATTCGGAAATAGCATTCAGCAATCTGGTGTTCAAATTGGCACGATAACAAAAGAAGTGAAAGCAGAAAGTGGAGGAGTAATTACGCATTATACCATAAATTTGCCAAGTGGTGAAGTTATAGCAACTGCTAAAAATTCAGGTGCAACTGACCATGTATGGCAGATTGTGATGGCTAAAGACAATACCAATAGTACCATAAGTTCATCACTTGGTAATGATGAAAAGGATATTGTTAAATATCTAGTTGAACAGCTTTACTTATAAGTAAAGATACATCAACCGCCCCAATTTTCCCTATCCAAACTTCTATATTGAATGGCTTCAGCGAGGTGTTCGGTTTTAATTTCATTACTATTGTCAAGATCTGCTATGGTGCGTGCAACTTTTAAAATTCTATCGTAAGCCCTTGCGCTTAGGTTCAGCTTTTGCATAGCGTTTTTAAGAAGTTCAGTACCTAGTTCATTAATTGTACAAATATCTTTAATTTTATTTCCTGGCATTTGTGCATTGCAATAAATTCCTGTGTTTTCAGAATAGCGCTCAGATTGAATTTTTCTAGCAATTATTACCCTTTCACGCACGCTAGAACTAAATTCATTACTCCTTTTTCTACTTGATAGTTCTTCAAAACTTACGGGCGTCACTTCAATATGAATGTCTATTCTATCTAGTAGTGGTCCACTTATTCTACTTAAATATTTTTGTACTATTCCTGGACCGCAAACACATTCTTTTTCGGGATGGTTAAAGAATCCGCAAGGGCAGGGGTTCATGCTTGCTACCAACATAAAGCCCGCTGGATAATCAACGGAAAATTTTGCTCTAGCAATATTAACTCGTCTATCTTCAAGAGGTTGTCTCATTACCTCTAAAACAGTTCGTTTAAATTCTGGTAATTCATCTAAGAAAAGTACACCGTTATGGGCTAAGGAAATTTCTCCAGGTTGAGGCGTATTACCTCCTCCTACAAGCGCGACATCGCTTATCGTATGGTGTGGCGCTCTAAAAGGTCTTTGTGAAACCAATCCTTTAGAATCAATAAGCCTACCAGCAACAGAATGAATTTTTGTTGTTTCTAACGCCTCTTCAATTGTCATAGGAGGAAGGATTGAAGGAAGCCTTTTGGCCAGCATTGTTTTACCAGCACCTGGTGGGCCAATAAGAATAATATTATGACCACCTGCAGCTGCAATTTCCATTGCACGTTTTATATTGTCTTGACCTTGTACATCTGAAAAATCTAAATCGAATTGATACAAAGCTTTATTGAAATCTTCATTAGATGTATTGGGCTCAGGTAAGAGGTCTGTCTTTTTCCGAAAGAAATTTACAATATCTCTAATATTATCAATCCCATAAATATTTAAACCTTTTACAATTGAAGCTTCAGCAGCATTTGCTTTTGGTAAAATAAATCCTTTAAAACCTTCTTTAAGTGCTTGAACTGCTATAGGCAGAGCGCCTTTAATAGGCAATACAGAACCATCAAGGGATAATTCACCCATGATAATATACTTTTCAAGTTCAAATGAATCTGATATTTGTTCATCAGCCGCCAATAAGCCAATGGCAATTGTAAGGTCATAAGCACTACCTTCTTTTTTGATGTCTGCTGGAGCTAAATTTACTACAACTTTTTTACGAGGGAATGTGTATCCATTATTTCTAAAAGCTGTTGTAATTCTGGTCCAACTTTCTTTAACGGCATTATCGGGAAGACCGACCATAATAAATTTTGCGCCATCGAGAGATACATTAACTTCAATTGTGACTGTGTAGGCATTTACGCCGAAAACGGCAGAGCCATAAGTTTTGATAAACATAGTATTAGTTTTAACCAAAGTTAAGAAATACATTGTATTAAAAAAAGACTGAAATCAATAAATAATGTATTTTTTAAGATGTTTTTAGATATTAATAATGTCAACAAGTATAGCTTGATGTTAGAAAGGGTTAAAGTGTGGTATTTTTTGTCAAAAAAGTTCTTTAATTTATTCTTGATATTCAATGGATTAAATCCATTGAATACTAACTGTCTAATTATCAAAACAAGTCAATATTATTCGTTAAAACGATGAAAAAAAAGCTAGTTAAATTTGAAATTTATTAGCAATCTATAAAATCCAAACAAATGAATATTACCGAATCATATTTTCTAAAGGCTTTAAGTAATTATCCCAAAGATATAGAAAAGGTAATTGAAAATTTAAATCAATCACTTTCTTCTGATTATAGGCATGCACCTTCTTTGTGTTTAATGGGTAAAGTTTTCGCACAAGAAATTAAAGATTATTCTTTGGCAGAGCATTATTTTAAAAAGGCTTTAAAAGCAGATTTTAATTACGCAGAAACCCACATTAATTATATCAAATTGCTATTGATTTATGGGAATCTTGATTTAATAGATAAACAGATTGAAATTTCAAAACAAGTAGTAGGTGTAAACCTATGTGAGTTGTATCTAGTTAAAGCCAAAGCATTGGAGATGAATAGACATTTTAATGAAGCTATTCAAAACATTGAATACTCCTTAACTTTATCATGTACAGATGAAATAGATAAGGAACTCGAGGAGTTTAAAAAGAGAATTTTAAGGAAGATGAAAACAAACTTGCTTACTACTAATAATGATGAAATTTCTTTGTACCGTTGGTCAAAGACCTACAGTTACTAGTTAATGTTTCTCTCAATATAGTCAATAAGGCTATGAATACACTTTATATGTATTTCTTGAGCTCTATCAGCAAATTCAGAATGAGGTGCTCTAATTTCTACATCACATAAATTGGCCATTTTTCCGCCATCTTTTCCAGTTAAACCTATAACTTTCACCCCAATTTTTCTTGCTACCTCAATTGCATTAATAACATTTTTAGAATTACCACTGGTGCTAATAGCTAGTAAAACATCACCTTTTTTTCCTAGAGCTTCAAGATATCTAGAGAAAACAAACTCATATCCATAGTCATTTCCTACACAAGCCATGTGACTAACATCTGATATAGCAATTGCAGGAAGAGCCGGTCTATCATTTCTATATCTACCGGTTAATTCTTCTGCAAAATGCATGGCATCGCAAAGACTTCCGCCATTTCCACAACTGATAATTTTACCGCCATTTTTAATAGATTCCACCATGGTTTTTCCTGCATTTTCCAAGGCAGTAAAATTCTCTGAATTCGCCAAAAATGTATTTAGAATACTTTGTGCTTCTTCAAAATGTGCTTTAATACTCATATTCTATGGATTTCTTTTTTTAAATTCTGCCAAACCATTTTCTAAGAATTTCAAGAACTCTTCAGTGTCAAATTGTTTTTTGTTGATTTCACTTCCTACGGGTGTTTGCAATAAACTTTCAGAACCGTCAAGTAAACAATATAAAGGTTGGGAAGTCTTTCCAAAATAACAGATTTCAATTTCTGCATTTTTGTTACCAAGAGTTTTTATTTCTTTTCTGCTATATCTGCCGGTAAACCATTCGTTTGCTGGCAGTTTAACCTTTTTATCATCTACATAAAGGGAAGCAATAACATATTCTTCATTCAGGATTTTTAATACCCTTGGATCGCTCCAAACCATTTCTTCCATTTTTCTACAATTAACACAACCATGTCCTGTAAAGTCAATAAATAATGGTTTCTTAAGTTCTTTTGAGCATGCTACAGCTTCATCATAATCATAGTAACCATTTAGGCCATGTGCAATATGAAAGTCTTGAGAATAATTAGGCTTTTTGCAAACATTTCCTTTAATACCTTGCGCTTCTCTAATATTTCTTGAAATATCAAAGTCTTGAGTGCTCATAGGTGGTAGATATCCAGAAAGGAATTTAAGTGGCGCTCCCCATAAACCTGGTATCATGTATACTACAAATGACAAAGTGCATACAGCTAATAGTAGTCTAGGTACTTTTAGATAAGGCATATCGCTATCATGAGAAAACTTAATTTTACCAAGCAGATACAAACCCATTAAAGCAAAAATTATAATCCAAAGACTTAAATAAACTTCTCGATCTAATATATGCCAATGGTAGGTTTGGTCTACAATACTTAAAAATTTAAGAGATAGAGCAAGCTCTAAGAATCCGAAAATTACTTTTACACTGTTTAACCAACCACCAGATTTTGGCAGATTACTTAACCAATTTGGAAATATAGCAAATAATGAAAATGGAAGAGCAAATGCCAATCCGAAGCCCATCATTGCAATAACCGGTCTGAGAAATTCACCACCAGCACTTTGAACTAAAACTGAACCAACAATTGGACCTGTGCAAGAAAATGAAACAATTGCCAAAGTTAAAGCCATAAAGAAAATTCCATATAGACCTCCTTTATCTGCTTGCCTATCAACTTTATTAGTTAGTGATGTCGGAAGTACAATTTCGAATGCTCCGAAAAAACTAAAAGCAAAGATTAAAAATATTATAAAGAATAAAATATTTGGAAGCCAATGGGTTGAAATAAAATTACCAGCATCTGCTCCAAATGCAAAAGCGGTAAGTGTTCCAATTACAACGTAAATACCTATAATTGAAATACCAAAAAACAACCCGTTCAATATTGCTTTTCTTTTGCTTTTCTTGTCCTTGAGAAAAAAGGACACTGTCATTGGAATCATTGGGAAAACGCACGGAGTTAACAAACCTGCTAGACCAGATAAAAATGCTAAAAGAAATAAGCCCCAATTACTTTCTTTGTCGGTTTCTGATTGTTCACCGTTAAATGTTTTGTTTATACATTTGCTTTTATCTTCAAAATTACTAAGTCTGTAAGAACAGTTTTTGCATGAAGAATCAACAATGACCTTATTAGAATCTGAGGCAGAGGTATTCTCAATTTTAACCACTGTATCAATTGATTCAACAACTATTGGAGTTTCTAATACTTCAGTTTTTTGATCACATTTTGTAGGATTTCCAGTGGCTTTTAAATTTGCCGAGAAAGGAAGGGGAATTAGTCCTCCAAAGTTAAAACATTGGGTTTCAGTGCACCATTGACCTTCAATATTTCCTTTAATTAATACAGAGTTGCTCAGTATTTTAATTTTTTGATGAACTTCTGCTTGATTAAAAAATTCACCTAATTCACATTTAAAAATATCATCTATGATTTTTTTATCTCCTACGCTAAATGGCTCACCAACTAGGCAAAAGCTTGAGTTTTGTGTGAAATTAAAAATAAGTTTTAGAGGCCCAATGTCGCATTTGTTAAAGGTGCTATACATGTGAATTCCAGCCGGAATCTTCGCCTTAAAAATAATTTCCACTACATCGCCAGTTTTAGGGCTATTGTTATTAAAACTAATTTTAAAAACAGGGTCTGGAGGTGCATCATTTTGAGCAACAGACAATTGGCTAAACAAAAAAGTGCTTATGCAAAGAAATAATAATTTTAAATGACTCATAATATTATTGAGGATACAAAAATAAGAAGTATGGAGCAGTTGGCAATGAAAAGCATAAAACTGTGTAATAAAGTGAAATATTTTTAAGTTAATGAAATAAAGGGTAGTGTATATGTTGACAATATAAATCAATCATTAGTTGCTTTGGATATATTTTTGTGCGAATAAATGAAGTTTAGAATATTCCTAATATTATCTTTTCTAATATTTAAAAATGCTGTATCACAAACAATTACAGTTAAACAATATATAGATACATTCAAAAACATTGCAATGAAAGAGATGTTGGAATATAAAATTCCAGCAAGTATTACTTTGGCTCAAGGTTTATTGGAAAGTGGAAGTGGAAATAGCAGATTGGCTAAACAAGGCAATAATCACTTTGGGATAAAATGCAAGAAAGATTGGACTGGATGTACAATTTTGGAAGATGACGATGCTTTGCAAGAATGTTTTAGATGTTATTCAAAAGCAGAAGATTCATATAAGGACCATTCTAGGTTTTTAAAAGAAAATAAAAGGTACGCCGCATTATTTACTTTGGATATTTCTGATTATAAATCTTGGGCGAAGGGTTTATTAGCAGCAGGTTATGCTACGAATCAAAAATATGCTGAGTTGTTGATCAGTACAATTGAGAGAAATAAATTGATGCAGTATGATTCAATGATTTTGTCAGGTTATAATCCTTATAACACTCAAGTTCCTGCTCGTATTGATATAGTATATAATAAGGTTCCTTCTACAGTGGTTCAACAAAATGAAACTATAGATAAAATTGCAAATGTTAATAATAAGACAATTAATAAAATAATTAAATACAACGACTTAAATTTTCATTCGAACATCGAGCCAGGTGATGTACTGTATTTGAAACCGAAGAAAAGAAAGGCCAGTGTATCTAATCATGAAGTTAAAGAGGGAGAGACCATGTGGGAAATTTCCCAGAAGTATGCCATTAGGATAAGCTCTTTGTATAAAAAGAATTTGATGGAAGTGGGAACAGAACCTAAGGCAGGAGTAATTTTAAATTTACAAAGTAAAGCTAGTTCTAGACCAGATACTATCAGTAGTGATGAATCTCAAAGAATAACGGATAATTTTATAATACATTATGTGTCTATGGGCGAAACTCTATATAGTATCTCTCAAAAGTATAATGTAACAGTTGAAGAAATCAAACTTAAAAATGGTCTTAAAAATGATCAAATTAGTTTGGGCATGGAATTGAAAATAGAGAAATCTAAAAAAGGTGCAATAATTGTTTATAAAGTTCAATCAGGAGATACACTATATAGTATTTCTAAGAAATTTAATGTTTCTGTTGAGGAAATTAAACTTTGGAATAAAATCACCGATAATTCTATAAATGTGGGCCAAAACATTGAGATAAGAACACGATGATTGATTGTTAACAATGATAATAATGTGACAAAAATTTAAGTATTTTATCATTTTTTTGTCATAATCTTAGTTAAAGGCAAATATTTATTTGTTTTTTTTGATAACTTGTCTATTTTTGGACCATAATAATTATTACAATCTGCATTATGAAAAAATTAATTACAAATTTAAAAATGCTAAAGCTTATGCTTGTAGCCTTACTGCTGAGCGCAGTGGGACTAGACGCAAATGCCCAAGCAGCACCGTGGTGTGACGGTTATCACATGTACAACAACACGACCAATTACACGTCGAGTAATTACATCTTTGCTCTAGAGCAAATTCGTATTAGTGTTGGAACTCAAGTTATTTATAACCACGCTGCTGACGGATATAGCGGTGGTTCTTCTTGTGGTCTTGAGTGGAGATTATCTAATAGCCCTTCAAGAGCTTTAGATTTAACAGCTGGTAATACTTACACAGTAGAAGCTAGTGGTTCTAGTGGATCTTATGCTTATGGCGGATCAATTGGAGTATTTATCGATTTTAACAACGATAAAGATTTTCTTGATGCTGGTGAGTATTTAGGTAGTTTTTCTGTTCCTGGAACAGTTCAAGTTCCTTCAACTTTAGGATCAAAAACTTTTACTATCCCTTGTAACGTTACACCTAGTGCAACTCGTATGAGAGTAGTAGGTAACTATTCAGGTTATCCAATGAATGCTTCTTATGGTTGTTCAACTTGTTCAGGTCCTCCATATTATGGAGAAACTGTAGATTTTAGTATTAACCTTGTATTACCTACAAGTGTTTCTGCTAATTTTGTTGCTCCAAGCAGTGTTTGGGTAAAAACAGTTAACAAATTCATCAATAGCAACCAATCAGGTTATACTGAACATGCATGGGATGCTAACAATGATGGAACTTGGGAACAAAGAGGTGTTACTCCAAACTATAGCAATTCTCAATTCTTATGGTCAACTCCAGGAAACAAATGTGTAAAATTAAGAAGCACAAACTGTTTAGGTAGAGATAGTATTGTTAAATGTTTTAACGTAGTAGCTCCAACAGCAATTCCAGTTGTTGATTTTGTTGCTGATAGAGTTTTAATCGAGCAATATGAATCAATGCAATTATTTGATTTGTCATCTAATGGACCATATGATTGGACATGGGATGTATATGACTCAACTACTTACGCTTCATCAGGATACTATCCAAACTTAACCGATGGTGATTTGTATTCAGATCCTTGGGGTAATGGTAACAACGAATTTACAAGAAACCCTGAGTTTGCGTTTGACGTACCAGGATGCTATACTGTTGTTTTAACAGCAAGAAATGATGTTGGTCCTTCAGCTCCAAAAAGAAAAGTATGTTATGTAACTGTAACATTACCTACTCAATATAACTTAGGTTATGGTACTTATGGTCCAAACAACGACAACGTTGTTGGAAGTCCAAGTGGAACTATTTTTGATGATGGTGGTCCAAACTTAAGCTACGGTGGTGGTCAAGGTTTAGGAACTCGTTCATATTTACAAATCACTCCATGTAATGCTTCTAAAATTGTGTTAAAAATGACTCAATTGAAGTTTAAAGATGCAGCTGATAAATTAAGTGTTTGGGATGGTAAAACACCAGGTGGACCAGGAACAACATTGTTGGCTTCATGGGGTTCAAATTCTAAAGCACCTCAAACTGTAACTGCAACAAGCGGTAGCATGTATTTGTTATTCGAATCTGATGCTGCTGGTACTGACTCTGGATACGCTGGATCATATACTTCAGAATTAGGACCTGCTTCATTGCCAGTTCCATCATTCTCTACCAACACTGTTCCAAGCTATAATGCTACACCAGTATTGTTCACAAACACAACTTCAAACATTGTAGGTGTTCCAACTTGGGAATGGACAATTGATGACAATCAAGTTGCTAGAAATGCAAACAAAGACTTTAGATATACTTTCTACACAGATGGTCAATACAAAGTTTGTTTAGAAATTAAATCTTGTGTTGGAAATAACAAATCTTGTACAACTATTGACGTTGTTACTCCAAGCACACAAACAACTTTAGATTTCATCGCTTCTAACCGTCGCCCGAACATCAACGTTGATATAACTACATTGAGACCTCTTAGCGATAAAGCTAACAGATTTGAATGGACTATATTCCCAGCTACATATACTTTAATGAACCCACCTGCAGGTCCATCTACATATGGCACAGGTTTCATTAAATATAATGCTACACCAGGTGATAGTATCCCAACTCCAAGATTGAAATTTACAAGCCCTGGATGTTACACTATTACTTTAAAAGCTTACAACTCATTAGACCCAACCAATACAACAAAAACTGTAGTTAAAAACAAGTTTATTTGTGCTTTGGATTACTGCTCACCTTCAGCTTATATCTTAAGCAGTGACGTAGGAATCAACAGAGTAAAAGTATTAGATGGTTCTACTGAATTAATCAACAACTATTCTACTTCAGGTGTTGCTAGTTACACTAACTACAGCAATACAATTCAAGCTAATTTAACTTTCGGTAAATCTTACAGCTTAGAAGTTTCTAGAACTGGTACTGTTGACCCAGCTAACAGAAAAGCATGGATTGACTGGAACATTGATGGTGACTTTGATGATGCTGGTGAGCAAATTTTAACTGAAGGCAGCACATACAACTCTACAGTTAATGTATCATTCACTGTGCCTGCTTTAGCTCAATCTTTTGAAGGTTTAACTAAATTGAGAATTGCTGCAAACTACAACAACGAAAGCACCACTAACTGTGGTCCAATCACTGCTGGTGAGTTTGAAGATTATGGTATCGTTTTATACAACGACAACAATCCTCCAGTAATTACTTTGAATGGTAATGACACTGTTAGAATTGAAGTAGGTACTTCATACACTGACGCTGGTGCTACTGCATATGATGCTTCAGAAGGTCCATTGACTCCAATTGGAACAACTGACTTAGATGCAACTGTTACTGGTTTATACACTTATGAATATAACGTAACTGATAAATCTGGTAACAAAGCTGCTCCTGCAATTCGTACAATCATTGTTGTTAATGACTTAACAAAACCAGTTCTAACTTTAAATCCTGGTAATGCAGGTTGTATCGAAGCTAGAAGAGACAATGCTCCTTATGTTGATCCAGGTGCAACTGCAACTGATAACAAAGCTCCATTTAACTTAACTTCTTCAATTCTTACAACTGGATCTGTTGATTCACGTACAATTGGTAACTATGTAATCACCTACACTGTAAAAGACGTAGCTGGTAATATGGTTAGTAAAACAAGAACAGTTTGTGTTGAAGATACTAAAGCACCATCTATCGATACTGCAGGTGACAATAGAATCCAAATCGGTAGTGTTTGGTTTGACCAAACAACTGCACTTGATGCTTATGACAATTCACCAGTATTAGTAAAAACTTGGGGCTTCAATGGTCCAGTTAACACTTTATTGAGAAGAACATATCCAGTTGTTTACACTGCATACGATCAAAGTTCAAATCAAGCAACTGCAATTACTAGAAACTACAGAGTAGATGACTTTATTGCTCCGATTATTAGCTTGAACACTTTTGATATTGTTTATCATGAAGTAAGAACTCCTTACAACTCAGTTACAGCATCTGTAACAGACAACTACTACACTGTAGGTCAAGTTAGTTTGGTTAAAATCTTCAGCGATGTTGATGCTACTAAATTAGGTACTTACACTGAAGTATTCGAAGCTGTTGATGGTTCTGGAAACAAAACTCAAAAGACCCGTACAGTTAAAGTAGTAGATACTGAAGCTCCAAGAATCTGGGGTGAAATCATCCACGGTTGCGTAGGTGAAAATATCTGGCCAATGTATGGAATTTCTACTACTGACAACTACTACAGTCCTGCAGACTTGAAACCTTTGGTTGAGATTGTTAACCAAAACGTTAATATCTGGGAAGAAGGTATCTATTCTATCACATATAGAGTAACAGATCCAAGTAACAACACTTCAAACGAATTCACTAGATTGGTATACTATACTTACTGGCCAAAATGCTTTAACAGCACTGTATCAGTAAGC
>JAOASJ010000067.1 GCA_030158725.1 Bacteroidia bacterium
AATTCACCATCCACATACAAACGCGTATAGCGGCCATCAAAAGTAGTAACAAAATGATGCCAACCCACTAAAGAACTGACATTGGCTGTTGGAGTTCGGTAGCCGCCTCCAGCGTAAATATAACTCGTAAAAATTCCTGACCAAATATTATGAGAATAGCCTCCTCCCGAAGTACACGAAAGGGAGCATTTATAATTGGAGGAGGAAGTTCCTGCTTTCCAGTCATCAGCATTCAACCATTGTTCTAAAGTAATGGCGGTGGTGGGTTTTAATGCGGGTGTATGCGCACGAACGGCATAGTCATTAACTCCGTCAAAATCAAAAAAACCATTGGTATCATATACAGGTCCATTAGTTAAAGTAAATGGAAAAGAAGTGCTATTTACATCATTCCAGGCAGTTCCTGTTCCTGGATAGGATTTTGAGTTCGCAGCATCCAATCGGACTACTAAACCATCGGAAATCATTGGCTCTGGTTCAACAATTACGCCCAGACGCATGGTTATATGATTGTTCCAAGTCAATGGACTTACCCGTATGTATTTAGCAAAGACGGGAGATGGAAAAAGTACTCGAACATCATCAATAGAATTCGTGTTTAAAATAGCATCAGAAACCACCCTAGTCCAAGTCGAACCATCCATGCTGACATCAATATGAGCCGAGCTCACCCATTGATTCCCATTATTTGCTCTTCCCTGGGTTACAATGCCATCCATGGTTACTGGTTCGTCATAATTTAATATAATAAATTGGCTGGTGTTATTTTGCTGTGCTGCCCAGCCTAAACTCGAATTCAACCATGGGGTGTAATGCCCTACTGAAAAGGCATCCGATGCACCCGTGGAACCGGTTGATGAATTCCAAGCGCTAGATACACTCCAATAGCTTGGATTGGAATTGGTATCTGGACTGTGAATACCGTATTCATACTTTACTTTTTCGCGTTGGTATTCCTGCGCAATATCACTATCGTTAAAAGGAATATTGTAGATCTTGAATTGAGCTAAATTAAATTTTCCGTTTCCACCAGACCCCATATGGGTAGTTTCTGAAGCCCCTATGGCATAATGTTGATTCGTGGTTGGAATTTCCCTAGCATTAGTTGCGCTACCCTGCAAAACACCATTCCAATATGCTCTTAAAGTCGTGCCATCATAGACTACAGCAATATGATGCCATTGATTCAAAGCAATTGCTGAAGTAGAAGTAATGACCGTTCCATTCCAAATGCGGTACTTAAAGAAACCATTTACAATTTCGATATTTGAGGCGTGCCAACCCCCACTTGGTGTTTGCGAATCTAATTCACTAACAACGACCCCATTTGTGTTCAAGGGATAAATCCACAATGACATGGTGTAACTTCTTTGAACGCTTGTGTTAACCGATTTAAAATAAGATCTAATATTGGGACTGACTAAATATTGATTCACTCCATTGAATGAAGTATAGCCTAAGGTTTTAACAAAACCTGGACTCCCTACTAGTGTGGCAGTTCCTGTGGTAGTACTGGCTATATTAGTTACAGCGGTTCCTGTCCCTGAATAACTTACTGTATTTGAAAAATCATAATTGACAACCAAATGATTCTTTGGAATATTCGATTGCTGTATCGGCAAGCTGATTTGAGCCCCTACCAAAAGGGACTGCAAAAACAAAACTATTATTACCGCTTTTCTCATCTTAATTACTCATTTCTCCTGCCACAATAATACTATTGCTTCCTAAATGCATGATACTCACCACTGCATATTGACTGGCCGTTTTAGTAAATCCGCTTCTATTCAAATACGTTCCTGAAAAAGTAATTTGTCCTGCGCCCATTTGGACTATCGTGCAATTGAATCCTGTGGGTAAACCTGTGGGAATAGTTACCGTAATCGCTGAAGCACTGGTGGATTGAATGATTTTACCATTATCTGCAGCAGTTAGGCTATATCCTCCGGATATAGTGGCTACATTCGCTCCAAATCCTGAAATGGTAGAAGTACTTGCGTTGCCCCCTGTTAAATTTCCTGTAGTCGAAACGTTGCCACTAGTATAAGTTAGATCATTTCCAGATCTGCTCCAATCCATATTGACTCTAGTCCAAACTACCGATGAGGATGAACCTGTATTGACATAAAATCCTGCATCACCGTCTGTTTGATACACTAATAAACCATTAGCTGGCGTGGCAATTGCACTTCGTTGTGTTGCAGTCATTCGGGGCAATAAAAATCCTTTATCTGTTGCCGCTACTTCTAATTTTGCCGAAGCATT
>JAOASJ010000068.1 GCA_030158725.1 Bacteroidia bacterium
TATATAAAATACGCTACCCCAGCGAAGATGAAATTGGGTATCCACACAGCCAACATTGGATAAATTAATCCGCTAGTGCCGTAGGTGGTGAAGTATTGTATAATAAACAAATAGATAAAACTTAATAGGATACCAATACCGAGGTTTAGTCCAACCCCACCCCTGCTTTTCTTACTCGACACACATACACCAATAACCGTTAGTATGAAGGTGGAAAATGGCGATGCATAACGCCTGTATTTATCGGTAATGTAATAATCCAATTGGTCGTTGCCCTTCAGTTTTTCTTTGGCTATAAAATCATTTAACTCAAACAGGTCGAACGACTGCACATCGTCGTTTCGTCTAAAGAAATCTTCTGGAACAAAAGGTATCATAGTATCTAGAAACATACCACGTGTAATTTTTTGTGATCCGTCCGCTTTATAATCTCTAATTAAATAATCTTCTACCCTCCATTTTTTTGATTTAGCATTCCAACCAATGCGCTTCGCATACAGTTTGCTAACCAATTTCTTGTTCTTATATTTCTCTAAAGAAACCCCACCTCCCATGCTGTCACCGTGTCCGAAGTTTTCCATATAAAAATAAACCTCCGGCATTATTTGGCTGTGCACATTGTTGGTGTAATCGTCGTTGGTATTTCTGATATACTTGTTTTCGAAGGTCAATCTAACTTTATCTGAATGCGGAATAATAAATGCATTCAGCATAAATGACATAATAGATAAAATCAACGCCGTGATAATATAAGGTCTTAAGAAACGGTTGTAACTAACTCCGGCAGACAAGGTCGCAACAATCTCACTCCTAGAAGCCAATTTGGATGTAAAGAAAATAACCGAAATAAATATAAAAACGGGACTGAATAAATTCAGGAAAAACGGCACATAATTGAGGTAATATTTGAAAAGAATTTCTGAAAGTGGGGCTTCCTTTTTTAAGAAATCATCCAACTTCTCAGAGACATCAAACACTATTATAATGATGATGAACAAACTAAGGGTCACAACAAACGTAGAAAGAAACTTCTTGATAATGTACCAGTCGAATTTCTTTATCATGCTCATCTTACAGTCTTGTCTTCAATTTTTGTACCATAACTGGTTTCCAAGTCGAGAAAGTATTGGCTTGAATGTGTTTTCTTGCCTCACCAACCAACCATAAATAGAAACTTAAATTTTGCAAACTTGCCAATTGAGGGCCTAACATTTCACCGGCCATAAACAAATGTCTAAGGTAAGCTTTTGAATGTTGAGGCAAATGGGTGGCATCTACTGCAGAGAAGTCTTTCTCCCATTTTTTATTTTTAATATTAATAAACCCTTCAGCAGTAAACAACATACCATTGCGGCCATTGCGGGTTGGCATGACACAATCGAACATATCGACGCCTAAGGCAATACATTCTAAAATATTATCAGGTGTTCCAACGCCCATTAAATAACGCGGCTTATCTGCTGGTAAAATATTACAAACCAAATCGGTTAGCTCATACATGATTTCATGTGGCTCACCTACACTTAATCCTCCTATTGCATTACCAAAAGCATTTTTGCTAGCTATGTATTCTGCACTTTGTTTGCGCAAATCGGCAAACGTGCTACCTTGTAAGATCGGAAACAAGGCTTGTTCGTATCCATACAAAGGCTCAGTGCTATCGAAACGCTGAATGCAACGGTCTAACCACCTATGGGTTAAATGCATGCTTTTCTCGGCGTATTGGTAAGTACTTGGATAAGGAGGACATTCATCAAAACCCATAATGATATCGGCTCCAATTTTTCTTTGGATGTCCATTACATTTTCGGGGGTAAACATGTGTCTGCTTCCATCAATATGCGATTGAAACTTGGCACCTTCTTCCGTTAGCTTTCTGCGCTCAGCCAAAGAATACACTTGGTAGCCACCGCTATCGGTTAAGATGGGTCTATCCCAATTGATAAATTTATGCAAACCACCTGCAGCTTCAAGCACTTCGGTACCTGGACGCAAATACAAGTGGTAGGTATTCCCCAAAATAATTTGGGCATTGATGTTGTTTTTTAATTGGTCAAAATTGATGGCCTTTACACTACCAATGGTTCCAACCGGCATAAAAATGGGGGTTTGGATTTGTCCATGGTCGGTGTTCAGCACACCTGCTCGGGCTTTACTGCCTGTATCGGTATGTTGTAATTCGAATTTCAATTGTGGAAATGGAAAGATATTTGAAACAAGCGGGCCTGAATTTTGCTAAACGAACTTGCGTATATATAAGCATCAGGGCTCAGCATATTGGTCATGCTGTTGCTCATTTTTATTTCAGTAGATATCATGCTCCACAAACCGTAATGGTCGTAACCAAATCC
The DNA here is from genome assembly GCA_030158725.1 of Bacteroidia bacterium. Lineage (GTDB taxonomy): Bacteria > Bacteroidota > Bacteroidia > NS11-12g > UBA955 > JABMMZ01. The sequence goes on from JAOASJ010000068.1 coordinate 2,352, forward strand.
ATATTCATAATAAATTGAATTGGCTTTAAAGGCTACCATTGGTAAGTTGGGGGCGCGAACAGTGTTTTCATTGCTTTGAAAATCGTGGGAATAACGAAATCCTCCTATCACATAAAAACGGTGGTTCTTATGACGGACAGAATGGTGTTTCACCAAGAAACATTGGTTAAGCGATACCGTTTCTGTTTTAGCTGTTTGGGTTCTGTCTTTAAAAACAAACGTATAATTGCGTTGAGAAAACTCAATTTGTGGCAAATAACGAAGGGTAAAAAAACGGCCTATGCGAAAGTCTGCAATACCACCGAAATTTAGTCCCGCGAATCCTTTAGCATTGATTTGTTGCACAGAATCGCGGCTGTAAAAATTATCTGATACGACAAATTTAGATTTAGAAAAATTAGGGGCAAAGGTAATTCCGAAGTGCCAAAGACGTTGGTCGTCATTGGGACGGTGCTCTTGTGCCTTTGATTCAAGGGCACAAAAAATGATTATAAAACCAGCTATTATTTTACCCCAGTGTAAATGCTGCATATACCAAATGTAAGGGCCTGAGATGTGGTGTTTTTAAATCCAATTTTATTGAGGTGTTCTATGAAAGCAGGGCCATCTGGAAAATGTTTCACCGATTCCGGCAAATATGAATAGGCTGAATTGCTTTTGGAAATATAACGCCCCCAGAAGGGTAAAATTGCATTGAAGTATAAATTGTAAACCTGTTTAACTGGAAATACTTTTGGTTTACTAAATTCCAATACCACCAATTGTGCACCTGGCTTTAATACTCTGTAAATTTCTTGTAGACCTTGATCGAGGTGCTCGAAGTTTCTTACCCCAAAGCCAACAGTGCAGGCATCAAAATGGTTGTCATCAAACAACAAGCGTTCGCTGTCGCCTTTTAACAATTCAATTTTGTCTGACTTGCCAGCCTTACTGATCTTAACACGGCCCATGCTTAACATACCTTCACTTAAATCGACACCGATAATTTTATCGGGATTTAAGGTAAGACCTTCCATGGCCAAATCGGCTGTGCCAGTAGCGACATCTAAAATTAATTTCGGATGGTCGTTTTTTAATTTGGCAATTGCCTTTCGTCTCCAGCCTTTGTCTATGCCTAGAGATAGGAAGTGATTCAGAAAATCATAGCGTTTAGAAATGCTGTCAAACATCTCTTCCACTTGCTGTTTCTTACTTTTTTCTGATGATTGTATGGGCTTAATGACTGTCAATGGATAATATAACTTAATTTTGCAAAAAAAATCGGCTACAAAGATAAGCCATTAATCCATTTAATATTCAAAAAATGAAAGCTGAATTCAAAGGCTCATACCCTTCAAACGACTTATTGCCTGCTGGCGATTTCCCTGAGTTTGCCTTTATAGGGCGAAGCAATGTTGGGAAAAGTTCACTCATCAATATGTTGTGCGAGCATAGAGACTTGGCCAAAACGTCCTCTAAGCCAGGAAAAACCCAACACATTGCTCGTTTTTTAATTGACGGAAAATGGTATTTAATCGACTTACCTGGATATGGCTATGCCAAAGTATCTAAGTCGTCGAGAGAAATATTCGGACAAATGATACAGGCTTATTTATTAGAGCGTGAAATCATGTTTTGTGTATTCGTATTAATAGACAGCCGTTTGGAACCACAAAAAATTGACTTAGAATTTATGGAATGGCTAGGACTTAGTGGTATTCCTTTCTGTATTGTGTTTACCAAGGTCGATAAATTAAAGCCGCGCGACTTAGAACCAAACATCGAAGCTTATAAAACCAAGTTGTATGAAAACTGGGAGGAATTGCCTCCAATATTCATCAGTTCTGCAGAAGATAAGCGTGGAAGAGATGAGATTTTAAGCTTTATTGAGAAGGTTAGAAAAGACAATCAATAAAATTTAAAAAATATTTTCAAATTTTAAAATACTCATTTTCAGGAAATTAAACACATATTTTTCGATTAATTAAAATAATTTAACGTCAGAGGTGCAACCTAATTTGAAAGTGCCCGACTAATCTTATAAAAAATATCCAGTTATGAAAAACATTAAAGCAATTTACACCGGACTAGCCCTGTCAGCAATCATGATTTTTGCAGGAACAGGTTGCAAAAAAGAAGCAGCTACTGTAGTTGATAATTCAGCTCAATACACTTCTGAAGCATTAATTAACGATGCAGACGTTAATTACAACAATGTAGTATTTACTGAAGGTTCAGAAACTACTGAGTACAGCGCAGAGAATGAAGGTTTACCAGAAGTTTACACTTTGGTAGAAACCGACATGGATGATGCTGGTTTTAAAAGAGGCATTGAAAAAAGATTCTTTACTTGCCTTAAAAAATTAGACCTTACAGATTCACAAGCCATTCGTTTAAGAAAATCTTTACGCGCTTTTGAAGAATGTAAAGCAGCTGACATCAAAGCACACCGTGAAGCTTATGCTAAATTATTAGCAAGAGTTGAAGGTCAAAGAAAAGAATACATTGCACAATTGGCGAACAAAAAAATCACCAAAGCAGAATTCGAAGCTAAAATGAAAGCCTTAAGACAAGAGTTTGAAAGCAGCTTAAAATACATCAAAGCTAGTTTTGCAAAACGCTTAAACGCTTGCTACGACAAATTTGTTAGAGCAATGAAAGAAATTTTAACTGAGCGTCAATGGAAAGCTTTCGTTGACTGTTACAGATAAGACATAAATACCCGAATTATAGAAACCCTTCAAGAAATTGAAGGGTTTTTTTATGTCCTTTAAAGATTTTGTTTTATGGTGTCGAAAACTGAATGTAAATTCGAAAACTTTATGAAATACGTATTTATTCTTGCACTTGCTTGTCTTGCATCTGCATCTACATTTAGCAAAAAACCAAAAAAGAAAAAAGGTGAAGTGATTGAAACACTCGCTTTGAAAACCCCTCTAGACAGTTTTTCTTACGCCTTTGGTTCTTATTCAGGTTCTATGTTAAACGGCTTTAAAATTGACAGTGTAAGCTGGAAAATATTCCAAGTGGCCTTCGAAAGCTCTTTGAAAAAAGGTGATTCAGGCATGTTGTTCAACAAAGAACAAGCTGGAAAAATATTAAACAATTACATTTCTGAAGCGCAATATGGCAAAAACAAATCGGATGGTATAGCCTATATCAACAAACGCAAAGCCGAAGGTGGATTTAACCAAACAGCCTCTGGACTATTGTACAAAATTACCAAGCCAGGCAATGGTGTTAAAGCTGGAATATTCGATACTGCAATGGTTTACTATCTAGGCAAACACACCGATGGCAAGACCTTCGATTCAAATATCGGCAGTGGTCAACCTTTCAAAACCGCTTTAAGTGGTGGCGCAATTGCTGGTTTCCTTGAAGCCTTATTGTTGATGGATGAAGGTGCTGAAGCAGAAATCATCATCCCTTACGATTTGGCTTATGGCAAAGATGGTATGCGCAATCCTTACACTGGCGAAATGAACATGGAACCTTACAAAACTTTGGTCTTCATCATGAAACTAGACAAAGTAATTCAATCAAGATAATATAAAATTCACCCATATAATTTAACAAAAAAGCAAAACTGCAGGTTTTAGTTTCCCGAAATTATACTGTATTTTTGCGCCCGATTTAACAAATGAAAAAATTAACCCTTATCGCATGTGCAGTCTTCTTATTGGCCGCCTGCAACGACAGTAAATCTGGTAAAAAGCCAGCGATGAAAACAGCAAAAGATTCTTTCTCTTACGCATTTGGTGCATACAGCGGAAGCATGTTACACAATTTCAAAATCAAAGACATTGATTGGGAAATTTTCAAAGCTGCATTAGAAGAAGGTCTTAAAAACGGAGACAGCTCTTTGGCTTTAGACCGTCAAACAATTGGAAAAGTATTAAACGATTATACCATCGAAGCTCAATTTGGTGCTAACCGCGCTAAAGGTGCTGAGTATATTGCAAAACAAAAAAGCAATGGTTACACAACGACTGCTTCTGGTTTAATGTTCAAACAAATCAAAGCTGGTAGCGGTGTTAAACCAAATATCACTGATACTGTTTTGGTTCACTACACTGGTAAATTTGTTGATGGCAAAATCTTCGATTCTAACGATGGCAAAGAAGCTTTCAAAACTGCTCTTAACGGTGGTGCTGTAGCTGGATTCCTAGAAGCACTTAGAATGATGGAAGTAGGTTCAACTGCTGAAGTTATCATTCCTTGGAACTTAGGTTACGGTTCAGAAGGTATGAGAAACCCATACACTGGCGAAATGTCAATCGAGCCTTTCACAGCGCTTATCTTCACCATTACTTTAGATAGCATTAAGAACTAATTCTAAATAAAATCTTATAAAAAAAAATCGACCTCAAAGGGTCGATTTTTTTTTATGTCTTGTATTTTTAAATTAGTATTTGGCAAACTTGCGCACCACCGAGGTATTCAAACTGCTGCGCACCACAATTAGATACACGCCTGTCATCCAGGGACTGGGATCAAATTCTATGCTTGTGCGGTTAAAGTTATTCAAAATACGTTGTTCCACTGTTTTGCCATACATATTGACAACCTTTACGTCGGCATTGCCGTAAACAAATTCAGGGAAAGATAAATTGATGGTGAACACACTGAAAGGACCAACGGGATTGGGATAAAAATCCATATCAATTCCATCGCATACGCCACTTCTCACTGTATTGACGCCATAAACATTGTATGATGCACATACGTTGCGGTAAGTAACGCCATTGCACCCGCAAACCGGATTGTAATATTGGTCGTTGCACATATACATTGGATTGATTCTCCCTGTGTCAACGCAGTTAAACTGCGCGTACATTGGTTTTACAAAGAACCCAAACAATGCTATGAACAAGAGTTTGCGCATGCTTTATATTCTGTCGAATCCTAAATATGAATGCAAGCATTCCGGCATTTTAATACCATTCTCATCTTGGTTGTTTTCCAACAAACAAGCAACGATTCTAGGCAAAGCCAAAGCAGATCCATTTAAGGTATGCACCAATTCGTTTTTGCCATCTTTGGTTTTGTAACGGCATTTCAAACGGTTGGCTTGGAAGGTTTCGAAGTTAGAAGTTGAACTTACTTCCAACCATTTTTGTTGAGCACCACTCCACGCTTCAAAATCGTAGGTTAAGGCAGAGGCAAAACCCATATCTCCACCACAAAGGCGCAAGATTCTGAATTTTAAACCCAACTTTTGCATCAAACCTTTTACATGTTCCAACATACCTTCTAAAGCTTCGTAGCTGTTTTCCGGTTTTGAAATTTGCACAATTTCTACTTTGTCAAATTGGTGCAAACGGTTTAAGCCACGCACATGAGAGCCATAACTTCCTGCTTCTCTTCTGAAGCAAGGCGTGTAACCCACATTCTTGATTGGCAATTCATCTTCACGCAAAATAACATCGCGGTATATATTGGTGATAGGCACCTCAGCTGTAGGAATAGCATATAAATTGTCTATGGTTGAATGGTACATTTGACCTTCTTTGTCGGGCAATTGACCGGTACCATATCCACTGGCTTCGTTTACGAAAATTGGTGGTTGCACCTCATAGTAACCAGCTTTTAAAGCTTCATCTAAAAAGAAATTGATTAAGGCTCTTTGCAATCGGGCACCTTTACCAGTGTATACAGGAAAGCCTGCACCAGTAATTTTATTTCCCAATTCAAAGTCAACCAATTTGTATTGTGTGGTTAAATCCCAATGCGGTTTAGCATCCGCAGGAATAACAGGCTCAGTACCCCATTCAAAAACGGTTTCGTTTTCTTCAGGTGTTTTACCATATTTAACTTGTTCGCTCGGTGCATTTGGAATCTCATACATTTTTTGTTTGAGTTGTTCTTCCAATTCAGCAAGCTCGGTTTCCAAACCTTTGATTTGCTCTTTTAAAACAGCAGACTCTTCTTTACGGGCATCGGCCTCATCTTTTTTACCGGCTTTAAACAGATCGCCAATCTCTTTGGCTATGTTGTTGCTGGCCGCAAGTTTTTGTTCAAGCGAAGTTTGTGAAGCGCGTTTTTGCTCGTCTAGACGAAGTACTTCTTGAATATCTCCACTGCGGTCGTGGCCTCTTTTAGCCAAACGGTCGATAATTTCTTGGGTGTTGTTGCGGATTGCTTGTAAAGTTAACATGTTTTTCTAGTTTGCAAAATTAAGCGAGGAAACAAAAAGATAATACCTTTTTTTTCACTTTCTTCAAGAAAAACGACTATTTTTGATGAAAATTTGAATAAAACGGGCTTATATATCGCTTTTGTCCTTATGGTTTTCGGGATTTCCTGTATTTACCGTGACGATTATAAAAACGTCCCCGACAAGGTTTTTGGATATAGACCGGTTTATTTTGACTCATCGGTCGACATCAACACCCTGATTTATTCCACCACGGCCAGACCAGTTAAAACCTCGGGCAAAATTTATTTATTTCAAAAATATTTGTTCGTGGGCGAACCTGGAGAAGGTGTGCATGTGTTCGACAACAGTAATCCGAATATGCCTGCTATGCTTTGTTTCATCAACATTCCCTACAACTACGACATAGCCGTTAAAGACAGTATACTTTATGCTGACACTTACTTTGGTATAGTGGCCATTAACATTGCCCATTTACCCGACATTAAAGTGTTACAACATATCCGTGGTTCTGTTGAAACACCTCCATTACCAGGACGCAGAAGTTTCACTGGGTGGGCAGGACAAAGCAGCAGTAGCAAAATCTATTTTGAATGTATAGAGCCAAACAAAGGCATTATCGTTTCTTGGCTTCCAGACACCCTTATTAAACCCAAATGTTATCAATAAACTTTATGAAAAATATTTTTAAAATTCTATTTGCAGTTATTTTGTTAAGCACATTTTTTTATGCTTGCGACAAAGACAGCAGCGCAATCACCAGTGGTGATAGCAGCAACACCGGCCAAGGTGGTTCTTTGGCAAAATTTGCCATTCAAGGCAATTTAATGTACAAAGTGGAAGGCACCATGCTAAAGGTTTACGATGTTTCAAACACCAGCAATACTGTTTTATTGAACAGCATTGATTTGAAAAACACAGGCGTAGAAACCATTTTCAGCAACAGTCAGTATTTATTTTTCGGCACACAAAACGGCATGTTGATTTACGGATTGAGCAAACCGAGTGCGCCAAACTACATCAGCACCTACACCCACGTGGTGAGCTGCGACCCTGTAGTTGTTCAAGGAAACACCGCTTATGTCACTTTGAGTACTGGCAACCAATGCAACCGTGGACTAAACCAATTAGAAGCCATAGACATTACCGATATAACAAGCCCTACCCTATTAAAAGTTTATAGAATGGGCAATCCTAAAGGCATGGCAGTTGCTGGAAAATACTTGTATTTGTGCGACCAAGCGGCAGGATTTAAAGTACTAGACATCACAGACAACATGAACATTGTTGAAGTGGCTAGAATTAGTAATTTATTGGCATACGATGTCATTGCCAGTGGCAATATTCTTACCATTACTTCTACAAGCGGCGTATACCAATACGATTGCAGCGACCCACTAAACCTAATATTCTTATCGAAAATAGCATCTCAAAAATGAGGCTAGGCTTTCTTTTAGTTTTATTGTTTAGTCTATCAGCTCAGGCGCAAGACTCCGCCAAAACACTGCCGATTATAACGGAGTATACGCCTCCGAAATATAAAATAAAAGTCAACTTATTTGACCAATCGGTTTTTAGTTTGCCCTGCATTAAGGTCCACAACGAGATTTTTTTAGGGGGCGAAAGCTCTGGCAATTTCAATTATTTGTCTGCCGACTTGGGTTACAATTATTATTCAAACGACGAGCAAGTTGGCGTCAATGGCATATACACAGGATTGCGTATCAACCATTATTTACCAAGCTATGGCGCGGGTCAAAAGGCCGTTTCATTTGGCGTTTTTTACCAATACACTGCCATCAACGATTACTTGAAGACCGACAGGTTTTACCCCGGTCTAGGAACCTTCAGCGAATACGAAAAAATGCGCTACAACAAACAACGCTATGGTGCCAATGTTGAAGTCTTAAAGCAATACAATATTTATGG
>JAOASJ010000069.1 GCA_030158725.1 Bacteroidia bacterium
GAGTTGAACTAAAGACCAAAAGTAAAACGGTAATTTTTAGTGTGTTAAATTGTTTCATTGTTGTAGGATTCAAATATATTTATTTAACATTACTTTTTTTATAATACAATTGTACTATATTGATAAGTAGGCAAATACCACACTTATTTTACTCAAATTATTTAAAAGAAAAGAAAAAGACAGACCCCTATTTTGTTTCAAAAATTCTTAAAAAGAATAAAATTTAAACCAATAGCATTGTGCTTATTAAGCAATTAAAAGTCTTAAAATATGAATAAATCACAGCCTCTAAAACGTGTAAATTCCGATGAAATTATTTGTGTGAATTTACCTCGAGTTTAACGAAACATTTTAATTTTGAAAATGCATTTTGTTAATCATTTATTCAAAATATGACCTTTGAATTAGCAAGCTCAAAACTTATTTCACTTAAATATTTCAAAAAAGAAACAAGTTTTAAAGTCCTGTATTTTTGCCTACAATCTTATTTGCGTCCCCAAAACTATATTCAAAATTGGAACACCTTTGCTGGTGGTTGATGGTGCATCAGAAACACCCATGTAACGCATATAACCTAAAGGCATTGACATATAAAATGTTAAGCCTTTCCATGGTCTAGCGGCTACTGAAAAATTCACTTGTCCCCCGATGGCCATTTTGCGTTCTTCTGTATATTTACCTGTACCAGCACCCAATTTAAAATAGTCGGTCATATCAATAGCAACATTGGCTAAAACACCTTGCAATTTGATACTCATCCAACCATTTCTAGAGCCCTTTAAAGTTCTATTGTTGTATTCTGCATAAGCTCTACCATACGATTGAAAATCCCATCCAAAATCTAACTTCGAATAAAATCCCGCTTCACCATAGACCCCTGTGCTTAAGTCGGCACATGGTCCTGATATTTTATGTATATCAACAGGCGCTTTAAAATAAGTGGTAGTTTCTCTATTCCCAGATTGTGTTCTACTAACAACAAATTTATCATTCTTGTTTTTTACTTGGTTTACCAAATGGTAAGTCGCTCCAACTGAACCACCTTTGAAAGTACCATAACTGCCCGATACCCTAAAATCAATTTTAGGCATCCAATACTGTGCCTCTAAATTAAATGTAATTGGCAAACCTTCCACCAATTCAGAAGGAGGAATTGCAAATGAAATACTTGGCCTTAGTTTTAACTTACTCTTGTCATCAACATCATTGCCTACTATTTTGTAACTAATGCTTTGTGCAAAAATCTGTGATGTGAAGACAAAAATTGTTAAAATAAAACTTGCTTTAAGTCTACTTAAATTTGTGTTTAATATGTTCATTTTAGAATGGTTTTATTGTTGTTTTAAAAAAGTTAATTGTTTGATATATGTGTTACTAATTCTTCCAGTCACAGCCAAATAGACCTTACCAAACAAGAATTTAAGTTGGATGATTTCCCCGAACTTTAAGAAATTATCTGAGCCTACTAAACTTGTAGCCCCAGAAATATCTTTACGGTAAATACTCACTCCATTAGGATTACTTCCATTTGATGCGATACCACTGTAGTAAATGTTACCAAATTCATCAATGTCAATATCAGAACCATCTGAACTATAGTCTAAAATTGCATTTTGAATACCCTTACTAAATGTATGGGTTGTATAGTCGAAAGAAAAAGTCCAACATCTCTTGGTGCTTAAATCCTGAAAAAACATTCCAAATATTTTTCCATCAGGACTGTAATGTCTTATTTTTTTGATATTGCCACTGTTAGAAAGTCCTGCATCAACAGACAAACCTGCAATTCTGATTATCCCTTGTGCCTCAAAGCCGCTTATCGTCGTATCAAAAATATGGTGTGCAAATATGGAATCACTTCTCAAATCAAATGAGTAGGAGATATCTTGATATTTACTTTGTGAAAGTCCTTTGTTGATTATTGATATATCAAAGAAATTGGCCACAATTTTCGGAACTGCAGGGTTTGTAGTAAACTGGTAAGAAAACAACTTAGGATTGCACACTTTAAAAGTATAACTATTGGGTTGGGTTAATGCACCTACCGTTAAAAAGCCTTGTCTGAGATCATAATTAGGGTTACCAGGAAAGCGCTCAGAATTTAGCATTGGATATAAAAACCCCATATCAGGCTCTCCTATTATTGTATTTCTTTTGGGAAAATCTGCACTCACATCACCTTTGAAAGATGCTGTAAACACTGTATTCCCTGCTGTGGTATTGCTGCTTAACAAGCAATAATTGAAGAAATTTGAATACGGTCTAAAAAAACTATAGCCGCCAGCTTGGTTCGACTTGTCGGCTCCTGTTGGCAAAGCGACCGACTGATTGGAAGCAATGTTGAATGATTTTCTATAGTAAGAAAATAAATTACTTTGTTGCGATTGGAAAGTGGTGTAATAAACATAATTTAAATTCGTGTTGCTCTCTGCTGTAAAATCGACCAAACCAATAATACCAATTGCGGTGCCTATACCTTGCAGGTTCTTAGTTATATTCAACACTGTATCAAACCCCGAATTGTTGTTTAGAACATAGGCCGCTGTTTGGCCATTTGAAGCATTAACATCAGCAGGATTTTCTTCAGTTTTTTGACAGGCGCCAATAAAAACAAGTGATAAAAACAATCCTGCCGCAACCATTATTTTACTCATGATACAAAACTGCCTGAATTTCAAAAAATAGGCAATGGTCGATAATGACCAATTTTTATAATTCAGAGGAAATTTTTATATACTTAAGAAATCAATTGATACTTTTGAAGAATGAAAATTAAAATTGCTCTGGTTGATGACAAAGCAGTGAACAGAAATAGCGTACATTCAATTCTTGCCAATTGTATGGATGTCGAAATCGTTCTAGAATGCAATAATGGCATTAATTTTTTAGAAGCAATCAAAACCAAAGGTGAAGAAATAGATGTTGTTCTAATGGACTTGGAAATGCCTGAACTAGACGGAATTGAAACAATTTTTAGAGCTAAAAATGCAATGCCTCATATAAAATTTATTGTGTTGACCGTTTTTGAAGATAGCTCCAAAATATTTGATGCAATTAAAGCTGGTGCACATGGTTATTTACTAAAAGAAGACAGCAGTACCAATTTGATAGAGGCAATAAAATCAGTCGTTGAATTTGGTGCAGTACCGATGAGTCCAATTGTTGCACGAAAAGTCCTTAATTACATGAAAGAAGAAACTTTTAAAAGTGATGAAACAACTTTAAAAAACCCTTTGTCTCAAAGAGAAACCGATGTACTTAAACTATTAATCAGTGGTAAAAACTACAAAAAAATTGGAGAGGAATTGTTTATCTCTCCATTTACAGTTCGCAGACATGTAAGCAATATATATGAAAAATTGCATGTAAAAACCCGTTCTGAAGTTATCAATATCGTTAACAAACACAATTGGATATGACTCTAAAAATATTTAAACTCCTTTTGGCTGCTATCCTATTGCATTCTTGTGGTAACAATGATAAGGCACAATCAAAAATAGATCTCGCTCCATACGATTCAATCAATAACTTACTAAAGAATTATGACATTGAGAATGCTAGCAATCTATGGCGAAAATTGGATGCCAAAATCACAAAAAATCCTAACGATTCTATCACTTGGGTTCATGAGCAAATGTTTGTTCAAATTCTATTAAATGCAAATTACTTCGACTCTGCTAAAACGGAAATTTTAAAAACGTTAAGTACTATAGACTCCAGCAAATTCAAAGATATTTATACGAATTTAAAACGGTTGCAATCTGTAAGCGAACTTCAATTAGGCAACTACAACGAAAGCATCAATCTCAATTTCCAAATTTTACCCTATTTTGAAAAAACCAATAATTTCAAAAGAGTATGTGGGATAAAAGCTAATATTTCATGGGCATATTTTAATTTAATGGCATGGAGTGATTCAAAGCGTTATATACTAGAAACAATCAATCTGGCCAATCAAAACAAACATGAAGATTTACTTCCAGACTACTACCAGAGATTGGCCACTGTCTTTGCAGGACAACTGCAATATGACACCATAAATAAATATCAAAAATTTGATTCTGCTATATTATACTACAACAAAAGTCTGGCTTACTTAGACACGAATGAAGCAAGCTGGGATTTATCAAACTTATACCTTAACAAAGGCAGTTTATATACTCTTATGCAAATGTATGATGCATCTATCCTTGAATATCAAAAAGCATTAAAGGTTAACAAGGAAATTAATGATGAGCAAGGAATCGCCAATTGTTATACCAATTTAGGGCTTACCTATATGAACACAAGCCAATTTAAAGAAGCTGAGAGCGTATTGCTAATGGCCGAAGAAACGGCAATAAAAATGAATGATTTTGGTCTTTTGACCACCATTAATAAAAATCTAGCTGTTTTGTACAATAACACCAAGCAGTTTGAAAAATCGAGCAATTATTACGAAAAATACACCTCCGTTTACTTCAAAGAATTGGACAAATCTAGTATTGAAAGTTCAAAGTCTTTGTCTATAAAGTATGAGAATGAAAAAACAGAAAAAGAAATCCAGTTGTATAAAAATGAGCAATTAAAAAACAAGAACAGGGTTTTGGGTTTATCATTGCTTCTTGTGCTTTTGCTCAGTATAGTTGTTATCGTCGCTTATGTTTACTTTCAACATGCTAAGAACAAAAAAATAATTGACCAAATTCACATTGAAAATGAAAAGAAAATCTTAGAACAAATTACCAAAGAAACGGAGAGAAACAGAATTAGCAGAAACTTACATGACAATTTAGGTGCCTATGCCTCTAGTATTCTAAACAAAATAAAAATGATTGAAAATGATTCTAGTTCCGAATACAAAGAAACAGAATTAGAAGAACTGCGATTAACTGCTCAACAAATTCTCTCAAACTTAAAAAGTATTGTTATCGATTTGAATCAAAAATCATTGCCATTTTTAGAGTTCATGGATCAAATAAAAACAGAACTCATGCGCTTGTTGAATTCATATCCGAAGATTGATTTTAACATCAATGAACAATTGGAATTTAATTCCATTTACAGTCCTGAAAACCAATTTCACTTCAAATCCATTTTATTTGAAATGATTAACAACGCGCTTAAACACAGTCAAGCAGACCGAATTAATTTGGATATTTCTGAGAGTCAAGATATACTTGAAATCTCAATATCTGACAATGGTAAATTTTCATCAAATATTGAAAATGGAAATGGAAATGGAATAAAGAATATTAAATCTAGAATTCAATTTCTAAAAGGTCATCTTAACATTACCAAGAACGAAGAAGGAGGAACCCGCATTTCAATACAATTAAACAAAGTTGACATTATTTAAAATCCATTAGCGTAAGTAATTGGGGTTTGTACTTCAAAGGACAGGACAAACCACAAAGAGGTTTTCCATTTAATCCAATAAAGACCTAATTGGCCAAGATTTTTACCAAAATTTCCAGAAAGGCTTTTTCGATGCTTCCTTTAGCTTAACTGTAGCCAACTCCATTTTTTTGATGGCTTCAGCATCGTAATACTCTCCGTCATCACCACGCAAGCGTGCGTTTAATTTATCAGCCATTTGCAGCAGCTTATACAAGCAAGCAATATCAGTCCATTTGGTGCTAATACTTCCCCTATAAAAATGAAACCAAGGACGATTAGATTCATCTATTTCAGGATGAGAAAGCCAATAACAATGTTCAAAATCTGTTTCACTTTCTACTCCTGAATATTGTTGCCAAGTGAGTTCTAAATCACCATCAACTAAATTCTTCCATTCATCAATTTGAATGTTGCTTTCTTCTTCTGAATTATCAAAATCAAGCTGCCTAACAATATGTACTTCGTATCCCATAAATTAGTACGAAAATAACAAAACAATCTTTTATTGCAAAACCTGAATCTTACTATAAAAAATACCACCGTTTAAATAAATCTTTAAAACAAATAAACCAGAATTAATGCCACGTAGGTCGATGGTGTTTAAACCAGCATTTAAGTCGCCAGAAATAACGATTTGAGCATTTGAATTTATTAGTTCATATTGTGCATTTTCGGGAATATTTGCATTTATGTAATCGTTTGCAGGATTGGGGTAAACCGCTATTGCAGCATGTTTATTTCCATTGATTGAAATTTGCTTAGGCACTACAAAAACAACAGTGTCAGACATAGCAGAACAAGCCTTAGCATCCGTATACATAACACTGTAAACTCCATTTTCTGTAGGATAATAATCGTATGATTTCATATTAGGTATTAAGCCATAATTGAAATACCATTGGTTGCCATTTGTATAACTTGAAAACAAACCTTGATTAATTTTAGTAATAATAGGCTTTGCTGGCAATGGATTAACGTTAACGGCAAGACTCGTTTCATTTGAACAAGAGAAGGTATCTGTACCCCTTAATTTAAATGCTGTTGTATTAGTCAATGGCCCGCTGGAAAAAGAACTATTCTTTGTGTCTTTAATCCATAAATTATTGTTTCTGTATAGGGAATAAGTGTTGGCTCCGTTTAAAAATAAAATAGTGGAATCACCAGCACAAAAATCATTGATACTTGAACTAAGTTTCAAGTTAGGCAAAGCTCTTTGTGCAAATACACGCACATCTGAAAAAGCAATACAGTTTGCGGTATTTTTTACACGAACAGACACAAAACTATTCCCTTGAGGAACCGTATTGTAAAATGATTTTTTAGAGAAATTAGCTACTGGAAACTTATTGTAATAAAACTGAAAGGAGTCGCCGCCCGTTACCTTCAACTTCAGTGTATCTCTATAACAAATAACCCCTTTATTAATATTGCTTGTAAACACAAAACTTGGTTTCTTTTGCACCTGAATGGTTTGAGGAAATTCAGAGGAAAAATTAAGCATATTGGGGGCTGTTGACTTAATTCTTAATTTGTAAAAATCACCATCCGATATCGTATACGGAAGTTGCAACCTAAGCATACTAAGTTCAGAATTGCACAGGGTGTCCAAGAGTAATTTTTCTTGAGAAAACTGTCCCATTGAATCAGACAAATACACCCTATAACGGTTAGAAGATTTTAATTGCACATTGGCTTTAACTTCTAAGAAAACAAAATCGAGTGGGCAATAAACAGTATCAATTAATTTACTCAACTTAAATGCAGTTATCGCTTGACTCGAAACACGGCTCCTTAATAATTTGATATCGTTATTTAAGCTAATATCAAGTGAATTGTTTATTTGAAACGCATGGTCTATTTTGTCTTTGAAATTCACTTCAAAAACAAAACCAATTGATCTCTTAGGGTCGGTGCTACCTATATATTCCGCAAAGACAACATTGTCCAATAAAGTGATTTTAAAATTATTTGGATTGTCTATTACCCTGAAACTTCTAATGTCAAATAAAGATGCATCAATACTGTCTTTCATCAGAACCCTGGTATAACGATTTAAGGAATCGACAAAGGAAAGTCTGTAGCTCATAGAGTTTGAACCTTCGTTTATGTTCGCAGGCCTCAAAGCTGTTTTAAGGGTAGGTAAACTGCTCCCATTCAAAATTGGGCGGCATGACTCGAGGGTATTGTTCTTTACATTATCATCAGTGGGCAAGATAAAATTGAAGCAAAGATTTTCTCCCGATTTAAATGAATCTGAATAAACAGCATGGTTAAATTCTATTGCCAGTTTGGCGCCCGATTTTAAAAGTCCAATTGTAAACACAATGGTATCATCCGACATAACAAACACTGTATTTGATTTAAGTGTTTCAAGTTTTCTCGAGGGAATTAAACGCAGTTCAAAATTTGATGCATCCGCTAAACCATAGTTTGTTAAGGTGATTTTCTCATTGAAAATACTAGACCCTGCCGTTAACGGAACATAATTCAATTCCATGCCCAGGTCATTAAACTGATTTTTCTTTTGCAATAAAAACACAAAGTTTCCTGCAACAGAATCCTGTTTTAGATTGACTGTATAAGCCTTTGTGCATTTGGCTAAATAAGCAGAATTGGTATCACATTCTAAAACTGAAATACCTGGTTTTGAATACATATAAAAGTATCCATCTGCATCGGTGGTGGCATACGTATTTTGGTCTTTTAAAAACACTTTTTGATTGGCAAGCGTTCTGTCAAATTTATCCAATATACAATCTCCATTCCGGTCTTCATATACCCTGCCTTTTAGTCCCGTTCTGGTTTGAAAACCCAGTTCAACAACATAGGTGCTATCAAACTTTGCACAAAGGTTTACCCCCTTATTTAGAAAATAAATTTCAGGTGACTCTCTTAAGCCAAATTCAAAACAGCCATAAAGTGGTTTGTAGTTTAAATTCCCAAAACTATCTGTTTGCAAAGCCTTATATTGATTGTTAGAAATAGAATAGATGGGCGCAGATTTGTAGGCTTCATTCAAATCTCTTTTGCCATTCCTGTTTTTATCGTTGTAGGTTTTAACCAGTATGTTGCAAACCGAATCAGGAGGAAGTACATCTACCATAAAGGTGGTCATCAAACTGTAACGGTTGAGTTTAATACAAGTCTTTTCGAATACCCTAAAACCAATCTCTGCTGTATGGCCTTTTACATAATCTGAATCGTTTGGGCGCCAAGTGAAATGAATGGTTTTGTTTAATGAATGTGAATCTAGCAAGGACACTTTTCCATAGTTCACTTTTCCGCCGATCAACTCAACTTCTAATGTGTCAGAATTGAGTTGGCTAAAACCGGCACTATCAACTATAGGGATATCGAAAACTATGCTATCTCTTGCCTTTACGACATAGTCCTTGTAAGAATTAATACTTGGAATAAAATAACTTTTCCCCTGAACATGTACCTGAAAATCGCGTTTCATATACCCCAGTAAAGTTGGCTTGCCGTTGACATTTCTGTATAAATCTGCACGACAAATTAATACGCTATACTCGTCTAATTTTGTTGGGGTACAGATATAATTTCCATTGCGTTCATTGAAATATACGCCAACAACAGGGTTAACTTTTGTATTGGCATTGCAGGACTGGGTTTTTGTTGGGCAATAAATTAAAAATGGCCTTAAATAGTTATATGAAAAATCATAGTAACGGTTATACTTAGCTGGAACCATTTTATAGGCTATTGAATCCAGATTTGAACGTTTCTGCGCTTTAAAAGAATAGCTAAAAGTTGAATTCAACAACAATTCAGGATGTATGGGATTGGCAAATCCATCAAACCCAATTTTATTTCCTGTTGAGCGCACATAATACAAATCGAGCATCGCATCGATAAATGTAACATCCTGACCCGTTACAGTAACTTTGTAATACCTACAACAATTGGAAAACGCAAAATATACTTTCGGAAAAAAACTCGTCCCAAACGCATTGTATGGAGCTAAAGAAAAATCTATTGTATCTATAAAATATCTTACTTCAACCGACAAAGACCCATTGTTCCCATTATTATAACAACCAGAGCAAGTATTCCCATTTAATATTGATTCTGTTTTTCTAAATGTAGGATCAATTTCCAATTCAAAAGAATCATTGTAAATTTTCAATTTCCCATTAAACATCGGATAAAAATCACAATTACGGTAGCGCTTTACTGTAATTTCATACTTCATCCCTCCAACAGGTTTGTAATACACATCTGCACCTAAATCGCGACCAAAAGCAAGCTTAGTAATTAATAAAAGTAAAACAAGTAAGGGTCTTTTCATATTCTGATTGTGTGGTAGACAACTATAGGTACATTTTCGTTGCTTAACTTTAAATCCTTACCTCATCAATGAAATGAGCATGCTAGTTTTCACATTCTCCCCTATAACCAATACCGTATAAATTCCAGGACTTAAATTCATCAAATTGATTTCACTTAAACCAGATTGCAAGTTGTCTTGCGTATAAACCAATTTTCCATCGCTGCCTATTACTTGAATGCTCAAAATAT
>JAOASJ010000070.1 GCA_030158725.1 Bacteroidia bacterium
TTATGTAACTGACGAAGGAAGTTTCTATTACAGGGTGACAGAGCAAAGCGGAGTCTATGCTGCTGGGACAGAAGATCAATTTATAGTACTAAAGCGAAAGCGCACATTTGAACTCTCTTTTTTTTTCTTTGTCCTCCATAGCAACAGCGAAGGAGGGATTCACCCTCATTCTCACACCCATTCTCACATTCACTCTTTTGCCTTGCATTTACTAGTGCCGCAATGTTTTTATAGCTTTATATATATCTTATTAAAGGTGCAGAAACATGACCTGGAGAATAAACTCTTGTATGCGCATATTTGATTAGTGGATACAAAATTGGATACAGTTTTTGATCAATTGGAAATCTATGCATTGCATATCTTGTCCTTTCATTCCTTTTTTTATCTTTGTGAAAAGTGACAGGCGTGTGAGATTTTTCGCTTTCTCTGTACTAATTTTGAATGATGAAGGAAGCAAACTTGAAATATCCATTAACCTATACTGCACAAAATGAATCGCATTTGTCTTTAATTCAAGAAAAGCTCAATGGGGGTGCCATTAACTTTGAAGACATAGATGTTTTAAAAGAGCATGAAAAAATTGATCGCTTGTCAGTGAGTGGTTTGGATCAAGCTAAATTTGAATACTTAATACATCAATATGGCCATCAATTTACCCATTTGAACTTATTTAAAAATCCCAAGATTAACGATTTTACACCCTTTGAATCATTAGATAAAGTAGTAAGTATTGAGATGTTTTGGAATCAAAAGGCCGATTTTTTGTGGGACCTAAAGAAAAATAAAAGTCTTGAAAAAATTGTCTTGAGTGATATCAAACGCATGCGCAATTTGGATGCCTTTACCAATAACCAAACACTCAAATACATTGAGTTTGATATGGGTATGACAGGTACCTTGGCTATTGAATCGCTGAAACCCTTAGCATCTTGTCGAAGTTTGGAGTATTTGTCTTTTCGACTCAATAAATTAATAGACCAAGACATTACGCCCTTGGCAGATATTGCTACCTTAAGAGAACTCGACTTTAATGTGAACTTGTTTCAAACAGAACAGGTGGCATGGTTGGCAGCACATTGTTCCAATAAGGTTCATTGCAAGTTGTTTGAAGGCATTTTGAAATGGAATGTTACCTACCATGGCGGTCCTGAATTTCCACCCGATACCTTAATTGTCGGAAAAAGAAAACCCATCTTAAACGGTATCAAAGACAAAGTCAAAATAGAAAAATATTTGACGGAGTTTAGGCATATGGTAGAGGCTTATAGGGCTAAGTAGGGTTGATGAGGATTTCTTCATTCTCACTCTCACTCTCATTCCCCCTCTCATCTCTCCAGTCCCTCAAACTCCGTTTCGCCTTCGCTTTTGGAGATGACTAGGGTGGCTACGCCGTTGCCGATTAGGTTGGTGATGGCGCGGGCTTCGCTCATGAATTTGTCGACACCCAATAAGAAGGCCAGTCCTTCAACGGGTATGCGGTGCAAGGCGGTAAGTGTAGAGGCAAGGACGATAAAGCCACTGCCGGTTACACCAGCTGCGCCTTTAGAAGTTATCATGAGTATGCCTATAATACTAAGTAGTTCAAATGCATTGAGATCTACTTTGTACAGTTGTGCGATAAATATAACCGACATAGATAAATAGATGGAGGTGCCATCTAGATTGAATGAATAACCAGTGGGAATAACCAAGCCAACAACAGGCTTGCTGCATCCCATTTTTTCCATCTTTTTCATAATGGAAGGAAGCGCAGCTTCTGAAGAAGAGGTTGCAAGTACTATGAGAATTTCTTCTTTTATTTTCTTAAGGAATTTGATTAGGCTCAGTTTGTAATAGCGCATAATGCTGCCAAGTATCAAGAAAATAAACAATGCCATGGTAAGGTAGACGCAAAGCATCAATTTGCCCAAAGGAATAAGGGTGGCTAAACCGAATTTTCCAATGGCAAAAGCCATTCCACCAAATGCGCCTATAGGTGCTAAATACATTACCCATCTTAAACCAGTGAAAACCACATGGGCAGTTTTTTCTAAATAATGTAAAACCTTGTCTTTGGTTTTAATATAAGTAAGGGCAACGCCGGTAATTAAGGCCAAGAGTAAAACTTGTAGGGTAAAGTTGGAAAGGAAAAAACTTCTCCAAGAAAACGGTTTGGCCCCCGAAGTGTATTTAGAAGCATCGGCAGAATTGAGTCCGCTAACATCGATGTTGCCGGGTTCGAATATATAGGCAACAAGTACACCTATGATTAAAGCAAAGGTGGTAACAATTTCAAAATACAAAAGTGACTTAACCCCAATGCGTCCCACTTTTTTCATGCTGCCAACGCGGCTGATGCCTAAAACAATGGTGAGGAAGATGATGGGACCGATAAAGATTTTAATGAGGTCAACGAAAGTCTTGCCAATAATTTCCATTTTTACCGCTGTCTTTGGATAGAAATGTCCAAGACAAATTCCAGCTATTATCGCTATCAAAACATGGAAAGCGGTGTTGCTGAGGAGACGGTATGAAAACGGTTTTTTTTCTTCCATGAAATCGCTCGGCAAGTTAACTCAATTTTAAAGATTAAATCGGTATGTTGATTAAAAAAGTAGCTTGGGAAATCTTAATAGAAACATGAGTCTTCGCGGAACGAAATGCCTACCCCTGACTGAAGCGGCAGCCCCAGATTGGGTTTGCTATTGGGTTTTGCACGCGCAATGTGGCGGCGCAGCGCAAGCCAGCAATGTGCGTTTGCAAACCAAGCAAAGGCAAACTGGGCTATAGCGGAAGGCAGGAACTTGGTATTCAAAAGTCAAGTTGCTTTGTTCAAATAAGTGGTCACTTTTCCTGAAATTGTCTTCTTGCCTTTACAAGTATGCGCGCGACTGCTTTACAATTGCTATAAATTTGTGCTCTTAAATAGAAGCCATATGTTAGCTGGGAAATGGAAAGTTAAAGACACCGGGGAAGTGTTGCGTATTACGGGGGATTCTGAGAATAAAAACTTTTGGATACACATACCTGAACGCGATATAAACAATATCTCTTTTAATTTTATGCGCTCGATGTATAAGCACGATGGCATTTTAAGAGGAAAGTTGTTTGTTGGTGAATCTGTTTCTTTGTTTGAAAAAAATGT
This sequence comes from Bacteroidia bacterium, assembly GCA_030158725.1. GTDB lineage: Bacteria > Bacteroidota > Bacteroidia > NS11-12g > UBA955 > JABMMZ01. The sequence goes on from JAOASJ010000070.1 coordinate 3,128, forward strand.
AATCTACTTGTTGGAAGTTAAGATTGATGAGAGCATCAATGTGATTGACGACGATGAAAAAATTGTGATGACCCTTGAGTGGTTGTCTACAGATTAATTTTCTGCAAGGTCTCGCATAAATATTCTACATCTTGCGGACTTTGGTCGAGGTGAAACACAAAACGCAACAATTGTCCGCCCATGGTGCTGGCTTTGAATCCTGCGAGGTCTAGTTTTGCCATAAGTGCAGAAGGGGCAAATTGCTCGCCCAATTGAAATATCACAATATTGGTTTCTACAGGATAAACCTTTTCAACCCAATTTAATTCATTTAATACACTGGCAACTTGGGTAGCATGTTGGTGGTCTATAGCCAAGCGCTCAACATTATTTTGCAAAGCATAGAGTCCTGCAGCCGCCAATATACCTGCTTGACGCATGCCACCACCCATTACTTTTCTAATTCTTCGAGCTTTGTATATATGTTCTTTGCTGCCCAAAAGGAGAGAGCCAACGGGAGCGCCGAGACCTTTGCTTAAGCATATAGAAATGGTATCAAACAGTTCCCCGTATTGTTTAGGTGTTTCGTTTTTTGCAACTAGGGCGTTGAACAAACGGGCACCATCGAGGTGAAAGGCTAACTTGTTTTCTTGGCAAACGGCTTTAATGGCTTTAAGTTCTTGAAAGTCCCAGCAAGCACCACCGCCTTTGTTAACGGTGTTTTCAATGCTTACCAATTTGCTGCTTGGAAAATGCACATTGTCGTCGTTGATGTTTTTGCGCAGTTCGGCAGCGGTAAAGCGGCCATAGTTGCCATGTAAGAGTCTAACCGAAGCACCGCTGTTAAAGGCAATTCCGCCACCTTCGTATAAATATATATGGGATAAGGCATCGCAAATAACTTCATCGCCGGGTTGGGTGTGGAGTTTAATCCCAATCTGATTGGTTTGTGTGCCACTGCTGCAAAAGAGGGCCTCTTCCATGCCAAAAAGATTGGCGGCGTATTCTTGTAATGCGTTAATTGTAGGATCTTCCCCAAAAACATCGTCACCCAATGGAGCGTGTAACATGGCTTCTAGCATGGCGGGAGTGGGACGGGTAACGGTGTCGCTGCGCAGGTCGATTGTGTTTTTATGCATTGGAATAGGGCCGGGAAATATAAAGTGTTTAAGGTTAATTAATCTTTCTTAACAAAGTATTTGTAGCGGTAGTTAACCAAAGAAAATAGTTTTCCATCTTGGTTGTAACCACTTTTACTGCTTAGTAAATCGTTGTCATTGTAAGTAAATTTATAGGTATTGGTTTTTACTTTTGAACCATTGAAAAAGCTGTCTCTTTGGCTAAGCAAACTGCCTTGGGCATTGTAGCTGTAGTTAAATGAGCTAAGGGCTTTGCCTTTTTTATCGGAGTTCCAGATGTATTGGGTAGCCAGTTTGTTGCCGATGTATGTGTTTTTAACTTGGTAGGTTAAAAGGTCGTCTTTACCACGGTAGATGAAATAGCGGGTTAATTGTTTTTGTGTGTTGTGGTGCTCAACGTATTTAATAGGCTCGCCTCTGTAATCAAATGAATTGGTGGTACTGATAACGGTGCCATCGGCCAAGTATTTTTTCTCTGTACAAATTTTAAGGGTATCGCTTTTTGTTTTGGATACTTTGCCCTCATCGTCGCAGTTGTAATCCCAGTAACGGATAAGTTTGCCTTTCTTGTCGTACAAAGCAGAGTGCTTCATTTTCTTATTAGAGGCGTAGCTGTATAGGTAATAAGTTTTGAGCTTGTGGTTTTTATCGAAACGGTCTATTCGTGTTAATAAGCTGTCGGCATATTGGTAATGGGAAGAACCAAAATTTTTACCCTTTTGATTGAAATAATGTATCCATTCAACTTGGTTTAAGCCGTTGAAGGTGCTGTATTTGTTTTGGCTATAGTTGTACCAAACGTATGAAGTAGCAATGTTGTTTTTATCGCTATAAACATTGTTGTCAATGCTTTTGATTTTGCTTAGTTTGATTGTGTCTTCAAATCGAGCATCATAGATGTTTTGAGCTAGACGGTTGTATTGAATGGTGCGAAGGGTGGTATTGGCTTTCCCTTTGTGGATATAGGTTTCAGTCATGTTTAGTTCTGAAATGCCTTTGGCTAAAACCACAGAATCTTTTAGAGGGGTGTTTTGTCGGTAGTACTGGGCGTTGGCTTGGGTGGCCAAAGAAATTAGAACGGCAAATATTGTAATAGCTTTCATATTGGAAATTTATTTTAAATCAGAGAATGATTTGACTGTTTGGTTTATAAGGTAAAGTAACAAAAATACGATTTTTGAATATTATTTATGGTTGGATAACGAAACAAAGGATAATTTATTTGAAATCAAATTAAATCTTAATTTTATGGCTAAGTCTTTTTGCTTATAATCAGGCACTTATGCACATTTTATTGGACTTTTTTGTTTTGTCTTGAATATGAGGAATTCAGGGCGTCAAACAGTTTTTATATGGACTGAAAGTATAGGTGTATTTACTTGGTTTTATTCTGATTATCAAATAGATATGTGTATAATTGTTTGAGTAATAAAATCGAATCGCCTAAAAGTAGCTGTAATTTTGCACCACACAAATTAAGCAGAATTAAAGTCAATTTAAAAATGAACTCAAATACCACAAGATTTTTACAGCAATTAAAGGTAAGTCAAAGTATTTACCAGGAGCATAGAGAGCAAATTGATCATGAAAAAGTCTACAATCAGTTACTTGAATTTATGACCCAGTCGTTCAATAGTTATCAATCTGAGTTTTTAAAATCAATAGGCTATATTTCGGAAACGAGAAAGGTTCAGGAATTGAAAAGGCATGATATCGAAAATTTGTCGGCCAAAATAAGGAGCACCATAAAAGCGTATAACTTAATTCACCCGGTGGATTTAGAAGATTATGAACTTGAATGTTTGAATCAGGCTGTTTTGGATCTTAATATTGAAGAGTTAAAAAATCATTTTAGAATATTAAACTCATTATTTGTTCCTATTAAAGGCGCCTTGCTGAATATTGGTATAACAACAGCAATGCTGAAGGAGCTAGAAACAAAGATCAATGAGTTGGACATAGCTTTGCCATTTAACATCAATGATATAGAATCAAAAATTGAAAAGTTTAATATGGCAGCAAAGGCCATTCATTTATTGGAACAACTCGATATTGAGTATACCCCATCGGGTACAGAAGAATTAAAATCTAATTTAGTATTTTAAACGAATACCTCTTCTAGCGAAGAGACGTCCTTTAAGGCGTTTGCTGCTTAAGTGCAGGGCCCAGAACAAAGGAACTAGTGAAGCAATAAACAATGCCATTTTGATCCATAAGATAAAACCAATTGGGTCAGTAAGTACAGTGCTAGGGAACATTGCTTGGATGTTTGCGGCTTGATTTGGCAATAAAGTCATTACAGTTATAAAGCTTGCAAAAAGTGCATACAAAGAAATCTCAAGGGAAAGGGTAAGACCTGCATGGGTTTGTGCATCCATGCTGTGTGGGCCGAATAGGGAATCTAGTTCAATACTTTGTTCGGATTGCAGAAAAACCGAGTTGGCTTTAAGGGTTTGTTTGTTAGAGTGTGAATTCATTTACAGTAGTTGTGTTTTAGTTTGACGTTATTTTTTATAAAAGGTTGTCTTATGTCTTATAACGTTACAAATATAAATGGTAAATTATGCTTCATATAGATGAGTTACATCATCATTTTGTTAATAAGGTGCTTATTTTATAGCGAGTGCTATCAATACAGTTTGATTTAAGCTGAATTTTTGTTTAGTCTTTTGTTTAAACAAAAGGATTTTGATTTTTTACAAGTATAGCTTGTAAGATATTCTACAAAAAAGGACCTTTTGTGGAAAAGGTCTATTATTTTAAATTATTTACCTTTTTTTTCTGCCCTATAATTTAGTTGCAATAAATTAATTAAGAATAATTTAAGTTTATAGAAATTTATATTTTAATAGCATTTTTTATTAATTTAAGGTAAAGGGAATGCGAAATTAAAATCACTTTGGTCCGATAAAAAGTAAATTTAATCGGCTTATTTTTAACAAATTGTGAAATTTCTGATAAATACTTGCAGCAATCTCTGGAAGTGTTTTGTCAAAGATTTAAGAAAGCTGTTATAAATGTTGATTCTGTGTTTAACTATTACGTTCGTGTTGATCAAGTTCATTGAAGGGCGGGTTAAGTGTTTTTTTTTATCCATTAAAGTATTGTTATTTTGCTTCTTATTAAACGCCCGCCCTGCAATGAATTCTAACCCAGCTTCTGTACTTGTAATTGATGACTTTCATCCAAGTTTCGTTAAACAATTAGAAGCGAGTGGATTGCAAGTAAATTATAAACCAGATTTTAGTCCGAAGTCAGACTTAAGTTTGTTAAATTCAGCAGAGATAATTGCTGTAAGAAGTAAGCTTAATTTCACATCCAAAATATTGTCTGACTTGCCCAATTTAAAATGTATAGCAAGGGGTGGAGCTGGTATGGATAATATAGATGAGGAATATGCTAGGAAAAACAATATAGTTCTATTGAATGCACCGGAAGGAAATAGAGATGCCGTTGCAGAGCATACAATTGGTTTGTTATTGAATATCAGCAACAAAATCAACCAGTCTTTTGATGAAGTGAAAAGTGGACAGTGGAATAGGGAAGCCAATAGGGGGTGGGAGATAGGTGGTAAAACCATTGGAATTGTTGGGTTTGGGAATACTGGTACTGCTTTGGCAAAGAAGCTTTCTGGATTTGATGCCAATGTTGTAGCTTACGACAAATACAAATCGATTGACTCACCGTATGCAGAAGAAATAGACCTTGAGGAGATGTTGAAGACTGCTGATGTTATTAGTTTTCACGTGCCTTTAACGGCGGAAACTCAAGGGATGGTAAATACGGAACTGATTGGACAAATGAAAGCTGGAGTTGTACTAATAAATACTTCTAGAGGAGGAATCTGTAAATTGTCAGATGTGCAACTCGGTATAATTAGTGGAAAAATAAAAAGCTTCGGAACCGATGTTCTTGAGAACGAAAATTTGGGCTCATGGACGGAAAAAGAACGCCAAGTAGTTAATGATTTAATATCTAGTAATCAGGTTCTTATAACACCACATGTTGCAGGTTGGACTTTTGAGAGTTACCATAAGATTGCTGATGTTTTGGCCCTTAAAATTATTGAATATACGACGAAAGCAAAAAATATTTAGATGAATGTTGATTTATAAAAAAAAAATGGTGAAATTGCCTCACTTTTCGAGCCTATAATATTGAAATAAAAGTTGTTATTGTAAAAAAATAAATATGAATATAAAGTTTACACTTAAGTCCGCGTTATTAGCCTTTTTGGCATTCGGGTCGTACCTTGCAGGTTACGCTCAATCCAACACTGGCTTTATCCGTGGAACCGTTTACAGAGACAATCGTCCGATTGCAAACGTTCCAATCATTTTGAGAGATGAAAACGAAGATTCTGTCAGAATGGTAAAATCTGAGATCAATGGTGAATACTCTTTTAGTAATTTACCAGTTGGTTTGTACTCAATCACAGTTAAAGCAGTTCCAATTGCTGATGGCAAAGGATACGCAAGCTATGAATCTGAGTCAATGAACATTTCCATTGAGGGTCAAGTTTTGAACATCAGTTTGGTTACTAAGGTTCAAGACAAAGGAAATGTAATTGTAGGAGGAACCAAGACTAAGGTTTCTGACGGTGGAACTACCACAACCAAAAAATTATCTGATGCTCAGAAAACAGGTATCAGAAGTATGGGTGGTTTTGCTGCCTTGAGTGGTGGTGTAAACAGTGGACCAAGCGGTTTGTCAAATAGAGGATCAAGAACAGACGGTAACGCAACCTATATTGATGGTGTTCGTGTTAACAACGCTTCTTTAACCCAAGCATTTGGTAGCCAAGTAGACATCATGCAAGCGGGTATCCCTGCTCAGTATGGTGACTTCACGGGTTTAGGTATTTCAATTACCACCAAAGGGGGAACAATTTCTACCAGAAAAGCAGCGAGTATAGAAGTAAGAAGCAGCAGCATGTTTAATCCTTACCACAACAATTTGATTGAAGGATTCTATGCAGCGCCAATACTATTTAAAGTAAATCCTGACTTCAAAACAGGAAAAAGTAAAATTAAAAGAATTCCAGTTGCAGCAATGAACATTGCAGGTAACTTCTCATATGTTCGTGAACCAAACCCATCTTACATTGGATATTATGTAATTAAAGATGATGTGTTGGCTAACATAGAAAAGAACCCATTGTTAATTAACACTGATGGTGGTTTCGTTCACACAGCGAACTACTTAACTGAAAATGATTACAACTTGGTTAAAGTAAGACCAAATGTATATGCTATGAGTTCTTCAGCTCAAGCTAAGTTTGACTTTAGATTAAGCCAATATGCAACATTAACTGCTTTCGGTAACTTTGCATACAGCAACAGTGTGAATGGTGGTAACAACATCATGGCATACAAAAACAACCCAATGTCTACTAGCACTTATGTATTAGGTTATATTAAATACACCCAATCATTTAAAGGTCCAGATTCATTGGCTAAAGCAACTAAAACAACTTTAAACAATACATTCTTCACCTTGCGTTTTGACTACCAATCAACTTGGGGTAAATCACAAGACAGAGACCATGGCGACAACTTATTTGACTATGGTTACATTGGACAATTTAAACACTACCCAACTAACTTCTACAGTTATTATGGTAACTTAAACAACCCAACTGGTCAATCAAGAAGATTTGTTGATCAAAACGGTGATACTGTTTATTTAAGAAACTTCTGGGAACAAACAGGTTTCAGAGATACTGCTATCCGTTTTACACAAGCAGACATCAATACTGTTAGAGGTAACTACACCCAAGCATTATATAATAAGTATTCTGACTTTGGTGCAAATATCACCAGTGATGCTCAAATCTTACAAGGTTTAGGTTTGTTAAACGGTTACAGTCCAAACAACATCTACTCTTTATGGAACACGCCTGGTACACCATTGGCAGGGTACAGCAAATCTCAAAGCGAAAGATATACTTTATTCGCTATGGGTGAAACAGAGGTAAAAGGTGCTTTGAACTCAGCTAAAAAATCTTCTTCTGGCCACAAATTACAATTCGGTTTATCATACGAGCAATCAGTTTCAAGAGGATACAGTGTAGGTGCAACCAACCTATGGCGCTTAATGTACCAATATGCAAACAGCCACATTGCTGAGTTAGACAAATCAAATCCAATCTTATCTTATGATGCTAACGGCGTATTCCAAGATACTATCAGATATAACCGTTTAGTTAATACATCAAAACAATCTACTTTTGATAGAAACTTCAGAAACAAATTAATTGCAGAAGGTGCTACCGATGTATATGGTAAAAAAATCACTGAGACTACGTTTTTAGATATCAACTCTTACAAGCCATCTGATTTCAACATCAACATGTTTAGTGCAGATGAATTGTTGAACAATGGTAGTGCGATTGTTGCTTACCAAGGTTATGACCACTTAGGAAACAAATTACGTGGCAGACCAGATGTAAACGATTTCTTACAAGACAAATCAAAACGCAGCATTGGTGCTTTCATGCCTATATATACTGCCGCTTGGTTCCAAGATCAATTCTTCTTTAAAGACTTAGAATTCAGATTAGGTTTACGTATTGAGCGTTATGATGCCAACCAATTGGTATTGAAAGATGCTTACTCATTATACCCAATCAAACAAGCTGGTGAAGTAACTGAAATTGAAGGTAACCGTGTGGTTCACCCTTCAAACATCGGTTCTGACTATGCAGTATATGTTGATGATGTTAAAAACCCTAGAAAAATATTAGGTTACAGAAAAGACAATACTTGGTACGATGAAAACGGAACACAATTGTCTTCTCCAGATTTAATTGCAAACAGAACTTCAAATGGTAAAATTGCTCCTTACTTAGTAGACCCTAACCAAACTGAAGTAACTGCAAATTCATTTAAAGACTACAAACCAAAAGTGAATATTCTTCCACGTATATTCTTCAAGTTCCCTTTAAATAAAACCAGTTTGTTCTACGCTTCATACGACGTATTGGCTCAAAGACCATCTGCTAACAACACCACCATTGATGACTATGTGTTCTTAACACAAAAATCAACCAATGCGATTAACAACCCTGCAATGACTTCTAGATTGACTACTGATTACCAAATTGGTTTCAAACAAGAGTTAAGCAAATCAACTCAGTTCAACATTATCTCTTACTACAGAGAAACTAGAAATGATATCTCTGCATTCCAATACAACAATGCTTATCCTATTACTTACATCTCTTACAACAACTTAGACTTTAGTACAGTAAAAGGTTTAATCATGGAGTTGAACTACAAATCTGAAAACAACATTTCATTGTCTGGTAACTATACTTTACAATTTGCTGATGGTACAGGTTCAAACATCAACTCACAACGTGCATTGATTGCAAGTAACCAACCAAACTTAAGATCTTTATTCCCATTGGGTGATTTAGATATCCGTCACCAATTCAAAGCAATTTTTAACTGGGAATTCTTCGACGGTAAAGGTATTGGTAAAGACAAAGCTAAAAGAGCTTACAAAGGACCAATCATTGGAAAAACCAAAATCTTCTCTAACACCAACTTCAACACGGTGTTTACAGCAACATCAGGTTTGCCTTACACAGCAACTTCTCAACCGGTTCAATTAGGATCAGTTGACAGAGCGCCAATTAAAGGTACTCCATTCGGTTCTCGCTTGCCATGGCAATTAAACGTGAATTTAAACATTCAAAAAGACATCGCATTAAATTGGAAAACTAAAGAAGGTAAAGACAAAACAGGTTATGTTCAAGTATACTACTATGTAACCAACTTATTCAATACCAAAATTGTTTACGCTGTTAACCCTTACACTGGAGCAACAGACGATGATGGATTCTTGAATTCACCAAAAGGTCAACAAGCCTTAGCTAACCAATTAAGTGCTGAAGCTTATAGTTTCTACTACAAAACAGCAGTTAACAGTCCATTTAACTATCAAACCCCAAGACTTATGTACTTAGGTGCTAAGTTCTTCTTCTAATAACCATGTATAAAAAATTAATGTTCAAGAATATGAAAAGTGTTTATCAAAAATTAGGCTTGTTCCTTGCACTTATCGGTCTTACTTCAGTTGCTCAAGCTGCTGAAATTAAAAACCTAAGTGGCAAAAACACGGGCAATACAGGTTCAGGTTCTGGCCTGGCCGAATTTGCCAATACTTGTAAGTCAGCTACACAAAGTGCCGACTTAGATATCAATAACGTTCGTACCCGTATATTAAACGGTGGTGATATGTGGTGGGATTTAAATAACCCTAAATATGAAATACCAAAAGTATCTGATGCGAATAGTGTAAGAAAACATTCATTGTTTGCTGGTGCTCTATGGATAGGTGGTCTTGGTCGTGGTGATGGTAACTTGCGCATGGCTGCAATGACTTACCGTCAACGTGGTAATGACTTCTGGCCAGGTACTCTAGATATGAACGATGTTAGTACTGATCCATCTCGTTGTGAAGGTTGGGATAAAATGTACAAAGTAACAAGAGAAGAGTTGTTGAGACAACAAACTTCTGGTAATGTTGACTTGGCTAAAAACATTTTAGATTGGCCTGCATATGGTAACAACAGTATCCCATTTGGTAGCAACCAAACAACTGACTTAGCACCATATTTTGATGCTGACAGTGTACCAGGTTATAACCCTTATGCTGGTGACTATCCAATTTTGGATCCAACCCGTAGCGCAGATAAAAACTTACCAAAAGATCAGCCAGACCAAATGATTTGGTTTGTATACAATGACCGTGGTAACGTGCACTCTGAAACTGGTGGTATTCCAATTGGTTTAGAATTACAAACTACAGCATTCGCTTTCCAAACAAACGATGAGGTAAACAACATGACCTTCTACCGCACAAAAATTGTGAACAGAGGTTTTGAAGCTTTAGATCAAACTTATTTTGGTCAATGGGTAGACGCCGATTTGGGTAACTACTCTGATGACTATGTTGGTTGTGATGTTGGAAGAAGCTTAGGATATTGCTACAATGGTGATGACAATGACGAAGGTGTTTTAGGTTACGGCCAAAACCCTCCAAGTATAGGTGTTGACTTTTTCCAAGGTCCACTAGACACTAGTGGTGTTGAATTGGGAATGGGTGCATTCGTATACTATAACAACGACAACAACCCAGTTAACGGTAACCCAGACAACGCTATCGACTTTTACAACTTATTACAAGGTAAATGGATGAATGGTGTTTGTATGAAATATGGTGGCAACGGTGTAAACGGAACAGTTTGTACCAAATACATGTTTGATGATGGTACCAATCCTGCTACTATTAGCTCTCCAAGATGGACAGAAAAAAGTGCTGGTAACCAACCTGGTGACAGACGTTTCTTACAATCTGCTGGTCCTTTCACGTTAATGCCAGGTGCAGTTAACAATGTAACAGTAGGTGTGGTTTGGGCTAAAACTACTTCAGGTGGTGCAACCGGTTCATTAAGTTTATTAAAATTAGCGAGTGATAAAGCTCAAAAATTATTCAACAATAAATTTGACTTACCTGATGGACCTGAGCCTCCAACAGTTGAATACCAAGAATTGGAAAATGAAGTGGTATTGAAATTCTTAGATACTGATATTCCTGAAAAGTATAAAGAAGATATTAAAAACGAAGCAAATCAAATTATTCAATACCGTTTCCAAGGTTATATGGTTTACCAATTAAAAGACGGTACCGTATCTAACAGTGAATTGAACGATATTGAAAAAGCTAGATTGGTTTTACAATGCGACGTAAAAGATAACATCAATACCATGATCAACTATGAATATGATCCTGATGTATCTGCTAACGTTCCTAAATTAAAAGTTAATGGTGCAAACACTGGTATTCTTCATACCTTTAGTTTGAAAGAGGATGCATTCGCATCTGGATCAAACAAAAGTTTGGTTAACTTTAAAACATACCACTACTTAGTATTTGCATATGGTTTCCCAGCAAACGATTTGTTGAAATTGGAACCAGTTCAATACTTAGCAGGTAGAAATACAGTTAAGTTCAGTGCTTACCCTCACAATTCTAAACCAGAATATTTTGGTAGCGAATTGGGTGCTGGTTACGGTGATGGTCCAATTTTGAAACAAGTTGCTGGTAAAGGTAATGGCGGTCAAATGTTGGAGTTCTCTAAAGAAACCATCAATGAGATTATGGCCAATAACTTTACTGCTGCTCCTGTTTATTTAGGAGGTAACGGTCCAGTTAAAATTAAAGTAGTAGATCCTTTATTGGTTCCAAACGCTAACTTCGAATTCAGATTCATTGAGCCAGACAGCTTTAAAGTAAACGCTAAAGGTTCAGGTGTAAACAAATATCAAGATTCAATTTCAGCTAAATCATATTGGGTAATCACCAATTTAACAACTGGCGAATCAGTATATGCTGATGGTACTATTGAGAATAAAATTGAAACAGTACAAGGTAAAGTTAAATGGAAAGGTGCAACTAAGACCGTTAACAATTTAAGAGATTGGGGTCTAGCAGTTGAAATTCAACAAGTACCAGCACCAGGTAGAAATCCTTATGGTGAAACCAGCAATGGATTCTTAGGATATAGTGTTAAATACGGTGACGATAACAAACGTTGGTTAACTGCAGTTCCTGATGTTGATGGTGACTTCAGTGCATTCAACTGGATTCGTTCAGGAACATCTGGATTAGGTGCTTCTACTTTCGAAGCTTATAGCCATGACTTCTATGCAGACTTTGATCCAGCACATACAGGTAACGATTCTTATGATCCTTATGAAGTGTTTGAGAAAATTTGGGACAGACGTATAGCTCCATACGCATTGTGCGCAAGAGCAGAAGGTCCTAATGCAAATAATGGTGCTGTAATTTACGGTCCAGCTTGGAAAGGTTCTCAAGTTACCGATAACCCAATTTCTGAATTAGCTAGTATCAAATTGGTATTAACTCCAGATTGTAGATTATGGACAAAATGTGTTGTGGTAGAAATGGGTGAAGACAAAACCTTAACCCAAGGTAATATGGAGAAATTCAATATGCGTTACCACAAAAGCATGAAACCAGTATACAACAATTCTGATGGTAGCTTTATCCGTTGGGAAGAAGATGCATCTGAAATGGGTAGATCTTATTTCCCTGGTTATGCTATTAACTTAGAAACTGGTGAGCGTATGAATATCATGTTTGGTGAAGATTCATACTTGCCAGAAACTGAAAATGGTAATGACATGATTTGGAATCCAACAAGCAAATTCAGCGATGGTACTTATAATTACTTCGGTGGTAAACACAACATTTATGTAATGGGAAGTTATGTAGGTATGTCATCTAGAATTTACAAAGGACCAATTTACGACAACGGCGATGCATACAAAGCATTGTTAACAGTTGCTGGTCCTGGAGTATCTCCAAACAATACAGATAAACGTAAAGTTTATTCTCAAGCAATGTGGGTATTGCCAGCTATGGCTGCTCAAGGTTTCACTTTGAAAAATGGTGTACCTCCAACTGAAGTTCAAATCACTTTGAACATGCGTAAGTCTTATACCAAATCAGTTGCAGGTGGTGATACAACAGCATTACCTAGATATACCTTCTCAACTGAAAGTGTACAAAACAACAAGAATGCAGAAACAGGTAAGAAATCAGTTGATTTAATCAACGTGGTTCCTAACCCTTACTATGCAGCATCTGGATATGAGTCTAGTGCCATCGATACCAAAGTTAAGATTACAAACTTGCCTCCAAAAGCAGTTATTTCAATCTACACTTTGAACGGTACTTTGGTTAGAAGAATTGAGAAAGATGATGTTGAAACTTATGTTGATTGGGATTTGAAAAACAACGGTAAAGTTCCAGTTGCAAGTGGATTCTATATCATTCACGTTGATTGTGGTGACTTAGGAGAGAAAATTTTGAAATGGTACGGTGTGATGCGTCAATTAGACTTAGACACATATTAATAAATTAGAAAAAATCGAGTATGAATAAAATATATAGTTTAGCGATCGCATTGACTATCATGGGTAGCGGGTTTGCACAAAGCATTCAAGCCCCAGCAAGAACAGGACAATATGGTTTTACGCAACTGTTGGTTAATGGTTGGGCACAATCAAGCGGAATGGGTAATGCCAACTCTGCAGGTGTTCAAGGTGTAGAATCATTTTTCTGGAACATTGCAGGTTTAGGAAAAATTGAAGGAACAGAATTGGCTTTCAGCAGGTCTTCATGGCTTGGTGGAACTGGCATCAACATCAATAGCTTTGGCTTCGGTCAATCAGTTGGTGATGGTGTATTAGGATTAAGTGTTACTTCATTCTCTATAGGTCAAATTCCAATTACTACTTATGACCAACCAGACGGTGGTATCGGTACTTACAAACCATCTATCTCTAATATCAATCTTGGTTATGCTTATAACTTTACTACAAGGATTGCTGCTGGTGTGAATGTGAAATTAGCAAGTGAATCAACTCCAGATGTGCGCACAAGTGCATTAGGAATTGATGCTGGTTTACAGTATTCAGATTTCATGAGCAATAAAGAAGTAAAATACCGCGATCCGGACAAGAACCCAGCTGCAGGTAGAAATGCTGATATCCGTTTTGGTGTAAGTATTAAAAACTTAGGTACTGATGCAAAATACTCTGGAGACGGATTAGCTGCAAAATCTAGTATCGATGGTAAGTCATATACCCAAACAACTTCTCAAAGATCTGACAAAACACCTTTGCCTTCTTTAATCAACATCGGTGTATCTTATGATATCCGTTTAGATAAAGATGCAAAAATGTACTGGCATAGATTAACAACAGCAATGAGTTTTACAAGCAATACAGCTACAAGCAATCAAACTGCTTTAGGTTTAGAATATGCTTACAAAGAATTGTTGATGCTAAGAGCTGGTTACAACTACGAAAAAGGTATTTTTAATTACGATACAAGAAACAATGCTTACACCGGTTTAAACATGGGTGCAAGTGTTCAAATTCCTGTAATGAATAAAGAAACTAAAATGAAAAGTAGCCAAGTATCTATCGACTACTCTTTCAGACAAACAAGACCATTTTCAGGTACTCATACTTTTGGATTAAGAGTGAGTCTCTTTTAAATAAAATTTTTTATTAACTTTGCGCAAGTGCTTTCGTTTTTGAAGGCACTTGTTTTTTTTTAAGCTAAACAACAACATGAGCGATATCGTCTATTTAACCAAAGAAGGTTACGAAAATTTAAAGAAGGAAATTGAACACTTACAAAAAGTTCAAAGGCCAGCAATTAGTGCACAAATTGCAGAAGCAAGAGATAAGGGCGACCTTTCTGAGAATGCTGAATATGATGCAGCCAAAGAAGCTCAAGGTTTATTAGAAGCAAAAATTGCTGGTCTAAATGACATGTATGCGAGAGCACGTGTTATAGATGAAAGCAAATTGGATATTTCAAAAGTTAACCTTTTAAGTAAGGTAAAAGTGAAAAACCTAAATGCCAACCGCGAGATGGTATACATGATAGTTTCTGAAAAAGAGGCTGACATGAAATTAGGTAAAATTTCAAGTAAGTCTGCCATCGGTGCTGGTCTAATAGGCAAAGCCCCAGGTGATGTGGTTGAAATTACCGTACCTGCAGGTGTGGTTAAACTAGAAATTATTTCTATCTCTTTATAGTATGGCCAGTATTTTCTCGAAAATTATAAGCGGTGAAATACCTGCCTATAAACTTGCAGAAAATGAACATTTTTTGTCTTTCCTAGATGTAAATCCTCTTTGTGCAGGACATGCACTTGTTATTCCTAAAAAGGAAGTGGATTGGATATTCGATATGGAAGATCAAGATTTAAGTCAATTGCACATTTTTGCAAAGAAAGTTGCTCTTGGCATTAAAGCCACTGTGCCATGTATTAAAGTAGGTGTTGCGGTAATTGGTTTAGAAGTTCCACATGCACACATACATTTGGTGCCTATGAATAAGATAGGGGATCTAAATTTTGCTGGTCAACGCGCTCAATTCACTGCTGAAGAGTTCAAAACATTGGCAGAGAAAATATCTTCAAATATTGTTTTATAGTTTTAAGGAGTGCTTCCTTAATGCGTTTGTCTATATTGAATCATAGTCTGTAGAAAGTAATTTGACAATTCAAAACAAATGAATTTAAATTGCGTTAAGTCTCATACAGCACTTTTGAAACCGTATAAAATATATAGCTTACTTGCTTTCCTATTTGTTCATTTAGGTCTTCACGCTCAATTTTATACCATTTCTGGTACAGTTAGGAATTCTTCAATGGAACCAATTCCCTTGGTTGAAGTGTCTGTACAGAACAATGGCGTTCTCAACACCAAAACAGATTACAAAGGCCAATACAGCATAAAAATTGCCGAGGGGACCTACGAGTTGGTTTTTAAAATGCAAGGCTTTAAGACGCTTAAAATGCCTGTGACAGTTTCCTATGCAAACGTAGTTCAGAACTGTATTCTAGAGCCACTAGAAAAAGACATAAAGGGATATAAAGTATCTGCTAAAAAGGTTGACCGTTCTGAAGAGATAATACAATATGTTATTGATGGAAAGGCAAGGTTTATGAACCCACCTTCATTTTCAGTTGAGGCTTACATTAAAGCAGGGGAGACTGAAACACGCAAAAAGCCGAAGAGTGATACCACGCCGATTAAGTCAAATCAATTAAATGTTGCTGAAGTTTTTTTAACCTATCACTTTTCTCCCCCCAATAAAATAAAAGAAGAGCGCAAGGGGGTTGATATCAGAGGTCAAAAGGAGGGTTTGTTTTACTTAACCCATACCGATGGCCAATTTAACTTTTACAAAAACTTATTAGAAGTTCCTGCCCTGAGTGAATCGCCAATACTTTCGCCAATTAGCAACAGTGGTATGATTGCTTATAAATATAAAATGCTTAAGATTTATGTTGAAAATGGCATTCGGTATTTCAAAATTAAGGTGACACCAGGATTAATGGGAAATGCCTTGGTGACTGGTGAGTTGATTATTCAAGACAGTATTTGGGCCATTAAATCATTGAAACTTTCGTTGCCAAAATACCACATGGCGGAATACGATTTTTTCGAAGTTAGTCAAACCTACCAGATTACAGATTCTACCTATTTGTTGGAAAAAATGGAGTTCCAATACAATGCAAAATATAGTAAAGATAAACGAAGTGGTAGAACTGCTGTTTATTACAGCGGCTATCAGTTAAATAAGGTCTTTCCAAAGAAGTTTTTTAACAACGAGTTAAGCGCTACTGCACAAGAAGCTTATGAACGCGATACATCGTATTGGGCTCAAATACGCAAAGAACCACTAAGTAAAGAAGAACTCAACTATATACGTAGAACAGATAGTTTCAAAGCCGTTTTTGCCCAGAAGTCATGGCAAGATTCTAGTGACAGTGTGTTCAATAAAATAACATTTAAAAAACTGTTGTTTACGGGGCAAGGATTTTACAAACGCAGTGAGGAGAGGAGAATCTTTTTTAAACCATTGGTGTTTTTATACACGCCATTTTACTTAGCTGGTCCGCGATTTAATTATTGGGTTTCGTATTCTAAAACCTATAAGAATAAGAAGTTTTTTACGTTAGTTCCAACAGCAAATTTTGGGGTATTGAATCGAGATTTAAAGGGGTCGGTCAATTTCACCAGACTTTACAATCCATTTAATCGAGGGAGTTACAATGCCAGTATTGGGAGTGATTTTAGTGTCATCAATCCGTTTAATTCATGGATTAAAGGTTTCTCAAGGTCTAATTTCTATGCCCACGATTTTGCGAATATTTTCCATAGAGTAGAATTGTTTAACGGGTTTTATGTTGGTATGGGAGCAGAATACTCCAATAGACGCTCAATCTCAAATATGAAATTTGATTCACAAGGAGATAGTCTTTGGGGTGGGAATGTTCAAACCACTGGCTTCACCCCTTACAAAGCTTTGTACGCCACTTTTGGCTTGTATTATGTGCCTTTCCAAAAGTATATAAGAGAACCATTCCAAAAATTAATTTTGGGTAGTAAATGGCCTGAGATTTCGGCCCGTTACCGCAAAGGAATAAAAGGTATGGGCAGTGTAATCGATTTTGATTACTTGGAGTTTGTTGCCGAGCAAGAATTAAAAATTGGTTTAGCTGGCGTTAGCAAATACCGAGTGGTTTCAGGAGAGTTTTTAAATGCCCGTGATTTGCGTTTGGTGGATTACAAATTCCAAAGAGCCATCGGTCCAGCATTCTTTGCCAATCCTTTGTATTCATTTCAAAGTTTAGACAGCTCATTTGCCACCCTGAAAAGATTTTATGAAGCGCATTATTTGCACCGTTTTAATGGAGCATTAATCAACAAGATTCCAATTCTTAAAAAAGTAAATATAAGCGAGTGTATTGGCGGTGGTTTCCTATTGACCAAGGAGAGAAACTTGAAGTTTTTTGAGGCTTATGTTGGGGTAGAAAAGATTATTCGTTTATGGCGCGAGAGAGTAAGGGTAGGTGTGTTTTATGTAGCCAATATAAACAACCAGTTTTCAGTTCAACCTCAATTCAAATTTACCATCGAGGTGTATGACAAAATCAATAACCGTTGGCCTTATTAAAAAGATTAGGGCATAAAAAATGCGCCAATCTAAGAGAAGGGCGCATCGATTATGTGTTTAATATCAATTAGAACTCAAAGCATTTCATTTTGCCATTGATTCTGTTTCTTGGTCTGCCAGAGCGGTTATATCCGCCATATGAATTACCAGTACCTAAAGTGTAGTTGTATGAAAAGGAGAAGAAGAAAAAGTTGTCATTGTCTTTTGGATCACCTCTAATTGCACCTGGACTGCTAAAGCCTGGAATATCAGAAATACTTCTGTCTGCTAAAGCGGCCGCGGTTGGTCCTTTTGCAGCGATAAGTAAATTTGGGTCAACAAAGCGTGTACTAACATCATCAATATAGTCGGTTCTTGTTTTACGTGAATTTACTTCAACTGTGAAATAAGACCTTTTATTGATAATAAATTTTGTTCCAAATCCCATAGGGAAACAAACGGAATGTAAATCGTAAGGCGATTTGCCAGGAATAGCATATTGGCCTTCTGTACCATAATCTCTTAAATTGTATACAGTGCCATTCAATTTTGTTTTCGGGTTAAAGGTAAAGTAACCTACACCACCGAATACATAGAATATTTTTCTTTTATCAGCTGTTCTGTATATGTTCATTTCTAAAACAGCATCGGCTTCAAATATTTGGGTATAGAAATTTAAATTTCTACCATGTCTTTCTCTGTTGCGGGTATATTTATCGTCACCTGACAAACGTGCGTACCATAGATTGGTACGTAGGGCAAAAACTCTACCCATGTTTAAACGCAATCCACCTGTTATAGCATAACGGGTAGAAAGGATGTCTAAATCTTGCAAATCGTTTGTGCCTAAAAATGGTTTACCTCCTAGGTCACCCAAGAAATGACTGCTAGATGCACCAACAATGATGTCAAAATGCTGCGCATTCAACGGTTTGTTGAAAGCAAGCAATCCGAGGAGTAGGATTAAGTAATTGCGTTTCATTTTTGTTCTTTATTTAGTTGATTTTTAGGGGGTTGTTCTAAGTTTTTATACCTAAAGAGTATTAATACTTAAGAAGTCCCAATCCTATTTACTCAAATATAGAGAACGTTTTTAAATTCAAAAAGAAAAAGTGATAAAAATCAATGATTGAATTGCAAAATGCTGAAATACAATTAAATAATTTTAAACCAGATAAAAATATTTATGGTTTTAAACGGTAATATTCGAATTTTTGTTGGTGAATAACTGAAACTAAATCGAAATGAATCAGTTTTGCTAGGCTATAAATCACCCTGTTTTTTTTGATTTTCAATAGATCAACAATCTCATTTAAAGATAGAGACTTATCAAGGCTTAAAGTTTTAAGGATTTCAGATTCTAGAAAACTATAACTACTTATTTCTGCATTCCCTCTGTTTTGTTTTTTAATTACCTGAAACATCACAGCGCTGGCTTGTAAGCTTTGGTCTTTTACTCTGTGGTAAACCCACCATTTTCCATCGTTGTCTTTTGCGTAATAAGGTTTATCAGTTCCAGGTAAAATTTTAGCTTCGATAACTGTTTTCTTATCTATCTCGTATTCTGTATAAGTTACATTGATTTTTGGCTCACAATAAAAAGTGCCTGCCAACTCAAGCATGTACTTTTCGTCTTCAGAACGAATTCCACTTATGCTGCCATTGTCTCTAACACCAATGAGCAATGTGCCACCCTTGTTGTTTGCAAAGGCTACTAAGGTTTTGGCAATTTTTGAAGCATCAGAAATGGTTTGTTTGAAGTCGAGCGTTTCGCTTTCGCCACTTGCAATCAGTCTTGTTATTTTGTGTAACATTATCATCTTGCTAATTATCCTTCGGATATATATGCAAGATAACTCAATTTGTCAAAATCAAATATTTCGTTTGCAATTTCTTGTAATTCGTCGGCATTAATTTGGTTGATTTTGTGAATAACCTCATTTAAGGTTTCCATGTTAAAACCTTGGACTAAATTTTTACCTAACATCAGCATAATATTCAAGCGGTTTTCTTCAGATAAAGCTATCTGACCATTGAATTGTGTTTTAGCGTGGTGCAATTGTATGGTGCTTAGTTTTTGTTCCTTTAAACGCTTTAATTCTTTATAAACCAAGTCGACTGCTTTGTTAAGATTTTTCTTCTCAGTGCTCAAATAGCAATGGAATAAGCCAGTGTCGATAAAACCTGTGTAACCGCTTTCAATATTATAGGTGTAGCCATATTTTTCACGCACACTTAGGTTTAAACGCGAATTCATCCCTGGTCCACCAAGTATATTGTTCAGCAACAACATTTGCAAACGCTTAGGATGGCTATGGGGATAACAGGTGTTACCTAAAATGGCATGGCATTGAACATGCTCGGTTGTTTTCTTTTCAGATTTTTGAGAGTATAAATTAAAGGACGGTCTTGCAATTTCTGTGAATGAATTTTCTTGAACCAAACAGTGTTTTTCAGCCCATTTAATAAACTTTTTTAAAGGAATTCCAGAACTGATACTTAAAACAATGTTTTCAGGATGGTAGTATTTTTTGTGAAACAACAATAAGTCTTGGGACTTCAAACGTTCCAAACTTTCAGGTGTTCCTAATATGTTTGGCGCTAATGAGTGGCCAGCGAAAATCATTTCTTGAAATTCATCAAAAATATTTTCCTCTGGGGTATCCAAATACATATTGATTTCTTCAGCAATGACCTTTTTTTCTTTTTCCAATTCTTTCTCAGGAAATGTAGAATTAAAGGTTAAGTCAGCCAACAATTCTAATGCTCTTTCTGCATAGTCGTTAATTACAGAAGCGTATAGAACAGTTATTTCTTTGGTGGTAAATGCGTTCATTTCTCCGCCAACTGTTTCTAGTCGGTTGATGATATGCCATGAATTTCTTTTATGAGTGCCTTTAAACAACATGTGTTCAAAACAATGCGCGGTTCCTGGTAAAATGCCATCATCGCGGGAACCTGCATAAATGTTAAAGCCAACATGGGTAACAGAGGTGTTCGGCGCTTCTTTGTAAATAATTCGCAGGCCGTTGGCTAAGGTATGTATCGTATGGTCTTCCAATTTATAGTTTAGTAATATGTTGTATGCAATTGTTGTAATCTAGAACAAGGTCTTCCATAATTTCTTTAGCAGACTTTATAGATTTTATGGTGGAAGCAATTTGGCCTATTTCCAATTCTCCTTCAACCATATCACCTTCGAACATGCCTTTCTTGGCGCGTCCTCTGCCCAACAAAGTATTTAATTCTTCGGCACTTGCTCCATTTGTTTCAGCAGATTTTACTTTTTGGTAAAATTCATTTTTAATCAAACGAACTGGGGTTAATTGTTTTAGGGACAATTCGGTATCGCCATCTTTTAGGCTGGTGATTTTTTCTTTGAAATTTTGATGTGCACTGCTTTCCTCACTTGCGGCAAACAAAGAACCTATTTGCACCCCATCAGCACCCAAAGCCATACAAGCTGCAATTGCTTTGCCGGAGCCGATTCCACCTGCAGCGATTAATGGCAGTGAACATACCTCTTTAATCATAGGAATTAAGCAAAGGGTAGTGGTTTCTTCGCGTCCATTGTGGCCACCTGCTTCAAAGCCTTCAGCGACTATGGCATCCACGCCTGCTTCTTCGCATTTTTTTGCAAATTTTGTATTGGCAACCACATGCACTACGGTTATGCCATGAGATTTTAAATGCTTGGTCCAAGTATTTGGATTGCCTGCACTGGTAAAAACTATTTTAACACCCTCTTCAATAATTATGGCCATGTGTTTTTCAATATCTGGATACAACAAAGGCACATTTACGGCAAACGGTTTATCGCTTGCTTTTTTGAATTTTTGAATGTGTTCTTTAAGGACTTCCGGATACATGCTACCAGAACCAATAATGCCTAAACCACCTGCATTTGATACTGCAGCTGCGAGTCTCCAACCACTGCACCAAATCATTCCAGCTTGAATAATTGGGTATTGGATGTTAAATAGTTTGCTTATTCTTTCGCCACTCATTGCATGCAAATTTAGTTAAAAAGAATGGATTTGAATTCTTCCACTGAGATTATTCGTTTGCTTTTGATTTGGTATAATTAGCCTCTATAATATCCACTAAATTTTCTATAATTTTTTACACGCAATGGACTTAAGCATTCTCAATTTATTTTCGTAGGTTTGTAGCTTAAAATTATTCATATATCATGAGTCATATCCCATACCTAGAAGCAAACAAAGAGCGTTTTTTAAACGAGCTATTAGATTTATTGCGTATTCCGTCTGTTAGTGCAGACAGTAAATATGCTGGAGATGTTAAGAAAACAGCTGATTTTGTTGCTGAAAAATTAAAAGCAGCTGGTGCTGACAATGTAGAAGTTTGTCCTACTGCTGGTCACCCAATTGTTTATGGTGAAAAAATATTTGATGCAAGTTTGCCTACTGTTTTGGTTTATGGGCACTACGACGTACAACCTGCTGATCCAGTTGAATTGTGGCACTCACCACCATTTGAACCAGTTATTAAAATAACAGAGGAACATCCAGAAGGTGCAATTTATGCCAGAGGTGCTTGCGATGATAAAGGCCAAATGTATATGCATGTGAAAGCTTTTGAAGCCATGATGCAAACCAATACCTTGGCTTGTAACGTGAAGTTCATGATTGAAGGTGAAGAAGAAGTTGGTTCAGCTAACCTTGGAACCTTTATAAAAGCAAACAAAGCTAAATTAAAAGCTGATGTTGTTTTGGTAAGTGATACCAGCATCATCGCAAACGATACCCCAAGTATCGACGTTGGATTGCGTGGATTGGCTTATATGGAAGTAGAAGTAACTGGTCCAAACCGCGATTTACACAGTGGTGTATACGGTGGTGCAGTAGCAAACCCTGCAACTATTTTGTGTCAAATGATTGCTTCTATGCACGATGAAAATAACCACATCACCATCCCAGGATTTTATGACGATGTAATTGTTGTTAGTGATGCTGATCGCGCAGAAATGGCGAAAGCTCCATTCAGTTTGGATGCTTATAAAAAAGACTTAAATGTTGATGAGGTATGGGGCGAAAAAGGATACAGCACAGTAGAACGCACAAGTATCAGACCTACTTTGGAGGTTAATGGTATTTGGGGTGGTTACACAGGTGAAGGTTCTAAAACTGTATTGCCAAGCAAAGCATTTGCAAAAATTAGCATGCGTTTGGTTCCTGGTCAAAACTCACATAAAATTTCTCAATTGTTCAAAGCCCATTTTGAATCAATGGCGCCTGCATATGTAAAAGTAAATGTTACAGAACACCACGGTGGAGAGCCAGTGTTAACACCAACAGACAGTGTTGAATTTGGTGCAGCATCAAAAGCAATGGAAACCACTTATGGTAAAAAACCAATCCCTACAAGAGGCGGTGGAAGTATTCCAATTATCGCATTGTTTGAAGCAGAATTAGGCATTAAATCAATGTTGATGGGCTTCGGTTTGGACAGTGATGCATTGCACTCACCTAACGAGAAATACGGTTTGTTCAACTACTATAAAGGCATTGAAACCATTCCTTATTTCTACAAGTATTACGCTGAAATGAAGAAATAATTTTTAATTTGTTCAGGTTTTTATAAATTGCAATCTGTTCAAATCAATAAAAATATATGAAATCAATCAAATCTTTGTTTTTACTATCAGCACTTAGTGCTGTTGTTTTAGTTTCTTGTTCAAAGTCAAGCGATGATGACGGGACCACTGACAAGTGTGCATTAAAAAACATGAAGTTAACAGCTTCAATTGTAAATGCTGCTACTTGTTCTTCAAATGGTTCTGTGGTTCTGCATGCTAAAGGATCAAGTGGTTTTACTTATCAACTTGGCTCTTCTGCATTTCAAGCAGACTCAACTTTCTCGCAATTAGCAGCAGGTACTTATACTTGTACCATTAAAGATGCTGAGGGTTGTAGCAAATCAGAAACTTTTATAGTAGGTGAAAATCCTTTTAAAGGTTCATTGTTTACCGCAGTGTCATCACTTATTGATACCAAGTGTAATCAAGCTTGTCATACTTCTGGTTCAGGAGGCGCACCTAAAGGCATTTTTGCAAGCGATTGTGGTGTTGTTTCAAGAAAGTCATTGATCGTTGAAAAATCCGTTAACAGCAGTATGGGTAGTTTAACCAATAGTGAGAAAACAAAAATAACCGATTGGATTGCCGCAGGGGGAACCATTAACAATTAAATTATTCAGAAGGGCAGCTGAAAAGCTGCCCTTTTTATTATCATGAGATACCTACTAGAACTTGCATACAACGGAAGTAATTATCAAGGTTGGCAAATACAACCCAATGGCAACACTGTTCAAGAGGTTTTGAATAATGCCATCTCGGTTATTACGCGCAAACAAATAGAAACCGTTGGATGTGGACGCACCGATACTGGCGTTCATGCCAAGCAATATTTTGCCCATTTCGATATTGATATTGAATTGCCTCCAATGTTTTTGAAAAGTTTGAATGGTATTTTACCTTCTGATATAGCAGTGCATGATGCACGAATGGTAAGCAGTGATTTTAGTGCCCGTTTCAATGCAATTTCTAGAACCTACGAATACCATATTATTTTTGAAAAAGACCCTTTCCTCGACCATCTGGCCGTTCGTTGGTTTCACGATTTAAACGTGGATGCAATGAACCAAGCTTGTTTGGATTTGATTGGTGACAAAGACTTTGCTTGTTTTAGTAAAGTGAATACAGATGTTAAACATTACAATTGCAATTTGATGGCCGCACGTTGGTATTACCGCGATAATATTTTGGTGTTTGAAGTAACTGCCAATCGCTTTTTGCGCAATATGGTTCGCGCTATGGTTGGAACTTTAACGCAATTAGGGGAAGGTAAATTTAGTTTTGAACGCTTTAGAGAAATATTGGAAAGCAAGGACCGCAAAATGGCCGGTACTTCAGTGCCCGCTCATGGTCTGTATCTAAGCAGTATTGAGTATTAATTGATTTTAGTTGATGAAGTTTCTTCTCTTACCTTTTTCATTACTATATGGCTTAATAACTTGGTTGAGAAATAAGTGTTATGACTTGAATATATTTAAGTCTTACCATTCTAAACTCAAAACCATTGTTATAGGAAACTTACAAGTGGGAGGCTCTGGTAAAACACCAATGACGGCCTATTTGTATTGGATGTTATCGTCCAAATACAACACCGCAGTTTTGTCGCGAGGCTATGGCCGAAAAACCAAAGGCTTGCTCGTTGCCGATACACAGTCAAATGCAGAAACCATTGGCGATGAACCATTGTGGTACCATCAAACATTACCTGGGGCTCAAGTGGTGGTTTCAGAAAGTAGAGAAAAAGGACTAAAGTATTTGGAAAACACAGATGCGGAATTGGTCTTGTTAGACGATGCTTTCCAACACCGTGCAGTTACTTGTGGCTTGCAAATTCTGTTGTCTGATTATAAAAAACCTTATTACAAAGATTTCCCAATGCCTTATGGACGCTTGCGTGAATTTTCAAGTGGGGCAAAGCGTGCGGATATTATAATTATTAGCAAATGTCCAGAAAATATGGGTTTGCAAGAGAAGGTAGACTTTATAAAGGCCATAAAAGCAAATGGTAAGCAAGATTTATTCTTCAGCACTTTGCAAATTGGTAACCCTAGAAAACTTAAAGGAAATTTGTCAATAGACAAAAGACCATTTAAAAAGATAATCGCTTTAAGTGCAATCGCTAATCCAGATTCATTTACAGAAATATGTCAGAGGATTTCTAAGAATTGTGAAACAATAAGTTTTAAGGACCATCACCATTATTCTGAAGATGACATGAAACAAATCTTGACAAAACTGGATGATGATACCATTGTTTTTACAACAGAAAAAGATGCTGTTAAATTAAGTGCAGCCTCCATTCACAATCTAATTCCCTTGAATCAATTTTACATCTTGCCGGTTCAGGTCCAGTTTTTATTTGATGATGAATCTCGTTTTGATAACTTGATAAAACAGAAACTAGACGCTTAAAGAATAATTTAATTTTTATATTTGTTGACATGCTAGCAGCCATTAAATCAGGTTTCAAAAAAATAAACTTTTATTATGTTTTAATCGTTGTTTATGTCTTGTGGTTGTTGTCGTTAAAGAACAGACAAACGGGTGGAATGGATGATTTTGATGTATTCTTTAAAGCGGGTGAACGCTTGTTAAACGGTGAGAATATTTATGGTCCTCCACACTATTACAACCTGAAGTATTTTTATAGTGTATTGTTCGCTGGCATAATGGGCAGTATTCAATCATTAGGCATCAATACAGTAAAGTGGATATGGTTTGTGCTTAACACCGCATTGTTTGTTAGAATTTTCTTTTTATTGAGAATTTACATTTTTAAATCAGAGAAAAGTTCAGCGCTTATTTTCTTTTTTCTTTTGTTATTGTTTGGTAAAATAGTCTTGGTAAATTACACCTTTAACCAAATAAGTGTTCTGATTTTGTGGACCATGTTTGAAGCTTACCACTTAATGAAAAAGGGACATTGGGTTTGGGCAATTTTGATATTGTGTTTGGGAATAAATATCAAGATTATGCCTATAGTTTTAGCTCCATATTTTGTGGTAATGGGAAAAAAGCCTTTGCAAATTGTTGGTCTTGGAATCGCTGCTTTAATGTTCTTTTTATATTTACCAGCTTTGTTTATTGGTTTTGAAACCAATCAATTCTTAATTGGTGAATGGTTAAAAACTTTGAATCCCGTAAGCGACATTCATGTTATGCAAACCTATGAATATGGGTTTACAGATTTGTCATCTATGTTGACTAAATTTTTATCTGCGGAGCCTGTGTATTTGGAGCCACAGTTGAATTTTGCAGATTTGTCGCGCAGCACTTTGTTCTTAATTACAAATGCTATTCGCGCATTGTTACTTGGCTTAGTTGTTTATTTGGCGGTGAAAGCCAAACGCCCTGTGTTCGGAGTAGAAACTAGTGTTATAGTGGTGGCAGGATTTATGGCTTTAATACCATTATGCTTTCCTCATCAAAGAGAATATAGTTTTATGTTCAGTATGCCCATGTTTGCCATATTGATGTTGATTATTGCAAAATTAAAAAGTACCACTTACTATATTTTATTTATCGTTTTTGTTGCTTTGGCTGGTAACTTGGTGTGGGTTGATTTTGCAGGACAAACAGCGGTAGATGTTTTCAAACATTACCGTTTAATTACCCTAGGCATGATTGCCATTTTCTTTCTATATATTTATTTGGCTACAAAATTGAGTAGCCAAAATACGGTATCGGAAGACTAATCTTTTATTACTTGTCCTTCGCCTGTGTCAATAATGCTAACCGCTGTATTGCTGCTGTCTTTGTAATGAATGTTTCCCGTACCCCAAAGTTTAATATCTACTATATTTCTTCCGAAAATGTAACTGTCATCTTTGCTGAAGCTGCTGATATAGGTTTTTTCAGCATTCAAACTATATGCATTTACATAGCTAATGTCATCTACAGATGCAGAAAGCAAAAAGCAAGTGCCTAGTATATTTACCCCACCGGTATTGGTGCAGTTAACGAAAACATAATCGCCTTTAATTTTTATATCAGCGTCTTCCAAGCCACCGTGGTTTATTTCTAAAGTGTTTTTATTTATAAAAGTATCTCTACAAGTAAATTTAGCAGACCCATTAATTTGAATTTTATTTAAAGTTTCAAAGTAAACCACAACTTTTTGACGGACCTGCAATTTGCGCACCCAATTGTATTTGTTGTCATTGGCAATAATTAATTCACCATTGCTGACTTTGGTGGTGTAACCTTTAATAACATTTTCACCTGCAGTTATTTCTATTGTACCCGCTTTGGCAGAATCTTGTACCAGTTCAATGTCGAATTTTTCACCTGCCAATATTTTATCAAAACTTTCGACCTTTCGGCTTTCAGTGGTTTCATCACCATAAGAAGTTACGAGGTCGTCGGCATGTTTGCAGTTTGAAAAAAATAAACTGAAGACGATAAGTGTAAAGTATACGTTTAATTTTTTCATTACCAATTTTGATTAGGAGATGGAACTTGATTGTTTAGTGGATTAAATCGGTAAGCGGCGCCCCAATAAAAATAGTCAGCTACCGCCATATGCGATTTTAAACGAGTTTGGGCAATAAGGCCTTTGCCAAAGCAATAGTTAAATCCGATGGCAAAGTAAACACGTTTTTTATATTCATTTGGTCTATAAACATAAGTGCCCAGATCAGTTACAATGGCAAGTCTGCCAAACATAAACTCGTGACCAACTTTAATGGCAACTTCAGTAATGTCCTTGGCTTTAACACCTTTTAGCGAAGCTTCGTTAAACAAAGTGTAAGGGTAGGTTTTGTCAAAAAAGACCTCCGTTCCAAAACGCCAGTTTCTATTGTTGTTGTGTCGGAAGTAGTATAAAAGACTAGAAGAATAGATGTTAAAGAAACGGGTGTCGGCAACGGCTATTTGTTTGCGTGCATATCCAGCCATGATTTCAAATCCTGATCTAGGAAAAAGCGTTTTAAGGTTTTTCGGTTTCTTCTCATCAATGAATTTTATTTTCTGTAACAGACCAAAATCAAGATGGACCATATTAATTCCAAGATTAGGGCGTTTAAAATTTCCATTGCTGTAATGGGTAACGCCAGCACCTAATACCAAAGACGTTTTTTTATTCAAATCAAAATATGCCTTGTACATTATTTGCATATTTCCATTAAGATTAGACCCAATGGCTTTGTTTTTTTTATTTGTTTCTAAGTTGTAAGGACGGTCGAGGTAGCCAATTCCTGAACCAAATTTGAGTGCAGCTTGGAATTTTTCACGCTTTTTAAGATTGGCTTCAACATGAATATGCCAAGCGAGAACATTGCCATTCAAATTGCGGTTGCCCATATTGAAATAGGTCAGACCAGTGCCCCAACGAAAATTTTTATACCCTTCGTCTGCTTGCGCCCAACCGGTATGGTTGCTGCTGTAATTGACTTCGATTCCAAAAGAATGGGCCTCCATATTGGCCATGTATTCACGATGGGCAATTAAGAATCCAGGTAGCAAATTAACTTGTAGGCCTCGGTATTTTTGCGCATCGAGTATTAAAGGCAAAATACAAAAAGCTAAGAGTAGGCGTTTCATCGACACCTTGCAAAAATACTAGAAAATTACATTGCCTAATTGTAAATTTAAGGTCATAAAATTTTTCAAACCGCAATTTTTTTTAAAGAACTTCGTTATATTCGCACTTTAATACCCTTAAAAGCCTATAGAAAAGACGCTACCAATTAACTTATTTTTGATAAACTTTAGTACTTATTGTTATTTGTGAAATCAACGCGATCTTTAAATAAGCTTTGGTCAAAGGGAGGGTTATGGCTATTATTCAGTCTTGCTGGATTGCCTTTAATCACTTTGTCTCGATCAGCTTCAGCATGGATGGAAATCCCACCAGTATTAGCGCTTTCAATTGAAAGTATCGCTGAAGAATTTGGTGCAGAAAAAACTGGATCGAAAAGCGAAATGGGTTTAAATGAAGTTTTTTCTTCCCCAGCTGATACAGCAAAATCTAAGAAAACGGGCAAAGACAGCAGTAAAAAAGATGATTTAATTTACCCAGTTAAAGACAATAAAGGTAGAGAAGATTCAAAATACAAAAACAACATTGACTTAAACGACCCATCGGTTAAGACCTATGTGGAATATAATACCGAAACCAAAATGTATGAAGAGTACAAAGAGGTTGCCGGTAAAAAGACATTGCTGCGCAGCATGACCCGCGATGAATATTTGGCGGAAAGTGCAAAAGAAGAACGCAAGCGCTACTATGACCAGAAATCAAAAAGTAATGCTGGTCAAAGTGGATTCAACAACAACAAATCTCCAACCTTAGTAAAGACGCCCGAAGTTTTAGATAAATTATTCAGAGGTGGACTAATTGATATCCAACCAAGCGGTTCTGCAGAGTTGACATTTGGTGGTATATTTAATACTGTTCGTAACCCGATGTACAGCGCCCGTATGCAAAGAACTGGGCAGTTTGATTTTGATCAAAAAATTCAATTAAACGTTCAAGGTAAAATAGGGAATGCCCTAAACTTGGGCATTAAGTATGATACCGATGCAACTTTCGATTTCGACAACCAAACCAAATTAAATTGGGTAGGTAAAGAAGATCAAATGTTAAAGTCTGTTGAATTGGGTAATGTTAGTCTTCCACTAAATGGAAGTTTAATCCAAGCAGGACAATCATTGTTTGGTATTAAAACGTCTTGGCAATTTGGTAAATTAAAAATGACTGTTATTGCTACGCAAAACAAAGGTCAAAGAACTGAAACAACAGTTAATGGAGGCGCACAAATTACCAATTTCAATATCCAAGCCCACAACTACGATCAAAATAGACACTTTTTCTTGTCTGAGTTTTTCAAGGACCAATTTGATGGTGCTATGTCAACTTTACCATTAATTAATTCTGCAATAGTAATCAACCGTGTGGAAGTATGGGTTACCAACCGAGGAGCCAGTTACGACAATACCCGCGACTTATTGACTTTAATGGATATTGGAGAAAGAAATCCTTACAATAAAACACTTTCGATAGGGTCACCAAATCCAGTTGCTGATAATATAGCTAATAGTTTATATACCGATTTAATTAATTCTCCAGCCAAAGATTTAATTAGACAATCCAAAACCTGTATTGATGCTATGAATGCTAATTTTCCAAATCTTAAACAAGGATTTGATTATGAGCAATTGAACTATGCAAAGCAATTGGGTGAAAATGATTTTACAGTTAACCAGAAGCTTGGATACATTTCATTAAATACAGCGCTTAACAATGATGAAGTTTTAGCTGTTGCTTTCGAATACACCTACAATGGCGTGCCATACAAAGTGGGAGAATTTGCCTCAGAAATTTCAAGTACCAGAGAAGATTCAAAAGTCTTAATGGTAAAGATGTTGAAGAACAACATCATCAGAACAAAAATTCCTATGTGGGAATTGATGATGAAAAACATTTATTCATTGGGTTCATTTAACATCAATCCAAACGACTTAAATTTTAATGTAATTTATAACGATGACCCTTCTGGAGCTGATTTGAACTACATGCCGGTAAATGGGTATTCTGAATTAAGTGGAGGAACACCTTTGATTCGTGTAATGAACATGGACCGTATCAACAGACAAGGTGAGTCTAAGCCTGACGGTGTTTTTGATGCCATTGAAGACATCACCTTCCAATCGAAAAATGGTCGCGTTATTTTCCCTGTTAGAGAGCCATTTGGCAACCATTTGAGGCGGAAGTTTAATGGCGATTCTTTGGTTGCGAATAAATATGTTTTCGACGCTTTATACGATAGTACCAAGTGGCTTGCTGAACAAGACGTAACACACAATAAGTTTTTCTTAAAAGGAAGTTATAAAGGTACAAGCTCAAATGAGATTTCATTAAACGCACTAAACGTTCCTCAAGGTTCGGTAGTGGTAACGGCGAATGGAACTAAACTAACGGAAAACGTCGATTTTATTGTCGATTACAATGCCGGTAAAGTTAGCATAATCAACCAAGGTATATTGCAATCAGGTGCCGTTATTAAGGTGTCTGCAGAAAGCAATAGCATGTTTAATATCCAACAAAAAACATTGTTGGGTGCACGTTTCGATTATGCGGCAAGTAAGAAATTATTATTAGGTGGAACCATTCTACATATGTACGAAAGGGCATTGACGCCTAAAACCAATATAGGCGATGAGCCATTATTGAATACCATAATTGGATTTGATGGAAGTTATTCTACGCCATCTTTATTTTTAACCAAATTGGTAGACCGTTTGCCATTTATCCAAACCAAAGCTGAAAGCCGCTTGAGCAGTCAGTGGGAGTATGCACGTATTTTTCCGGGACAAGCACGTGGACAAAATAAAACCAGGGGTGTAAGTTATTTGGATGATTTTGAAGGTGCAGAAACGACCTTCGATTTAAGATTGGTTTCTAGCTGGAAATTGGCAAGTTTGCCACAATACCAACCGGTTTTGTTTCCTGAATGGAATTTGTCTTTAACAGATAAAAAGGCTTGGGGAGATTATAGAGGTAAAATTGCTTGGTATAATATTGACCCAACTTTCTACAGAAAAGATAAGTATACGCCAGAGCATATTGCCAGCGATGTTGAAATGCAGAGCAACCACTTCATGCGTGAGATTTCTGTAAATGAAGTATTCCCTAACAAACAAATTCAACAAGGAGCGCCAAATATTTTGTCTACACTAGACTTGGCATTTTATCCTAAAGAAAGAGGTCAGTATAACTACAATGCGACCAACGATTTTACAAGCAATGGATTCTTCAAAGAACCAGTTAAAGCTTGGGGTGGTATCATGCGTAGAATAGAGAGCAATGACTTTGAAGCTGCGAATATTGACTATATAGAAATTTGGATGATGGATCCTTTTGTGTATGATCAAAATACAACCAATAAAGGAAAATTATACATTGATCTAGGTAACGTAAGTGAAGACATTTTACCAGATAGACGCAAGGTTTTTGAAAATGGATTTAATCCGCAAGGTAAATTGGACGACCTAGATACTTCTAGCTTTGGACGTGTGCCAATTTTACCACAATTAAACAGTGCATTTGACAATGAGCCAGCGGCGAGACCATTCCAAGACGTGGGATTAGATGGTTTGAATGACGATGATGAACGCAGTTTCTATGCCCAATACTTGAGCAATTTACAATCATTATTTGGTGCAACTTCAGACATTTATTTGAAAGCATTGAATGACCCTTCAAACGACAACTATAAACACAATAGAAGTCCTGAATACAATGATGTGAAAGCCTCAGTGGTTTCAAGATACAAGTCATACAACAGTCTTCAAGGTAATTCTACTCTAGATAAATTAGATGATGGTACACCTAAAAGTGCTTCTACCATTCCTGATAACGAAGACATCAACAGCGATTTCACCATGAACCAAACAGAAGACTATTTCAATTATGAAATTAGTTTAAGTCCTCAAGACCTAGAAATAGGCAAAGGGTTTGTGACCGACATTTCTGAAATTGAAAAGACTTTAAAGAATGGTAAAAAAGAGAAAGTTAGATGGATACAAATTAAAATTCCAGTAAGAGAATATACCAAAGCGGTAGGAAATATTTCTGATTTTAAATCTATTCGTTTCATGCGTATGTACATGAAAGGATTTACAGACAGTACCACTTTGAGGTTTGCGCAAATGCAATTGGTGCGTGCTGACTGGAGACGTTATTTAAACTCATTAACCAAGCCAGGTGCAGTAGTTCCTTTGGATCCGACAGACAATACAACTTTTGTGGTTTCAACGGTTAATATTGAGGAAAATGGAAAGAGATCACCAGTACGCTATGTAGAACCTCCAGGGATTGACAGGGTGCGTGACCCAGCTTCTCAGAATGTTGTGGCTCAAAACGAACAATCATTGTCACTAAAGGTTTGTAATTTAAAACCAGGTGATTCAAGAGGCGCATATAAGACATCTAATTTTGATATCCGTAACTACAAAAATTTAAAAATGTTCGTTCACGCTGAAGGAACTGATTTGAAAGATGGAGATATCTCAGCATTTATCCGCATAGGAACAGACTTGGTAGGCAACTATTATGAATATGAAATCCCATTAAAAATTACACCAGATGGAACGTATTCAGCGGATCAAATTTGGAAATCAGAGAATGCATTTGATTTCGAATTGGCTGATTTGTTTAATGCCAAAAACAAACGTAGTGAAAGCAATGTGCAATTAACACGTCCTTTTTTCTATTACAACGACAAAGGGCATAAAATAACCGTATTGGGCTTGCCTGATTTGAGTAATGTTAGAAGTATAATGTTAGGGGTAAGGAATAACACCGACCAATCAAAATGTGGTGAGGTGTGGTTTAATGAATTGCGTGTAACAGATATTACCAATAAAGGCGGTTGGGCTGCTACAAGTAGAGTAGTAGCGCAAATGGCTGACTTTGCAACATTGTCTGCTTCAGGAAATATTTCAACTATCGGATTTGGTGGAATAGACAAAAGACTTAACGAAAGAAACCTGGCCGATAATTATCAATTCGATTTAGCCTCTAGTTTTGAATTGGGTAAATTCTTCCCTCAAAAATCAGGTTACAATATTCCAATGTTTGTTGGTTATAGCGGAACCATAGTAAGACCGAAATTTAATCCTTTAAATCCGGATATTGAATTGAAATCATCGGTTGAACGCTTGCCAGATGATCAGAAAAAAGAAGTGTTGCGCAATGCCGAAGATTACAACACAAGGTATAGTGTTAACTTCACCAATGTGAGAAAGAATCAAACAGGTTCTGGTAAGATTATGCCTTGGAGTATTTCGAATTTCAATTTAACTTACTCGTATATTTATTTGCAAAAGCGCAATATTCAAGTTGAGCAACAATTTAGCAAAACCTATCATGGCAGTTTGGGTTATATGTACAGCCCTAAGTCAAAACCATGGGAGCCATTCAAATTTATTAAGAGCAAGCATTTGGCATTGATAAGAGACTTTAATGTTCGTGCACTTCCTCAAAATATTTCCATCCGTATGGATGTTGACCGATATTATTCAGAAATGTTGGCGAGAAACAACGATTTGTTTAAGCAATTAACGCCTCGTTTGTATGATAAGAACTTCACGATCCAAAGAGTATACAATGTCAATTATCCAATTACCAAGAACTTGAAATTGGATTATTCTGCAACGGTTAATTCACGTATTCAAGAACCATTTGGTCAATTGAATACTCAAGAGAAGAAAGACTCGGTGCGCAACGACTTCTGGGCTTTGGGTAGAATGAGAGACTTTAACCAAATTGCAAACTTTAACTATTCTTTGCCATTTGATAAAGTAGGCATCTTAAATTGGATAACCACAACAGTTAGATATGGGGCTAATTATGGATGGACGCAAGCACCACCATCATATTCTACTTTGGGAAATACGATACAAAATAGCCGCGAGTTAACCGTGAATTCTCAGTTTAACTTTGTGTCTTTGTACAACAAAATACCATTGTTACGTCGCATAAACCAAGGAACCAAGAAAGCCAAAGCGGGTGTGCCTGCGGCTGATGATAAAGGTTCGGCAGCAACTGAGAAAAACAAGAAAGAAAAACAATCATTTGGTACAGGATTCTTAAGAGCCTTGATGATGGTTAGAAATGCCAATATCAACTATACCTTAAGAGACGGTATTATGTTGCCAGGATTCGTCCACCAAATTGACTATTTTGGACAAAACTTTGCGCATTCTGTTCCTGGAATTCCTTTTATATTGGGTAGTCAGAATGAAAATATCCGTTACAACTTGGCGGAAATGGGCGCACTTACTAATGATGTTAGGGTAAATAATTTCTATTCACAAAACCACATCAAAACCATTCAGGGTAGTGCTACTTTAGAACCAATGAAGGATTTTAGAATTCAAATGAATTTTAATTTGAGCCGATCAAATACTTTGCAAACCTTATTTAGATACGATACAACTGGAGAGTATAAAAACATCCCAGGACAATGGAGGGATTTGTCTTTAAGAGAGACAGGTAACTTTACCATGACAGGTATATTCATTCAAACGGCAAACGACAAAGCAAGTGCTAGTAACAATTGGGTTAGTGCCAATTATCAAAACTTTGAAAACTTCAGGTTTGTAGTATCTCAAAGACAAGCGCTTCAAGATGATAGAGTCTTGGTAAAAGGCATAGATAAGACCAATGGAGGAAAATACTATTATGGTTATGGCGCAAAAGCACAGAACACCTTAATACCAGCTTTCTTAGCTGCTTATACTGGTGTTAACCAAGCGAAAGTTTCATTAAGTCCATTCAGAAATATACCATTGCCAAACTGGAACATCAATTACAATGGCTTAAGTAAGATAAAGGCTTTGGGTAAAATATTTACCAATATCACTTTGCAGCACCGTTATTCAGGAACTTACAACATCGGTGGATACACCAGTAATTTGTATTACAATCCTAATGATACTGCAAAAGGTGGTAAAGATTTGGTGAGTCAATACAACATCAACAATGTAAATATTAGAGAGCAATTTAATCCGTTAATCGGATTGGATGTGACCACCAAGTCAGGTATTACTGGAGGGTTTAAAATTAACCGTTCCCGCAACGTATCATTGTCAGTTCCAAATGCGATATTAACAGAATTAACATCAAAAGATTTTTCATTTAATTTGAGCTACAGGACCAGTGGAGTTAAGATTCCAATCAAGGTAAATGGCAAGAAAATATATTTGGAAAACGATTTGTTGATGGATATGCGCATTAGCATTCAAAACAATTTTACTGTCATCAGACAAGTTGATTTGAATTCGAATACCATACAAAGTGGGCAAAGAGTTGTAATGATACAGCCAAACATCAATTACATGATTAACAAGAATGTTAATTTGAATATCTATTATGAACGCCGTGCTTCAAAACCACATGCATCAAATGCTTTCCCAACAGCATTGACTAATTTTGGGGTTAAATTGAGGTATACAATACAATAGTTTTTCACATTCTGACTTTCTTTATTTACGCTCAAAATATGAGGTTGTCTAACACAAAGTCTAGATTTTGTTGATTTTGTCTGGCACTTTTCTGACAATAAAATGACAGTTTTTTGCTTGCTTTGATGATTTCCACATTTAATTCTAAAAGTCTAATTTTACATAGGTTATGGGTTGTGAGAAGTTTACTAAACAATTTCTTATATTTGTAGAACAATATAATTTATTTCTCCGTATGTTAGTTTCCCCACATGGGCATTGTTTGCGAAAGTATTCAATTGCCATCGTTCTTATGGTATCCTGTCTATCACTTTTTTCACAGACCAAAACTTTAGGTTTAACCAAAAAGATATCTGGTAATTTAGAAAGTGGCTATGTTCTGTTTTCTCCAATTGGAGTTGACACTACTTATCTTATTAACAAGTGTGGCCAAAAGGTTCATACTTGGAAAACGCAATACACGCCAGGCCTTTCAGTTTATTTGAAAGACAACGGTCATTTATTGAAAGCTGGTACCTATACGGATACGGTTTTTGGTTTTGCCGGTGGTAGAGGTGGTATGATTGAAGAGTATGACTGGGATGGCAACTTGGTTTGGTCATACAAAGTTTTCAATGATTCATTATGTCAACACCATGATATTACGCCAATGCCCAATGGCAATATTCTAGTATTGGCATGGCATAGTATTTCTAAAAACACTGCCATGTCTTATGGCAGGTCTATTAATAATTTCAATGTAAATCAAAGCGATTTGTGGTCTGAGCGCATTATCGAATTAAAACCGATAGGCAAAGACAGTGCTGAAGTTGTTTGGCAATGGGATTTATTGGATCATACCATTCAAGATATGGATTCCAATTTGATTCATTATGGACAAATTGATATGCATCCTGAAAGAATGGATATGAATTATGCTTTGAACTTACAAACCAACGATTGGATACATGCAAATTCATTGGATTACAATGCCAAGCTTGATCAGATTGTAATTAGTGCCCACAATATTTCTGAAATATGGATTATCGACCACAGCACCACAACTGCTGAAGCTGCCAGTCATGCAGGTGGAACTTACAACAAGGGTGGCGATTTACTTTACCGTTGGGGCAATCCTCAAGCGTATAGAAAAGGTTCTAACAGCGACCGCAAATTGTTTAGACAACATAATGCCCGTTGGATACCAGGTGGGATGCGCGATTCAGGCAGCATCATGTTGTTTAATAACGGATGGAACAGAGATACCGCATATTCATCGGTAGATATTATTCGCACCCCAGTTTTGTCAAATGGCACCTATATTTACAATGCTCCATATGGACCAACAAGTGCTTCATGGATTTATACCGATTCTATTAAAACAAAATTTTATTCTCAGATTATATCAGGTGCAGAAATGTTGCCGAATGGAAATGTTTTAATCTGTAGCGGCGTTCAAGGACGTTTCTTTGAAGTAACTGCAAATAAAAAATTGGTATGGCAATACCGCAATCCTGTAAATTCAACCACCATTCAATCTGATGGTCAAGTAGCAGGTAATAATTCAGTATTTAGGTGTTCGTTTTACTCAAGCAACCATCCAGCATTTAAAAACAGAAGTTTAAGTTCATTTGGAACAATTGAGAGAAGTTCATATGCCTATTCTTGTATTTACGAAAGCACACCACCTGTTGTAAGTGCATTTTCCCCAAAAACGAATGATGTAAGTATTACTCAAAATGCAGTGTTGAAGGTTAAGTTTAGTGAAGCGGTATTAAAACGCAACAGCAGTGTAAATATATACAGCAACAATGTGTTTTTAGAGAGCATTAGTATCAGTAGCGATTTGATTAAAATCAAAAATGATTCAATGTTTATTTCACACTTAAAACCATTTCCAATCAACTCTAGAATTGGGGTTATTTTACCAATTGGTTTGGTGTCTGATTCATCCAATAATCTTTTGAAAAAAGGTGTAGATAGTTCTGTCTGGCATTTCAATACCATTTCAATTGCACCTAAAATTACCTCAGTTTTTCCAGTACATCAAACCAATATGGTGCCCTTAGATGTTGTTATGAAAATCACGTATAACGAGAACGTATTTAAACGCAACGTGGGCAATGTGACACTTTATGAAAATGGAAATATTCGCGAGATTATTCCAATTTCTTCAAGCAGAATTTCTATAGCAAAAAATATTGTAAGTATTAGACCGAATTCTGTATTAACACCAAACACATTGGTTTCAATTGGAATGGATTCTTGTTTTGTTGATACCTTTGGAACAATATCTGCGAACTTGAATTATGCAGATTGGTATTTTAGAACCTACCAATATCCAAGCGTGGTAAATTACTCACCAAGTAAGAGCGCCAGCAACATTAAAAACAACGCAAGTTTGCGTGTAACATTTGATAGAGTTCTAAAATTAGACAGTGTTAAAAATATACTGGTGTATGAAAACAAAACGCTTAAAGAAACTATTTCATTGTCTGATACCAGTGTTCATTTTATAGGAACTGAAATGAGTTTTAGAGCAAAAAATAATTTCAGCAAGAGTTCAAGAATAAATATAAAATTACCAGGAAATGCCTTGTTGGATACCTTTGGAAAATACTTTGCAGGTGTTGATACAGGAAGCTGGTTTTTTACCATAGAAAAAGCAAGTAATGTTCAATCTGAAAAGATGCTTAATCATGCTAAAGTTTACCCTGTTCCTAGTGAAGGTGTAGTTACTGTTTATTCTGATGAGGCAATAAATAGCATAGTGGTATACGATTTAAAAGGAGCAGCGATTGAATGTAATCCAACCATAGTCTCTGAAAACGTTTATCAAATCAATAATTTACCAAAAGGTGTTTATAGCCTATTGCTAAATGGTAATATTGTTTTGAGAATTATAAGAGAGTAAACAAAAATATTAGAAAATTAAAAAGGTCAGTGATAATCTCACTGACCTTTTTTTATGGAAGGGAATCGTAATTTATTTTATACAACTCGAGGTATTTATATTTTAACTCCAGTTTGGTTTGAAAAGCACTTGCCTTTAATTGACTTGTAAGTGCAGAGTCATTGCTTATAAAGTATTGCGGATGGGAGCTGTTTAAGACATCGTTGATTCTGTTTTGGTCGTGGTCTTTAGACAATCTATGTCCTCTAAGGTGCAATAAATAAAGCAGGTTGTTAGGGGATGGATCATAACCAACTAGAACACAATTGTTGCGGTTTATTCCTAGAGTATTTATTTTCATTCTAAAGCTATCTATGTCAATAGAACGGTGGTGTGATTGTTCCCAATAATTGCCTTCCGTATATCGCTCTTCAAGGTTTTTTCTTCCATTGTAAAATTGAAAGTTCAATGCAATTAAGACACCAATAAATAATGCAATTTTTAAGTACCAAAAATTATGAGGCAATTTTTTAATTGCATCTGACAGCGCAAGCCAATTGAGGGCAAATGCGGGGAATAAACAAATAAAGTAATAGTCGTGGTACTTGAATTGTTCTATCATTAAAAACAAAAAAAGTATTGTTCCAAATGAATTGAAAACACTTAAGAAATACAATTCAGTTTGGATAAACTTTTTCAAAAGCAAAGTGAGCAACAACAAGGAAGCCGCAATATAAATGAGCGGGTAGGAGAGCGCTTGTGGAGGCCAGTTGGCAAGATAGACGGCCCATGCTTCAAAATATTTATCCCATGATTCTGAATGTGGGAGACTCATCATAAAGTATTGGCTGTTGTGGGTCAATGAAAGATACTTGCTCCATAGATACCAAGACAGCGGAATACTGAATGCCAAAAGAAGGGAAATGAACAAAGATTTTCTTTGTGATATTTTGATTTTTAAAAATGGGATATAAGAAAAAATCAATAGTCCCAACATTGAAAGAAACTGAATGAGGGAAGTTGTTTTAATGGCAATAGACAAGCCCAAGGAAATGATAAAAAGGACTTGTAAATTTATTGTTTTTGAACTTGGTTCGTATGGGTGTTGAATATGTCTTTTGAAGAAACAATACCACGCAATAAAGGTAAGGCCTAACGAACAGATATCGGGAATGAAATTGGCGCCATAAAACAAAAGTATTGGTGATAATTGTAAAATTAAAACCAAGGCCATTGAGGTGATTAAATTTATTCGTGAATTGAACAAAAGGAAAAGGGCAAACATCCCTGCGCTAAAGAATAGGTAGGTGATTAATCTGAAGTAGAACTCATCGTACCCGAATACTTTATATACAGAAGCTGCAAGGAAAGAAGGTAAGGGAAGCTCGCAAGAAACAATACCATCAATACAACGGTTTTCATTCACTTCAGGATAGAAGAAATGCATGCCACCATAGTAGTAATTTTGTGCCAAGGACGCACGGTCGCATTGGGCGCTTTGGTGCACGCCCATAGGCAATTTATGGAAATGTTGAAACACCCCACTGGCAGATGAAAATGCTATCCATACGACAGCAAAAAACAAAAGCTTGTATAGGGATTTTTTTTTCAACTATTTACTAGGAATAATTGGAACGCGGGTTTCGCTAATTTTGGTGATGCCACCGTAAACATTCTTAACCAAAAGGTAGCCATTTTTGCGCAAGATGCTTGAGGCAATCATGCTGCTGTAACCACCACCGCAGTATACATAACACACTCGGTCTTTTGGAATGCTGTCAAGTTTTGCTTCCAGTTCAGTTACTGGGTAACTTAAAGCATCAAGAACGTGACCGGCATGGTATTTTTCATCGGCACGGACATCAATAACCAGTTCTTCATTGAAGTTAAGGTCGAGTTCAAACTCTTCAGGGGTAATACTGATAACGATATCAATAGGAAGTTCGAAGTCTTGGTATGACTTGAAACCATTGGGTAAAAATTCTAAATTTTTATAACCTAAATCGTTTAATCTTTTATTGGCTTCTTCGTTTTTATCAGAGACAATTAAGAGGGCTTGATTTTTATCAGGGAAAAGCGCTTCGAAACGCTCTTCGAAGGGACCATTCAGTCCAACGTTAATGCTGTTAGGGATAAAACCACGTTCAAAAATATCGGGAACACGCACATCAACAATTGGCAATTGAATGTTTTTTGGGTCAGAAAACTTCATTTTGCAAATATAACTTGAAAAAGGATATAACTTAAATAGAGAATAAAGTTATATCCTTTTTTGAAGCAAGTTTATTTAATGCAAGAAAACTAAAGAGACTTTCCTACAAATTTCCAGGTGTAAGTGTTGTTTTCAAACACGATTCCATAGTAATCAAAAGTTCCGGAGTTCTTGTCACCATTAGCATTTAACGATAGAGTTCCTGTAAGGCCATTGTATGAATTTGAAGTTGTTACGAATGCAGATTTTAGAATGTTAAAATCATTTTGGCTAATTGGATTTTCAACCAATGTTTTTGCAATAACCCACATGGCATCATATACAGCCAAACCATATGCATCAATGTCCAAATTTGTTTTAGATTTAATTGAGTTTTTAATTGCGTCAAGCTTAGCATTGGATCCATTAGGAATGCCATAGTTAGGCGCAAAGAAATTTACTTTTGCCGCAAATTCAGAGGCCTTGTTGCTACTTAACAGTGCAGGGCTTAAGACAATTCCATCACCACCGTACCATTTAACTTTAGAAAATATCGGATCAAGAGAAGCTTGTTCGAATAGTTCTTTACATTCATCAAAAGAGGCAAGATAAATGCCGATATTGCTGCTGTCTGTGTTTGAAAGATGAGAGATAAGTTTTTGTTTTAGTTCAGCTAGAACAGCAGAGTAGTCTGTTAATCCAGTAGCATATGCATTCATGGCATCAACTTGACCACCTAAATTGTTAAATTTTGTTCCAACGGCTGCTTGTAATCCTTTGTTGCCAGCATCGTCACGTGCAATGGTTATTAATTTGCGTTTGCCTGCTGTATAAATGGTGTTTCCCATTGCTGCACCTTCAACGGCATCTCCAGGACAGAAGCGGAAAATAGCATCGTTAGGAATGGCTAAACTTGAGGCGGTACTGCCTTGACTTACTATTAACAAGTTGTTGTTGCTTGCAAATGTTCTAATTGCCCCCAATTCAGCACTAGATTGTGGTCCTATGAAATATTTGATTTTGTTTTCATTAAACGCTTTTTCAATGAAATTCTTAGCTAATAATGTATCTAATTTTGTGTCGAAAACGCTTGTTGAAAAACGGTATTTAGAGCCATTGCTTTCTAGATAAGCATTAATGTCAGTTGCTGCAATATTCATTGCTTCTTGCGAGGTTATGCCTAAGGATGACCAGTTTCCGGTTAATGAAAACAATCCTGCAACTTGTATAGTTTCTGTTTGTGTTTCGGCTTTGTCTTCTTTATTACATGCGGTGAAAAGGACTGAAAATCCTAGCATGAGAAGGGATATTTTTTTTAACATAGGTGCAAAAGTAGGCCAATGAACTTCAGTAAAAATTTCTTGTCAATTGAACATTGTTTATTTTGCTTCAAACTAGTATTTATTTTTTTACAACGAGTTTTTTGGAAATGTTTTGATTCAAAACTCAACCCAATCTGCTTCGCTTAATATTGAAGGTCAAAATGTTGAGAGATTACTAACGTGATCTCTATTGGGGAGGCTTCAATTTGAAACGCAACCCAATCTGCTTCGCAGCT
This sequence comes from Bacteroidia bacterium, assembly GCA_030158725.1. GTDB lineage: Bacteria > Bacteroidota > Bacteroidia > NS11-12g > UBA955 > JABMMZ01. Next base: position 45,992 of record JAOASJ010000070.1, read on the forward strand.
TGTTTTTTAACGCCTGCTTAAATTCACTCAAGCCCAGAGCAGCTTGGTGGTTTCAAATGAGATTACTAACGTGATCTCTATTGGAGGAGGCTTCAATTTGAAACGCAACCCAATCTGCTTCGCAGCTTGTTTTTAACGCCTGCTGAAATTCACTCAAGCCCAGAGCAGCTTGGTGGTTTCCAATGAGATTACTTGCGTGATCTCTGAAGGGGTTGGCTTCAATTTGAAACGCAACCCAATCTGCTTCGCAGCTTGTTTTTTAACGCCTGCTTAAATTCACTCAAGCCCAGAGCAGCTTGGTGAATTTCTTTGGCGTTAAAAAACCCATAAACCTTCGGTTTATGGGTTG